>NZ_JAAAFU010000075.1:724968-834562 GCF_019352905.1 Pseudomonas sp. Xaverov 83 | reverse complement strand
CCTACATAACTCTTTGTTTACCAAGGAGTTTTCCGTTTCGACTGCGCCGGAAGTGGGGCGAATTATAGACAGATATAAATCGCCGTCAACAGTTAATTTCAGGTTTATTCGGATTTAAGCGTAATACGCGCAAATGCCTTCTTGCCGGCCTGGCAAACGTGAGTCGCGCCCAGCTCGTATATAAAGGTGCGATCAACAACCTCACCATCTATACGCACACCGCCAGAACCCAGAAGGTCGCGCGCCACTGCCGAGTTCTTCACCAGGCCCGCCTTATTAAGGACAGCAGCAATCGGCATTGCCTCGGCAGCAGTCAATTCAACCTCAGGCAGATCATCCGGCAGCTCGCCATCCTTCATACGGTTACCCGCAGCACGGTGAGCGCTGGCAGCAGCCTCTTCGCCGTGGAAGCGCGCAACGATCTCTTCCGCCAGCTTGATCTTCACATCCCGCGGATTCGCACCAGCTTCCACTTCAGCACGCAATGCATTGATCTCATCCATCGAGCGGAAGCTCAGCAGCTCAAAGTAACGCCACATCAGTGCATCCGGAATCGAAACCAGCTTGCCGTACATCACACCCGGCGCTTCCTGGATACCAACGTAGTTACCCAAGGACTTGGACATCTTCTTGACGCCATCCAACCCCTCCAGCAAAGGCATGGTCAGAATGCACTGCGCCTCTTGCCCATACGCACGCTGCAGCTCACGCCCCATCAGCAGGTTGAACTTCTGATCGGTACCGCCCAACTCGACATCGGCACGCAACGCCACCGAGTCATACCCTTGAACCAGCGGGTACAGGAACTCATGGATCGCGATCGGCTGATTGGTGGAGTAGCGCTTATCGAAGTCATCGCGCTCGAGCATGCGAGCAACGGTGTACTGGGACGTAAGACGAATAAAATCCGCCGGCCCCATTTGATCCATCCAGGTGGAGTTGAATGCCACCTCGGTCTTGGCTGGATCGAGAATCTTGAAGACCTGGGTCTTGTAGGTCTCGGCATTATCGAGGACCTGCTCACGGGTCAGCGGCGGACGCGTAGCGCTCTTGCCGCTCGGATCGCCAATCATCCCGGTGAAGTCACCTATAAGGAAGATCACCTGATGCCCCAACTCCTGGAACTGACGCAGCTTATTAATAAGCACCGTATGTCCAAGGTGCAGATCCGGCGCTGTCGGATCAAAGCCGGCCTTAATACGCAGGGGCTGGCCACGCTTGAGCTTTTCGATCAGCTCAGCTTCGACCAACAGTTCTTCCGCACCACGTTTGATCAGCGCTAGCTGCTCTTCAACCGACTTCATAACAGACCCGCAAGGCTCAGATTCAAAAGGGAACCAACCATACAAGATCAGGGACTAATTACAAGTTTTGCCCTGCGCACGGACACCGTTCAGCAAGCCCAGCGTTCGCAAGCTTGCACCACAGATGATTTGGTTATATTTTATACAGTTATTTCATCTTCATCATGTCATTCATCTTTTCCAATTCATCTTTTCAAAGTCAAAATTACTTATGACCACAGAACCGTCTAAAGCGCCGCCGCTTTACCCGAAGACCCACCTGCTCGCCGCAAGTGGGATCGCCGCCCTTCTGAGCCTGGCACTCCTGGTATTTCCTTCCAGCGATGTAGAAGCCAAACGAACGACACTGAGCCTTGACCTGGAAAGTCCGGTTGAGCAACTGACACAAGATCAAGACGCTTCCGACGCACTGCAAGCCACAAATGGCGCAACAGAGTCGCCGTTTGCCCAGATTGAAAACAGCGCCGAAGACACTAAAGAGACCGCGCAGGCCAAGCCTGCGGTAGAAACACCCAAGAACCCGCTACACCGGGAAGTCATTGTTGCCAAAGGCGACACCCTTTCGACCCTGTTCGAAAAGGTCGGCCTCCCAGCCGCGACGGTCAATGATGTACTGGCAAGCGACAAGCAGGCCAAGCAGTTCACCCAACTCAAGCATGGCCAGAAGCTTGAATTCGAATTGACAGCCGACGGGCAACTGCACAACCTGCACAGCAATATCAGCGACCTGGAAAGCATCACGCTGACCAAAGGCGCCAAGGGCTTTGCGTTCAACCGCATCACCACCAAGCCAGTGATGCGCTCCGCCTATGTACACGGCGTGATCAACAGCTCGTTGTCCCAATCAGCCGCGCGCGCCGGGTTGTCCCACAGCATGACCATGGACATGGCCAGCGTGTTTGGCTACGACATCGACTTTGCCCAGGACATTCGCCAGGGCGACGAATTCGACGTGATCTACGAGCAAAAGGTCGCCAACGGCAAGGTCGTCGGCACCGGCAACATCCTTTCTGCGCGGTTCACCAACCGTGGCAAGACCTACACCGCCGTGCGCTACACCAACAAACAAGGCAACAGCAGCTACTACACCGCCGACGGCAACAGCATGCGCAAGGCGTTCATCCGTACTCCGGTTGACTTCGCCCGTATTAGCTCGCGTTTCTCGATGGGTCGCAAGCATCCAATTCTGAACAAAATTCGCGCCCATAAAGGCGTCGACTACGCAGCTCCGCGCGGCACGCCAATCAAGGCGGCTGGTGACGGTAAGGTTTTGCTGGCCGGTCGCCGTGGCGGCTACGGCAATACTGTGATCATCCAGCACGGCAATACCTACCGTACGCTGTATGGCCACATGCAAGGCTTTGCTAAAGGCATCCAGACTGGCGGCAACGTCAAGCAAGGCCAGGTGATCGGCTATATCGGCACCACTGGCCTGTCCACCGGACCACACCTGCACTACGAGTTCCAGGTCAACGGTGTGCACGTCGACCCACTGGGTCAAAAGCTGCCAATGGCTGATCCAATCGCCAAGGCCGAGCGCGCACGCTTCCTGCAGCAGAGCCAGCCACTCATGGCCCGCATGGACCAGGAGCGCTCCACCCTCCTGGCCTCGGCGAAACGCTAAACCATGTCGCTCTATATAGGTGTGATGTCCGGGACCAGCCTTGATGGCCTGGACATTGCGCTGATCGAGTTTGCACCGGCGATCAAGCTGATTGCCACCCATTACATCCCTATGCCTGACTCCCTGCGTTCCGAGCTGCTTGGCCTGTGCGCCAGTGGCCCGGACGAGATTGCCCGTTCGGCGATTGCCCAGCAGAACTGGGTGACACTCGCCGCCCAAGGCATTCACGCCCTATTGGACCAGCAGAAACTCAAACCCCAGGACATTCGAGCAATTGGCAGCCACGGCCAAACCATTCGCCACGAACCTGCCCGGGGCTTTACCGTGCAGATCGGCAACCCGGCGCTGCTCACCGAATTGACCGGAATCACCGTTGTCAGTGATTTCCGCAGCCGCGATGTCGCCGCAGGTGGCCAAGGCGCCCCGCTGGTTCCTGCATTTCATGAGGCATTGTTTGGCGAGCGTACGGGCAACCGTGCCGTACTGAACATCGGCGGCTTCAGCAACCTCAGCTTGATCGAGACAGACAAGCCAGTCGCCGGCTTTGATTGCGGCCCGGGCAACGTCCTGCTGGATGCCTGGATTCACCAGCAACGCGGCGAGAACTTCGACCGCGATGGCCTGTGGGCTGCCAGCGGGAAAGTTGAACCCCTGCTACTCAAGGCGTTACTCAGCGACCCGTTCTTCGTGACCAAAGGGCCAAAAAGCACCGGACGTGAAGTCTTCAACCTGGGATGGCTTGAGCATCACCTGGGACGGCTACCGCCATTCGCAGCCCAGGACGTGCAAGCCACACTGCTTGAGCTGACCGCCCTGACCATCGTCGAATCCCTGCAAACCGCACAACCGCAGACCGAAACCCTGCTGGTCTGCGGCGGCGGCGCCCATAACGCAACCTTGATGAGCCGCCTCAGCGCACTGCTACCAGCCACCCAAGTCAGCAGCACCGCCACTTACGGCGTGGACCCCGACTGGGTCGAAGCCATGGCCTTCGCCTGGCTGGCCCATTGCTGCCTTGAAGGCATCGCTGCCAACCGCCCCAGCGTCACCGGCGCCCGCGGCCTTCGGGTACTCGGCGCGATCTACCCGGCCTGACCCCCACACAGCAAAACGCCGCTTGAACCTATCAAGGCCAAGCGGCGTTTTTACATCCGCTTTCGATCAGATCGAGAACGAAGACCCGCAACCACAGGTAGTAGTGGCATTCGGGTTCTTGATCACGAAGCGCGAACCTTCCAGACCTTCCTGATAGTCCACCTCGGCTCCTGCCAGGTACTGGAAGCTCATCGGATCGACGACCAGGCTTACGCCCTCGCGCTCAACGATGGTGTCGTCATCGGCCACGTCTTCATCGAAGGTGAAACCGTACTGAAACCCTGAACAACCGCCGCCCGTAACAAATACGCGCAGCTTCAAGCGATCATTACCCTCTTCATCGACCAGGCTCTTCACCTTGTGCGCAGCACCGTGGGTGAATTGCAAAGCCGTGGGGGTGAAGGATTCAACGCTCATGCTGATAATCTCCCGGCGTAGCGCCGCCATATGCGTGATGGCGGGCATTATCCGCTTCTCCTAGAAAAGCGGTCAACTATTGTTACGGTATATCAATCTGCGCAGTGGCCATTAAAAACACGAAAGGCCCGATCAACGGGCCTTTGCGCAATAGCAGAAAAATTACGGCAGCATGCCCGCATGGGACAGGCCCAGCTTCTCATCCAGACCAAACAGGATGTTCATGTTCTGCACGGCCTGGCCCGAGGCGCCCTTGACCAGGTTATCGATCACCGACAGCACCACCACCAGATCACCATCCTGTGGACGGTGCACCGCGATACGGCACACGTTGGCGCCACGCACGCTGCGGGTTTCCGGGTGGCTGCCCGCCGGCATCACATCGACGAACGGCTCATCGGCATAACGCTTTTCGAACAGCGCCTGCAGGTCCACCGAACGATCAACGACTGTCGCATACAGCGTGGAGTGGATCCCGCGGATCATCGGCGTCAGGTGAGGCACAAACGTCAGGCCGACATCTTTATCTGCTGCGCGACGCAGCCCCTGGCGAATTTCCGGCAAGTGACGATGACCTTTCACCGCATAGGCTTTCATGCTTTCCGACGTCTCGGAGTAAAGCGAGCCTACAGCAGCACCACGGCCAGCACCGCTGACACCCGACTTGCAGTCAGCAATCAGCCGCGATGCGTCCGCCAGCCCGGCTTCCAGCAATGGCAGGAAACCCAGCTGTGTAGCGGTTGGATAGCAACCTGGTACGGCGATCAGGCGCGCTTGTTTGATCAGCTCGCGATTGACCTCCGGCAGGCCATACACCGCCTCTTCCAGTAACTCCGGCGCGCCGTGAGGCTGGCCGTACCACTTGGCCCACTCATCGGCGTCCTGCAGGCGGAAGTCCGCCGACAAATCGATCACCTTGGTGCCCGCTGCCAGCAACTCGCCCGCCAGGGCATGGGCAACACCGTGGGGCGTGGCGAAGAACACCACATCACAGGCACCCAGGGTCTTGATGTCCGGCACGCTGAACGCCAGGCCATCGTAGTGGCCTCGCAGGTTCGGATACATGTCCGCCACCGCCAGGCCGGCCTCGGATCGGGAAGTGATCACCACCACCTCAGCTTGCGGATGCTGAGCCAACAGACGCAGCAATTCGACACCGGTGTAACCCGTGCCGCCGACGATACCGACCTTGACCATAAACCTGCCCTCAACGAACCCACTGGAAAGCCGTCGATAATAGGGTCCGTATCGTCCTGCGACAACCGTCAACGTGACGTGTAGACGCTTGAGCCACTACTATCTTCAGCTACCGTGAACCTGGGAATAACTAAAAATGCTTTATCTATGGGTCAAAGCCTTCCATATCGTCAGCATCGTCTGCTGGTTTGCCGCACTGTTCTACCTTCCGCGCCTGTTCGTCTACCACGCGCAAAGCGAGGACACCGTCAGCAAGGAACGCTTCAGCGTAATGGAGCGCAAGCTCTACCGCGGCATCATGGGGCCGGCGATGATTGCCAGCCTGGTGTTCGGCGGCTGGCTGATCTACCTCAACCCGGCCATCTTTCAATCCGGGGCGTGGATTCACGCCAAGTTGACCCTGGTAGTACTGCTGATTGGCTACCACCACATGTGCGGTGCGCAGGTAAAACGTTTTGCCCGTGGCGAAAACACCCGCAGCCATGTCTTTTATCGCTGGTTCAATGAAGTGCCAGTTCTGATATTGCTGGCTATCGTAATTTTGGTCGTGGTCAAACCGTTCTAATCTCTATTACTCGGGGTACTTCCAATGTCGCTGCCCGCTTCGCTCGAACAAAGTCTGCGCCTGCCCGTCGTGGCCGCGCCGATGTTTCTGATTTCCAACCCGCAACTGGTGCTGGCCTGCTGCCGCAACGGAATCGTCGGCAGCTTCCCTGCCCTCAACCAGCGGGAAAGCAGCGGCTTCAAGGCGTGGCTGGAAGAAATCGAAGCGGGCCTGGCGCTGCTGGATAACCCGGCACCCTATGCGGTCAACCTGATCGTGCACAACAGTAACCCGCGGGTGGAAGCTGACCTGGCGATCTGCGTCGAGCACAAGGTGCCGATCGTCATCACCAGCCTGGGCGCGGTGAAAGAATTGGTAGACGCGGTGCATAGCTACGGCGGCCTGGTATTCCACGATGTCACGACCCGGCGCCACGCCGAAAAAGCCGCTGAAGCCGGCGTCGATGGCCTGATCGCCGTTGCGGCGGGCGCCGGTGGTCACGCCGGCACCTGGAGCCCGTTCTCGCTGATTGCAGAAATCCGTCAGTTCTTCGACAAGACACTGCTGCTGGCTGGCTGCCTCAACCACGGCCACGAGATCCTCGCGGCACAGCTGCTCGGCGCCGACCTGGCCTATTTCGGCACGCGTTTTATCGGCACCACCGAAAGCCATGCCCCGGATGCCTATAAAGAGATGCTGCTCACATCGCGCGCCGCCGACATCGTGCACACTCCAGCCGTCTCCGGTGTTCCCGCAAGCTTTATGCGCCAGAGCCTGGAAAACGCCGGTTTCGACCTCGCCGCGCTGCAAGGCAAGGGTGAAGTCAATTTCGGCTCCAAGCTCAAGCCACTCAACGACGAAGCAAAAGCCTGGAAGACCGTGTGGTCCGCCGGCCAGGGCGTCGGTGAGATTGATGATTTGCCCAGCGTCGATGAACTCGTGGCCCGCCTGGATGCCGAATACCGCAAGGCGCTCGAGCATGCGGCACAATTGCCTAAACGCTGGCCACGCTGATCCGTGATGTAACGCCTGCTGACCGAAGCAGCCCCCCTTATTCAAGTGACAAGGATGCCCGCATGAGCGACAACCGTTTCAAGATTGTGTTTGATGGCGCATTGCTCCCGGGTGTCGAGAGCACCACCGCCAAGCTGAATCTCGCCGAACTGTTCAAAAGCGACGTTGAAGCGATCGAAAAACTCTTCACCGGCCGTCCGGTCGCCCTGAAGCGTGACCTTTCCCGCGCCGATGCAGAGACCTATCTGCAAGCGCTGAAAAACGCCGGGGTCGATGCGCGCATAGAAGAAGAGCAGCCCGTCGCCTTCAGCCTTGCCGAAACACACGAAACGGACTCCGGCAGCTCAACTGATTACGCCGGCTCCGCCGCTTCGCCTTACGCCCCGCCCCGGGCAACCGTTGGCGAGAACCTGCCGGAGTTTTCCACCCTCAAGGTATTCACCGTCAACGGGCGTATCGGACGCCTGCGCTTCCTGGCATGGACACTGGTACTGAGCGTGGTGATGCTCCTTATCTCAGGCGTGTTCTTCACTGTCGGGCTGGGCATCGCCGCGGTGTCTCCAACGATTGCCATGGTCATTGGCTTCCTGGTGGGGATTGCCCTGCTCGTAGCCGCTGTATGGGTCAGCGTGCAGATCACCGTGCAACGCCTGCATGACCTGGGTTGGTCCGGGTGGCTGTGGTTCCTTCACCTGGTGCCGTTCGTAGGTAGCATCTTCCCGATCCTGCTGATGGTCCTCCCGGGCAATACCGGCGCCAACCAGTACGGCGCGCCGCCACCGCGCAACTCTACCGCCGTAAAAATCCTGTCCGCTCTGTGGCTCGCATTCATTCCGCTGATGCTTGCCGGCGGTGTGATGCTGGGCATGAGCGGCTACCTGGATCAACTGGAAAGTGACGTAGGCGGCAGCTACGAAAGCAGCTCCATCAACTCCGATGACGACAGCGACCAGGCCACCACCGTCGATGAAGTCGATGTGCAAAGTGCTGACGACGCAGCCGAACCTGTAGACTCTACGCAACAGTGAAAAACGCCCGACGCCTGTGACGCCTCTGTCACAGGCCCGGTAGCGTTGCGATGGAGAAACGCATGACCCGTTACGCTCTGATCACCGGTGCCTCCAGCGGCATCGGCCTGGCCTTGGCCGAAGCACTGGCCCGTCGCGGCCGCAGCTTGATTCTGGTGGCCCGCCAGCGTGATCAGTTGGAAAGCATTGCAATCGAATTGACTCAGCGCTTCGGCGTCGAAGTGCTGTTCCGTGCCTGCGACCTGGGCGAGCCCTTGCGGCTCTCCGGCTTTCTACTGGAGCTTGAGGAAGGCGAGCGGCAGATCGACCTGCTGGTCAACTGCGCCGGTATCGGCACCAGCGGGCCATTCCTGGCACAGGACTGGATGACAGAACAGGACCTGATGGAAGTCAACATCCTGGCCCTGACCCGTATGTGCCACGCCCTCGGCAACGCCATGGCCCTGCACGGCGGCGGGCAGATTCTCAACGTGGCGTCGGTTGCCGCGTTCCAGCCGGGGCCGTGGATGAGCACCTACTACGCCAGCAAGGCCTACGTGCTGCACTTTTCCGAAGGCTTGCGCGAGGAACTGAAGACCTGCGGCATCAAGGTTTCCGTACTCTGCCCGGGCCCGACCCGCACCGCATTCTTCGGCACCGCACAAATGGACACCGCCAAGCTGGACCGCAGCCAACAGCTGATGAGCCCGGAAGAAGTCGCGCTCTACACCGTGCGCGCCCTGGCCAAGAACAAAGCCATCATCATTCCCGGCCGGCGTAATCGCTGGCTGGCGTTCAGCCCACGCCTGAGCCCACGCTGGCTAACCCGCAAAATCGCCGGCGCGATCAACAAGGCCTATTGCCCGCGCTGATCGCGTGAGTACACTCACCCTGCACTTTCACAATGGAGAAACAGCTGTGGATACTCTGTTCACCAAGATCATCAACAGAGAAATACCCGCGAAGATCATCTATGAGGATGACCAGGTCCTGGCCTTCCACGACATCGCGCCAATGGCCCCCGTGCATTTCCTGGTGATCCCGAAAAAGCCGATCCGCACCCTTAACGACCTCACCGAGGAAGACAAGGCACTGGCCGGGCATATCCTGTTCACCGCCCAGCGCCTGGCGGTGGAACAAGGCTGTGAAAAGGGCTTCCGCGTGGTGATGAACTGCAATGAAGATGGCGGGCAGACCGTTTATCACATCCATATGCATGTGCTGGGTCAGCGCCAGATGAACTGGCCGCCGGGCTGAGCACTACCTGTGGCGAGGGAGCTTGCTCCCGCTCGGTCGCGTAGCGGCCGCACAAAACCGGGAGCGCTGCGTGCTCCAGGGGGAGCAAGCTCCCTCGCCACACAAGCAATTTGACCCAGCGCAAACGCTTCCCCCTCTCTTGCGGTAAACTGGCCGCCGAGATTCTTCCCGGAGGTCAGCATGACTACCCAACGTCACTACTCGCCGATTGATCGCCTGTTGCTGCAAGCCGACACGGCCATGCGCACGCTGTTGCCATTCAGTGGCCAACCACAGCGTCCGTCGCCCGCCATCGTGCAGCCCGAAGCGCAGATGAGCGAGACCGACACCCGCCACGTCGCCGGCCTGATGCGCATCAACCATACCGGCGAAGTCTGTGCCCAGGCGCTGTATCAAGGCCAGGCCCTGACCGCCAAGCTGCCGCAAGTGCGCGCCGCCATGGAACACGCCGCCGAAGAAGAAATCGACCACCTGGCCTGGTGTGAGCAACGCATCCGCCAGTTGAACAGCCACCCAAGCGTGCTGAATCCGCTGTTCTACGGCTTATCGTTTGGTATCGGCGCGGTAGCGGGCTTGATCAGCGACAAAGTCAGCCTGGGTTTTGTAGCTGCCACCGAGCATCAGGTGTGCAAGCACCTCAATGAACACCTTGAGCAACTGCCGGCTGAAGACGAAAAGTCCCGGGCGATTCTTGAGCAGATGCGCATTGATGAAGAACATCACGCCGAAAGCGCGCTGGACGCGGGCGGCTTCCGCTTCCCGGCACCGGTGAAATTTGGCATGAGCCTGCTGGCCAAGGTCATGACCAAGAGCACTTACCGCATCTGACAATCCCGCATAACGCAGAAAGGGCGCTTTTTAAGCGCCCTTTCTTTTTGCCTGTCAATAAACGATCAGCCCAGCTCAATGATCTCGTAGTCATGAGTGATGGCAACGCCTGCGGCGCCCAACATGATCGAGGCCGAGCAGTACTTCTCTGCCGACAGCTCGATGGCACGTTTGACCTGAGCTTCTTTCAGCGCCCGGCCCTTGACGACAAAGTGCATGTGGATCTTGGTAAACACCTTCGGGTCTTCGGTCGCACGCTCTGCTTCCAGGAAGGCCTCGCAGCTTTCCACCGCCTGGCGGGACTTCTTCAGGATGCTGACCACGTCGAAATTGCTGCAACCGCCTACACCGAGCAGGAGCATTTCCATCGGGCGTACGCCCAGGTTGCGGCCACCGGCCTCCGGCGGGCCGTCCATGACCACGACATGGCCACTGCCCGACTCACCGAGGAACATGGCTTCGCCCGCCCATTGGATGCGTGCCTTCATCGCCCAGACTCCACTGCTAAAAAAGGGTCGCCAGCTTAGCACAGGGCTTTGGGCCGTCAGCGTTTCCCATCAAAGCGATCAACAGCAGTGATTACGGGGTAAATTCCCTAATGAAGGCGGAATGTGTCTGTTAAGCTGGCGCCAAATCAATGGCGCATTGCCATCCACTGGATGACATGGCTTAACCGTTGATCGCGCTGAACAAAAAAACAAGCTCAACAACACCGTGCAGTCTTTTCGGGATACAACCATGGTTGCGATTACTCCCACACCCAAGATCAAGAACCTCGACAAACTGCTGATGCATTGTCAGCGCCGGCGTCATCCGGCCAAGCACAACATCATCTGCGCGGGCGAGCGTTCGGAAACCCTGTTCTTCATTATCAAAGGCTCAGTCACCATCCTGATCGAGGATGACGATGGTCGCGAAATGATCATCGCCTACCTCAATACCGGTGACTTCTTCGGCGAACTCGGGCTTTTCGAACAAGCCGGCAAGGAACAGGAACGCAGCGCCTGGGTGCGGGCCAAGGTCGAATGCGAAGTCGCCGAGATCAGCTATGCCAAGTTTCGCGAATTGGCCCAGCAGGACCCCGACATTCTGTACGCCTTGAGCGGCCAGATCGCCCAGCGCCTGAGAGACACCACGCGCAAAGTCGGCGACCTGGCATTTTTCGACGTCACCGGCCGGGTTGCCCGCTGCCTGCTGGAACTGTGCAAGCAGCCGGATGCCATGACCCATCCCGACGGGATGCAGATCAAGATCACCCGCCAGGAAATCGGGAGGATCGTCGGTTGCTCAAGGGAAATGGTTGGGCGGGTGCTGAAGGACCTGGAAGAACGCAACCTGGTGCATGTCAAAGGCAAGACCATGGTGGTCTTCGGAACGCGTTAAACCGGCAGAAAGCTCGCAAGCATCTGCCGGTACAACGTGTCGAGCCGGGCAATCGCGTCTGGCGCAGCAAAGGCTTCGTGCAGGGCGATATGGCTTTCAGCGCGCACCCGTTGTTCCAGGCCACACGCTTCATTGAAGCGATTGACCGCGGCGATCAACTCGACGCGATCGTCATCCAGCAACAACGCACCATGCACCAACCCCACCGGGCGTCCGCCACTCTGGCGCCAGCGCTGGGCAGTACCGACCATTTTGCGGCCATCCAGGTTGACGTTGTAGCGACCGTCGCAAAAAGCCCCGTCAATCTCGCCCACCGATGCATTGCCACCCAGCTCGATAAGCAGGTCGCAAATCGGCTGGCACAAACGCTGGTAGCCGGTTTCGATGCGCCCTTGGTCACCTTCACTGCGTGGTGGCGCGTAGACCAGCGCAATATTGACCGTGGCTGCCGATTGCGGAACCGGCTCACCGCCGGTTTCCCGCAGCAGCACCGGCCAACCGGCATCTGCCGATACCTGGCTGGCGGTCTCGAATGCCGGAAGGCGGCTCAAACGACGAGGCATCACCAACGCTTGATCGCTGGGCTGCCAGAACAGCAGGCCGAACGGCTGCTCCCCCGCGCAGACAGCGGCGAGCAAATCCTGCTCGGCCTTAAGGCCTGCCTCGACCGTCATCGCCACCGGCTGGGTCATCATCAATCCAGGGTCGAACCGCTGACAGCAACGCCACGCTCCGGGAAGAACAGGCGCTGCAATTCAGCCCCCGGGTTCTCGGCACGCATGAAGGTTTCGCCGACGAGGAACGAGTACACGCCGCTGATTTCCATCAGTTCGACATCGGCGCGATTGACGATGCCACTTTCGGTAATCACCAACCGGTCACGCGGGATACGCGGCAACAGGTCGAGGGTGTTTTCCAGGCTGACTTCAAACGTGTGCAGGTTGCGGTTGTTGACGCCCACCAACGGTGTGTCGAGGGTTTTCAACGCGCGTTCCAGTTCATCACCGTCGTGCACTTCCACCAGCACGTCGAGGCCGACGCTTTTGGCCACGGCCGCCAGTTCGGCCATCTTCACGTCATCCAGTGCGGAGACGATCAACAGCACGCAATCTGCGCCCAAGGCACGAGCTTCGACGATCTGGTAGGGGTCGACCATGAAGTCCTTGCGGATCACCGGCAGCGAGCACGCCGCACGCGCTTGCTGCAGGTACAGGTCGGAACCCTGGAAGAAGTCGATATCGGTCAACACCGAGAGGCACGTCGCACCGCCCTTCTCGTAGCTCTTGGCAATGTCTTCAGGGATAAAGATCTCGCGAATCACGCCCTTGCTTGGCGAAGCCTTTTTGATTTCAGCGATAACGGCCGGCTGCTTTTCCTTGGCCTGCTTGATCAGCGCATTGGCAAACCCGCGCGGTGCATCGGCGCTTTTCGCCAGGCCTTCCAGCTCAGCCAGGCTGACCCGGGCACGGCGTTCGGCGACTTCTTCTGCCTTGCGGGCCAGGATTTTTTCCAGAACGGTCGGAACACTCATCCTTCATTCTCCACTTTGAACACCGCAGTAAACGCACCCAGTTCTTCGAGCTTTTCGCGCGCCAGCCCGGTATGCAATGCATCATGAGCGAGGGCAACACCCTCTTTAAGACTGTAGGCGTGATCCGCGGCATACAGCGCCGCACCGGCATTGAGCACAATCATTTCTGCGGCTTTCTGGCCGTTTTCGGTCTTGCGACGCCCCAGGGCATCGCGAATCAATTCAAGGGAGGCCGCCGGGCTTTCCACCGCCAGGCCGTGCAGGCTCTGGCTTTTCATGCCGAGGTCTTCAGGTTCGACCCAATATTCGGTGACCTGGTCGTCCTTCAGCTCCGCTACGAAGGTCGGTGCGGCCAGGCTGAACTCGTCCAGGCCGTCCTTGGAGTGCACCACCAGCACATGCTTGCTGCCCAGGCGCTGCAAGACTTCGGCCAATGGCCGGCACAGCGCCTGGCTGAACACGCCCACCACCTGATGCTTCACACCGGCCGGATTCGTAAGCGGGCCGAGCATGTTGAACAGGGTGCGCAGGCCCAAGTCCTTGCGCGGACCGGCGGCGTGCTTCATCGCGCCGTGATGGGACTGAGCAAACATGAAGCCGATGCCGACGTTATCGATGCAGCGCGCCACTTGTACCGGGGTCAGGTTCAGGTAGATGCCTGCTGCCTCCAGCAAATCGGCACTGCCGCTTTTACCCGACACCGCGCGGTTACCGTGTTTGGCCACGGTGCAGCCGGCGGCCGCCACTACAAAGGAAGAAGCCGTCGACACGTTGAAAATGTTCGCACCGTCGCCTCCGGTGCCGACCACGTCGACCACGCCGTCGAGGGTCTTGAGTTCGACCTTGTCCGCCAGCTCACGCATGACCGACACGGCGCCGACGATTTCGTCGATGCTCTCGCTCTTCATGCGCATGGCCATCATGAACGCGCCAATCTGTGCGTCGGTGCATTGACCGGTCATGATCTCGCGCATCACATCGCTCATTTCAGCGGTGCTCAGGTCCAGATGGCCGACGATACGGCTCAGGGCAGTCTTGATATCCATGAAAAGTCCTTAGCGCGTGCCGCCGCTCTGCTTGAGAAAGTTAGCGAACAGCTCGTAGCCCTGCTCGGTCAAAATCGATTCCGGGTGAAATTGCACCCCTTCGACGTTCAGTGTCTTGTGACGCAGGCCCATGATCTCGTCGACGGAGCCGTCTTCCAGTTGGGTCCAGGCCGTCAGCTCAAGGCATTCGGGCAGGGTTTCACGCTTGACCACCAGCGAGTGGTAGCGGGTAACCGTCACCGGCAGGTTCAAACCGTGGAATACGCCCTGGTCCTTGTGGAACACCGGGCTGGTCTTGCCGTGCATCACCTGGCGGGCGCGCACTACGTCGCCGCCGAAGGCCTGGCCGATGGACTGATGGCCCAGGCACACGCCCAGGATCGGTAGCTTGCCGGCGAAATATTTGATGGCTTCGAGGGAGATGCCGGCTTCGGTCGGCGTGCACGGGCCTGGGGAGACGACGATGCGTTCAGGGTTCAACGCGGCGATTTGCGCCACGGTCAATTCGTCGTTGCGCACTACCTTGACCTCGGCGCCGAGCTCGCCCAGGTACTGCACAACGTTGTAGGTAAAGGAGTCGTAGTTATCAATCATCAGCAACATGTGGGTTAAAACCTCTTGAATTCACTGACTTCTAATGACGGCCTTCCAAGGGAGTGACCCGCTGCCAGACGCACTTTCCGGTTGCCGGGGTTGGCCGGCAAGGGGCGTCGAACAAAGGGTGAAGAAGGCAAATCGGTACAGGTCCGGCGGGGCCGGTAGAGAAAAGTTAGGCGCGCCAACGCCAACGGGCGTGTGCCTTGACTACTCGCATCAAGAGTTTGCTGATGATCAACACGGGGAGGGTCTCATTCATACGTTCAGGCACAGTAACGTAGCCTCGCCAGCGGTGCAATATGGCGCCGCAAATACGGGGCGAAGTGCCCGACCGATAATTGGCGTCAATTTTTTCAGAACCCTTGAAAGGTCGCTACAGTCACAGTGCTGATAAAAAAACAAAAGCATGGACGGACTCATGACCAAGACCCCTTATTTCGCTCCACTCGTCGGCTGCCTGCTAAGCCTGGCTTGCTCCCAAGCGTTCGCCGCGCCGTCGCCCTACTCGACCATGATCGTATTCGGCGACAGCCTGGCTGACGCCGGGACATTCGCCGACCCTGGGGCGCCGGGTTCAACCTATCGCTTCACCAACCGTACCGGCCCGCAGTACTTCGACGGCAGCGGCGAAAGCACTTCGCTGATTTCCTCGACATTATTGGGCGGCAAGCTGGGAGTGGCGGCAGGCGACCTGAACGCATCCACCTCGCCGCAGCGCGCCGCGCAAGGCCAGGCAGATGGCAATAACTGGGCCGTCGGCGGCTACACCACCCAGCAGATCTACGATGCCATCACCGGCAACTCCACCGTCACCGATAGCGACACCGGGCAGGTGTTGCGTACACGCCCCGGATACCTGGCATCCACGGGCGGCCGAGCCGACCCCAACGCGTTGTACTTTCTCTCCGGCGGCGGGAATGACTTCCTCGACGGCCTGGTCCTCAGCCCCGGCCAAGCCTCGGCCGCAGCCGGTCGCCTGGCCGACAGCGCCCAGGCTCTGCAACAGGCTGGCGCCCGATATGTCATGGTGTGGATGCTGCCGGACCTGGGCCTGACGCCTGCCGTCAATGGCACGCCGCTCCAAGGGACCGTCAGCGCCCTGGCCGGCGTGTTCAACCAGACCCTGGTGCAGCGCCTGTCGCAAATCGATGCGCAGATCATCCCGCTGAACATTCCGTTGCTGCTCAAGGAAACCTTCGCCGACCCCGGCCGCTTTGGCTTTGCCACCAACCAGAACCTCAACCAGACCTGCTTCAGCGGCACCACCTGCCGGAACCCCGTGTATGGCGTCGGCGGGACCAACCCGGACCCGACCAAGCTGATTTACAACGACACCGTCCACCCGACCGAGGCCGGCCAGGTGTTGATCGCCGACTACGCGTATTCGCTGCTCGCGGCCCCTTGGGAAATCACCCTGCTTCCGGAAATGGCCCAAGGTACCTTGCGCGCCCATCAGGATTCATTGCGCAACCAATGGCAAGCCGACTCGGGTAGCTGGCAGGCCGTAGGCCAGTGGCGGGCGATTGTCGACGCTGGCGGCCAGCACCTGGACTTCGATGATCAAAACAGCTCGGCCAGCGGTGACGGCAGCGGCTACAACCTGAACATCGGTGGCAGCTACAGGCTCAATGACGAATGGCGCGTGGGTGTGGCGGCAGGCTTCTACCGCCAGAGTCTTGAGGCCGGCGCCAGCGATTCGGACTACAAGCTCAACAGTTACCTGGGCACCGTGTTCGCCCAGTATCAGGAAGATCACTGGTGGGCCGACGCCGCATTGACCGGCGGCAAGCTGGACTTCGACAACCTCAAACGCAAGTTCGCCCTGGGCATCAGCGAAGGCACCGAGAAAGGCGACACTGACGGCTGGCTATGGGCCTTGAGCGCACGCGTGGGGTATGACATCGCCGAGCCGAATAGTGAATGGCACTTCTCGCCCTTCATCAGCGCCGATTACTCGCGGGTCGAGGTGAATGGTTATTCGGAGAAAGATGCCCGTTCCACCGCGCTGACCTTTGATGACCAACAGCGCGACTCCAAGCGCCTGGGAATCGGATTACAAGCCAACTACCGCTTCACTCCGCAAACCCTGGTGTTTGGTGAAGTGGCCCACGAACACGAGTTTGAAAACGATACGCAGCGAGTGGGCATGTCCCTCAACAGCGTGCCGGGGATTGATTTCAAACTGGACGGCTACACGCCACGCAGCAATTCGGATCGCTTGAACCTGGGGATTACCCACAAGGTGACCAAGGACCTGGCGTTGAACGCGGCCTATAACGTGAGAAAGGATGACAACTTTACCCAGCAGGGGGTGAGTGTCGGGGTGAGTCTGGATTTCTGAGGCGATCTCAAACCCCTCACAAAACAACTGTGGGAGCTGGCTTGCCTGCGATGCCGGTAAATCAGTCAACTAATCTGTCGACTGACACACCGCCATCGCGGGCAAGCCCGGCTCCCACATTTGGATCTAGATCAGCAGTTAGTCCTGCGGGGTCTGCTCAGCCAACGCCACCGCACGGAACATCGCCCGGCGCTTGTTCAGCGTCTCTTCCCATTCCAGCGCCGGCACCGAGTCGGCCACGATCCCGCCGCCTGCCTGCACGTGCAGTTCGCCGTCCTTGATCACCGCCGTACGGATCGCGATCGCAGTGTCCATATTGCCGTTCCAGGCGAAATACCCCACCGCGCCGCCATACACACCACGCTTGACCGGCTCCAGCTCGTCGATGATTTCCATCGCACGAATCTTCGGCGCACCCGACAAGGTGCCCGCCGGCAGGATCGCCCGCAGTGCATCCATCGCGGTCAATCCGGCCTTCAGCTCGCCGGTGACGTTGGACACGATGTGCATCACGTTGGAATAACGCTCGATCACCATCTTCTCGGTGAGCTTCACCGAACCGATTTCCGAAACACGCCCGGTGTCGTTGCGGCCCAGGTCGATCAGCATCAAGTGCTCGGCGATTTCCTTGTCGTCGCTCAGCAGGTCCTGCTCCAGCGCCAGGTCCGCCTCCTCGGTCGCACCGCGAGGGCGCGTGCCGGCAATCGGACGCACGGTGATCAGGTTGTCTTCCACACGCACCAGCACTTCCGGCGAACTGCCTACCACATGGAAGTCGCCAAAGTTGAAGAAGTACATGTACGGCGTCGGGTTGAAGCAGCGCAGCGCCCGGTACAAATCAATCGGCGCAGCCTTGAAGTCGATGGACATGCGTTGCGACGGCACCACCTGCATGCAGTCACCGGCAAGGATATATTCCTTGATGGTATCGACCGCACGCTCGTAGTCAGCCTGGGTGAAGCTTGAGCGGAACACCGGGTCAGCCGCCGGTGGACGGCTAAGGTCCAGGCCGCGACGCGGGGTGATCGGCTGGCGCAGCTTTTCCAGCAGCGCTTCGAGGCTGGCCTGGCCTTGCTCGAACGCGTCCGCCTGGGAAGGGTCGGCCAACACAATCGCGTGCATCTTGCCCGCGAGGTTATCGAATACCACCACCGCATCGGAGACCATCAGCAGAATGTCCGGCACGCCCAACGGATCGGGGTTCGGGGATTTGCCCAGGCGTTTTTCCACGTAGCGCACGCAGTCGTAGCCGAAGTAACCCACCAGGCCACCGTTGAAGCGCGGCAGGCCGGCGATGGTCGGCACGTTGTAGCGCGCCTTGAACTCCTCGACGAAGGCCAGCGGATCTTCCACGTAGTGGCTTTCAATCTCGACGCCGTCCAGGGTGATGCTCACATGGTGATCATGGACACGCAGCACTGTGCGGCACGGCAGGCCGATGATCGAATAACGGCCCCATTTCTCGCCACCCTGCACCGACTCCAGCAGATAGGAGTTGGGCTCGTCGGCCAGTTTCAGGTAGATCGACAGCGGGCTGTCGAAGTCGGCCAGGGTTTCGCAGGCCATGGGGATACGGTTGTAGCCGGCAGCGGCCAAACGCAGGAATTCTTCGCGGATCATGAGGTGCCTCGTGGCTTGAGGGTCTAACGGTCAGGTGTGCAAACGTGCCGCAGCGCGGCGAGGATCAGTCAGGCGCGCCAACGCCAGCGGGCCAGGGCCTTGATGACTTTCATCCAGAGTTTGCGAGTGACCACCACGATGGGATTTCCAGAAGGGGATGAAACAGCGTCGGGCAACGTTATCTCAGCGCCCGTTCCCAAGCAACCGGGGATTAACAGGCGCAGGTCATCAATCACCAGCGCCGGGGATTCCTCGGCAATCGGCCGGCCATGGTTGTAGCCGTAACTCAAGGCCACACACTTGACCCCCGCCGCTTTCGCCGCCAGCACATCACTGCGCGAATCGCCGACAAACAGCGATTGAGACGCCGGGATATTGGCCATTTTCATCACGAAAAACAGTGCCGCCGGGTCGGGTTTCTTCTGCGGCAAGGTATCGCCACCGATGATCCAGCGGAAATACCGACCGATCTTCATCTGGTCCAACAGCGGCGCGACGAAGCGCTCCGGCTTGTTGGTGATCAGGGCCATTTCCACGCCCTGCTTATGCAGCCATTTCAGGGTGTCGCGCACGCCGGGATAAACCACGGTCAATTCGTGGCCGTTTTCATAGGCCACGTTGAACAACTCAAGCGCATGCTCGGCTTCCACCTCATCGACACCCTCGGCCTCGATGTTGTTGGCCAGGGCCCGGCGCACCAGCATCTGCGCGCCGTTGCCAACCCACTCGCGCACCGACTCGATGCCCGCCGGCTTGCGCCCCAGCTTGAGCAGCATCTGGTCCACCGCCGCCGCCAGGTCCGGCACCGAATCGATCAACGTACCGTCCAGATCGAACATCACCAGCCGTGGCAGTTTGCCGGGGAACAGCTGCTCAAAGCCGCTCATGGACGCGCCAGCGCCAATTCTGCACGCATCTTGGCGATCACTTCCTGATAGTCCGGGGCATTGAAGATCGCCGAGCCGGCCACAAAGGTGTCGGCACCCGCTGCGGCGATTTCGCGGATGTTGTTGACGTTCACGCCACCGTCGATCTCCAGGCGGATATCACGGCCCGAGGCATCAATCAGCGCCCGCGCTTCACGCAGCTTGTTGAGGGTGCCGGGGATGAATTTCTGCCCGCCGAAGCCCGGGTTGACGCTCATCAACAGGACCATGTCGACCTTGTCCATCACGTACTCAAGCACGCTCAACGGGGTGGCCGGGTTGAACACCAGGCCTGCCTTGCAACCGCCCTCGCGGATCAGTTGCAGGGTGCGGTCCACGTGCAGCGTAGCTTCCGGGTGGAAGGTGATGTAGGTCGCACCGGCTTCGATGAAGTCGCCGACGATGCGGTCCACCGGGCTGACCATCAAGTGCGCGTCGATGGGCGCCGTCACACCGTATTTGCGCAGGGCGGCGCAGACCATCGGACCAATGGTCAGGTTAGGCACATAGTGGTTGTCCATGACATCGAAGTGAACGAAGTCGGCACCGGCGGCCAACACGTTGTCCACTTCCTCACCCAGGCGGGCGAAGTCGGCGGAGAGAATCGATGGAGCAATGACGAAGGGCTGCATGACGCACCTTTTTGAGCTAAATCACGATGGCGCGCATTGTATACCTCATGCTTTGCCGCGCGCACCGTGACCTCGCTCAATGGTTAGAACGCAGCCCGGTAGATTTTCTCGATATCAGCGGCGCTGAGCTTGCGCGGATTGTTGCGCATCAGGCGTTCGATCCCCGCGGCCTCTATGGCCATGGCCGGGATCGCGTCTTCGGGCACACCAAAGCTGCGCAGGCCGGACGGGATCTCCACTGCGGCACACAGTCGCGTCATCGCCTCGACGGCCTGATCCGCCGCATCCACGGCGCTCAGCCCCGTGACATTCACACCCATGGCCTCGGCAATCTCCTGCATGCGCTCCACACACGCCAGCTTGTTCCAATGCATCACGTAGGGCAGCAGCAAGGCATTGCTCACGCCGTGGGCGATATTGAAGCGCCCGCCCAGTGGGTAGGCCAACGCATGCACCGCGCCCACGCCGGCATTCCCGAACGCCATCCCGGCCATCAGGCTGGCGGTGGCCATGTCGTCACGGGCTTGCAGGTTGAGCGGATTGGCGTAGGCCTTGGGCAACGCCTTGGCGATCAGTTTGATCGCACCAATGGCCAGCGCATCAGTGATCGGCGAGGCATTCAGCGACAAGTAGGACTCGATGGCATGCACCAGCGCATCCACGCCACTGGCGGCAGTCACGCTGCGGGGGCAGGTCAGGGTCATTTGCGGGCTGATCAGGGCCACGTCCGGCAGCAGGAAATCGCTGACGATGCCTTTTTTCAGTTGCGCGACCTTGTCCGACAGAATCGCCACGTTGGTCACTTCAGAGCCGGTGCCGGCGGTGGTGGGGATCGCGATCAACGGCGGACCTTTGCGCGGCACCTGGTCGACGCCGAACAGGTCGGCCAGGGCGCCGTGATAACCGGCGTAGGCCGCCACGCTCTTGGCAATGTCGATGGCACTGCCACCGCCGACGCCGATCAGGCCGTCATGCCCGCCTTCTCGGTAAACGCGCATGCAGTCCTCGACGATGGCGATTTCCGGGTCGGGCAGCACGCGGTCGAAAATTTCATAGGCCCGCTCACCCAGGTGCTCCAGCGCCAGCGCCACCGTGCCGGACTTGACCAGCGCCGCGTCGGTGACAATCAGCGGGTTGTCGACATCCAGCCGCGTCAGCTCGGCGGCCAGTTGCTCGATGGCGCCTGGGCCGGTGAGCAGTTTATGGGCGATCTTGAATGAGGAATTACTCATGTGCGCGGCCTCTTATCAGTTATGGGCTGGCACAAGGATAGCGTCTGATTACGGGTTGTCTGCCATTCAGCCGCTGAATGGCACGTTCCCTGTGGGAGCTGGCTTGCCTGCGATAGCATCAACTCGGTGCAACTGAAAAACCGAGTCGCCCGCATCGCAGGCAAGCCAGCTCCCACATTTGACCGAGAGCCGGCCTTTAGATCTGCGCAGTACGCAGCTTTTCACTGCGCCCCCGCAGCCATTCCAGGGTCAGCAACAGCACCACCGAGAAGGCGATCAGCAAGGTCGCCGCTGCGGCAATGGTGGGGCTGAGGTTTTCGCGGATGCCGCTGAACATCTGGCGGGGCAAGGTCGCCTGTTCGGGCCCGGCGAGGAACAGCGTCACCACCACTTCATCAAACGAGGTGGCAAACGCAAACAGCGCCCCGGAAATCACCCCCGGCGCAATCAGCGGCAAGGTCACCCGGCGAAACGCCGTCAGCGGTGATGCCCCCAGGCTGGCCGCCGCCCGCACCAGGTTATGGTTGAACCCTTGCAAGGTCGCCGACACCGTGATGATCACGAACGGCACGCCCAGCACCGCGTGCACCACGATCAGCGAAAAGAAGCTGTTGCCCAGGCCCAGCGGTGCGAAGAACAGGTAACTGGCCACGCCGATAATCACCACCGGCACCACCATCGGCGAAATCACCAGGGCCATGACCAGCGCCTTGCCGGGGAAATGCCCACGGGTCAGGCCGATCGCTGCCAAGGTGCCGAACACCATCGCCAGCACCGTGGCCGCTGGGGCGACGATGATGCTGTTCTTCAAGGCCCGCATCCATTCCGCCGAGCCGAAGAAGTCCTGGTACCAGTGCAGCGAGAAGCCTTGCAGCGGGTAAACCAGGAAACTTCCGCTGTTGAACGACAGCGGGATGATCACCAGCACCGGCAAGATCAGGAACAACAGGATCAGGCCGCAGAGAATCCGCAAGCTGTAGAACCAGACCCGTTCCACGGGCGACATATAAGGGCTCAGCATCGCAACGGTCTCCTTAGCTCAGGCGCAGGCGGCTGGCGCCCACCAGCCAGTTGTAGATCAGGTACAGCACCACGGTGGCCAGCAGCAACAAGCCGCCCAAGGCCGTGGCCATGCCCCAGTTGATGCTGGTGTTGGTGTAGAAGGCCACGAAGTAGCTGACCATCTGGTCGTTCGGGCTGCCCAGCAAGGCCGGGGTGATGTAGTAGCCGATCGCCAAAATGAACACCAACAGGCAGCCGGCGCCTACGCCTGCATAGGTCTGCGGGAAGTACACGCGCCAGAAGCTGGCGAATGGGTGGCAACCCAGGGAAATCGCCGCCCGCATGTAAGTCGGCGAGATGCCTTTCATCACGCTGTAGATCGGCAGAATCATGAACGGCAGCAGGATGTGCACCATGGAGATGTAAACGCCGAGCCGGTTGAACACCAGTTCCACCGGTTTATCGATCAGGCCCATGCCCATCAACGCGCTGTTGATCAAGCCGCCGGACTGCAGCAACACGATCCAGGCCGCCACGCGCACCAGCACCGAGGTCCAGAACGGCAGCAGCACCAGGATCATCAGCAGGTTGCTTTGCCGCGCCGGCAGGTTGGCCAGCAGGTAAGCCAGTGGATAGGCCAATAGCAGGCAGCACACGGTGATGACCAGACCCATCCAGAACGTACGGGCGAAGATATCGAGGTAGATCGCCTGGTCTGGAGTGGCCGGGGCGATTTCGCCGAGGTCGTCGATGCGATGATCCACGGCCGCCAGCAGGTAGTACGGCGTCAGGCTGCTGGTGTTACGCCGGATCGCCTGCCAGTACGCCGGGTCACCCCAGCGTTCGTCGAGGTTTTCCAGCGCTTCTTTATAAGAGGCAGGCGCTTCGGTAAACGGCAGCGCCCGCGCGGTTTTCGTCAGCAGGCTGCGATAGCCCGCCAGTTCCATGTTCAAGCGTTTTGAGAGGTCGCCCAGGGTCGAGTTTTTCCGGGCTTCGCCCAAGTCCTCGCTGATGGCCTGATACACCGGCTCGCCGGGCAGGCCACGACCGTCCCAGGCGGTTACCGCTACCACCGTGCGCGGGAGGCCGCCCACCACTTCCGGGTTGCCGACGCTTTTGTACAGCAGCGCCACAATCGGCACCAGGAACACCAGCAGCAAAAACACCACCAGCGGCGCGATCAAGGCCTGGGCCTTCCAGCGGTTGAGCCGTTCGGCACGCGCCAGGCGCTGTTTCAGGGTGGGGCTGGGAATGGCGAGGGCCATGGCGAACTCCGGGTTCTTAAACATGAATGCAAAACGTTGGTGTGGCGCTTGTCCTGTGGCGAGGGAGCTTGCTCCCTCGCCACAAAGGTGGGTGTCACATTGGCGACCGGGTTATTTGGCCGCCCACGCGTTAAAGCGCTGCTCCAGTTGCTCACCGTTATCCGCCCAGAAGCTCACGTCGATCTGCACCTGATTGGCGATGTTTTCCGGGGTAGTCGGCATGTCCTTCAGGATGTCCTTGGCCAGCAACGGTACGGCTTGGGTATTAGCCGGGCCGTAGGCGATGTTTTCCGAATAGGTCTTCTGCTGCTGCGGCTGCACCGAGAAGGCGATGAATTTCTTCGCCGCGTCAGCACGGTCCTTGGCCAGGCCTTTTGGAATGGCCCAGGCGTCGAAATCGTAGATCCCGCCGTTCCACACCACTTTCAGATTGCTTTCTTTCTGCACGGCGGCGATCCGACCGTTGTAGGCAGAACTCATCACGACGTCGCCAGAAGCGAGGTACTGCGGCGGTTGGGCGCCCGCTTCCCACCACTGGATATACGGCTTGAGTTCATCGAGTTTCTTGAACGCGCGGTCCTGGCCATCTTTGCCGGCCAGCACTTTGTACACATCCTTCGGCGCCACACCGTCAGCCATCAAGGCGAATTCCAGGGTGTACTTGGCGCCCTTGCGCAGGCCGCGCTTGCCCGGGAATTTCTTGGTGTCCCAGAAATCTGCCCAGCCGCCTGGTGGAGCTTTGAGTTTGTCGGCGTTGTAGGCCAGCACGGTGGACCATACGAAGAAGCCCACGCCGCACGGCTGGATCGCGCCCTTCACGTAGTCGCCCGGGTTGCCGAACAGTTTCGGGTCCAGGGGTTCGAACATGTCTTCGTCACAACCACGGGACAGTTCCGGCGACTCCACTTCCACAAGGTCCCAGGACACGCTCTTGGTGTCGACCATGGCCTTGACCTTGGCCATTTCACCGTTGTATTCGCCGGCGACGATCTTGCCGTTGCCCGCGCTTTCCCACGGTGCATAGAAGGCCTTGACCTGCGCCGCCTTGTTCGCGCCACCAAAGGACACCACCGTCAAATCAGGGCCTGCCATGGCCTGTGTCGCGCCCATCAAGCTCAGAGCCAGGGCGGAATATTTCAGGGATCTCAACATTGTTGTTCTCTCCACGTGCGAGGTTGGTGAAGCAAGGGGGCGATCAATTCGCCTCTAGAAGTGGGTCGAGTGCGCGAACGTACTCGACTTGCCAGCCAATCGGTACCACGTCGCCGACCGCCAGGGCCGTGTCCAGCTCGGCGATCGGTTGTTTCACAAAAAAATCGGACTTGCCGCAGACTTCCAGGCGCACTCGCACGTGGTCGCCCAGGTAGATGAATTCGGCCACGCGCCCGGAAAAGCGGTTGACGCAGCTCTCGCTGGAACCATTCAGGCTGACGCGCTCCGGGCGTACCGACAGGGTCACCGGACCGCCGACCTGGCCAACGTTCACCGCCAGCGCCTCGACCTTTTCGCCACGCGCCAGCTCGACCACGCAACGGTCGCCGGTGTGGCTGTGGAGACGGCCATTGAGGCGGTTGTTCTCGCCGATGAAGTTGGCGACGAAGGTGTTTTTCGGCTCTTCATACAAGGTGCGGGGAGCGGCGATCTGCTGGATCTCGCCCTGGTGGAATACCGCCACCCGGTCGGACATGGTCAGCGCTTCGCCCTGGTCGTGGGTCACGTACACCACGGTCACGCCGAGGCGCTGGTGCAGGTGCTTGATCTCCATCTGCATGTGCTCGCGCAGCTGCTTGTCGAGGGCGCCGAGGGGTTCGTCCATCAGCACCAGCTGCGGCTCGAACACCAGCGCCCGGGCCAGGGCCACCCGCTGCTGCTGGCCGCCGGAGAGTTGCGCCGGGTAGCGCTGGGCGAAGGCATCGAGCTGGACCATGCTCAGTACACGCTTGACCCGCTCGCTGATGTCGGTCTTGCTCAGGCCGCGTACAGAGAGCGGAAATGCCAGGTTCTCGGAGACGGTCATGTGGGGGAACAGCGCGTAGTTCTGGAACACCATGCCGATGTCACGCTTGTGGGGCGGCACGTTGTTGATGGAACGACCGGCCAGCTGGATCTCGCCTGCAGTGGGGGTCTCAAAGCCGGCGAGCATCATCAGGCTGGTGGTCTTGCCCGACCCGGACGGCCCGAGCAGGGTCAGGAACTCGCCCTTGCGAATCTCCAGGTTGAGGTCTTTGACGATCAGGTTCTCGCCGTCGTAGCTCTTTTGCACGCCACGAAAGCTGACCAGTACATCATTTGAATCCACCTCGCTCATACCCGCACCTTTTTGTTTTGGACTGCCATGGACCCAGCGTAGTCCAGCTGCAAGCCCGCGGAAATCGGGGGCCCGGAGAGATTGGCATCAGCAGGATGGAAGGTTTGGGGTAGGGATCGCCCTACACGGATGGCGGGCACAGAACAGTGCGACAGCTGCAGGTGGCAGGAATGGGTTTTCTAGCGGTACAGGGTGGTCGCAAATAGATAGGCGGCTATAGAAGCTTGTGTTCCATGGCGTACTTCACCAGTTCCGCCAGGGAGGTGATATTGAGCTTTTGCATCAAGCGCGCCTTGTGGGTGCTGATGGTCTTGCTGCTCAAAGCCAACTGCTGGGCGATGTCATTGACGTTGGCGCCTTGGGCCAGGCGCTCGAAGACCGAGAACTCGCGCTCCGACAACAGCGAATGCAGCGGCCGGGAGTCGGTCAGGCCGACTTCGAAGACCATGCGGTCTGCCAGGTCCGGGTCGATATACCGCCCGCCCGCCGCGACCTTGCGGATCGCCGTCAGCAGCAGCGCCGGGTCACTGTCCTTGGTGGCGTAGCCGGCGGCACCGACCTTCAGCGCACGAGCGGCCATTTGCGCTTCGTCGTGCATCGATAGCACCAGGATCGCCGGGGGATTGTTCAGCGCACGAATCCGCGGAATGGCTTCCAGGCCATTGACGCCAGGCATCGAGATGTCCAGCAACACCACCTCGCAGAGCACGTGGCGCAGGGTCTCCAGCAACTGCTCGCCATTGCTCGCCTCGCCCACCACCAGCAGGTCCTTGGCCAGGCCGATCAGTTGCTTGATGCCTTCGCGAACGATGGTGTGGTCTTCAGCTACCAGTACACGGATCACTGTGGATGTCCTCTTCTTTTGGTTATCAATCCAGCGGCACTGTCACGCTCAGGGTGGTGCCTTCGCCCAATTCACTGTCCAGGCTCAGTTGCCCGCCCATGATCAACACCCGTTCGCGCATGCCCACCAGGCCAAACGACACTGGTCGACCGGGGGCCTGGACGAAACCAATGCCATCGTCGCTGATGGTCAGCCGCAAGTTCGCGCCCTCCACCACCAGCGTCAGTTCGACAGTATGCGCCTGGGCATGGCGCATCACATTGGTCAGTGCCTCCTGCAGGATGCGGAACAGGCCGATGGCCTTGGCGTCGCTCAGTAGCGGCAGGTTATCCGGCACCTGCACCAGGCACGGAATCTGCGTACGGGCTTCGAAACGCCGGGCCTGCCATTCGATCGCCGAGGCAATCCCGGCATCGAGAATTGGCGGACGCAAGGCGGTGGCCACATCGCGTACCAGTTGGAACAGTTGGGCGATCAGGCGCTTCATACTGTTCAGCCGCTCGTGCAGGCCGGGATCCAGTTGCGCGTAGGTCAGTTCGCACATCGAGGTTTCCAGCTTGAGCACGGTGAGCATCTGCCCCAGTTCGTCGTGCACTTCCCGGGCGATGCGGGCCTTCTCTTCCTCGCGCACGGTTTCCAGGTGGGCCGACAATTCCCGCAGTTGCGCGCGGGAGGCGTCCAGCTCCAGCTCAATGCGTTTGCTCTCGCTGATGTCCCAGACAATTCCGTCCCAGACCACGGCGCCGTCTTCCAGGCGCCGGGTCACAGCCTTGATATCGGCCCAGCGCTGCTCGCCCAGGCGGGTCAGGATGCGGCCCTGCCAGGCCCAGTTACTCTCGGTCTCGATGGCCTGGTCCTGGGTGCGGTGATAACTGGCGCGGTCGTCGGGATGCACCAGGCTGCGAATGCCCATGGCCGGATGGCTGAGCACTTCCGGCGCGTAACCCACCAGCCCCTCGCTCCCCTGGCTGATGTAGGCGAACTCGATCGCCTCGCTGCGCGGCAAGCGCTCCAGGCGAAACACCAGCCCCGGCACATTGGCGGCGATCCCTTGCAGCCGCGCTTCACTTTCCTGCAAGGCCGCGAGGGCCCGGCGGCGCTCGGTGACGTCGTTGAGGTAGACCACCAGGTATTCGCCGTCGGCAAAGCGCAGGAAACTCAGGGACACGTCGGCCGGTAATACGCTGCCATCGGCGCGCAGGCAATTGGTCGCAAAACTCTGCGGCCCGTCTTCGCTGGCCCGGGCGCGCTTCCACAGGTTGAGCCAGCGGTCCATGGTCAGCGTCGGGTCGAATTCGATCAGCGGGCGTTCGATCAGGGCGCCGGCGGCGTAGCCGAGCATGGTTTCCGCCGCCTGGTTGGCGTAGCGCACATGACTGTCCCAATTGACCCAGAGGATGCCGACGGTGCTTTGGTCGATGGAGAACTGGGTCAGGCGCAAGGCTTCAGCACCGGCGGCGCGGGCGGCACTTTCTTCCCGGGCGGCCAGCAGGTTGTGTTCCAGGCCGCGTTGCTGGCGGCGCTGCCAGAACACCACGGCCAGGCTGGCGAGCAAGAGAAGGCCGAGAAGCAAGGTGAGGTTTTGCCAGAAGCCGGGGGACTCGGTCACACGAGGATATTTGGGCTGCAGCCAGCGTGTGTGCAACTGGTCCAGATCACGGGCGGGAATCGAACGCAAGGCGCTTTGCATGATGTCGGCCAGCTCTGGCCAGTCGCGGCGCGTCGCCACCCGCAACAATTGCGGCAGGCCGATATCGCCCACCACGGCGAGGCCGGCGAACTCGGTTTCCCCAGACAACCGGCTCAATTGCGCCTCATCCACCACCGCATACCGCGCCTGCTGGCTCACCAGTAATTGCAGGGCCTGGCGCTCCATGGGCACGCCTTGCAGGTTGAGACTCGGATAGGTGCTGCGCAGGTAATCCGCCACGGCGCTGGGCATGCGCACGGCGACGCGGGATTGGTCGTCGAGTTTTTCCAGGTCGACAGCGGTGCTGCCATCGCGAACCCCGACGATGTGCTGGGGCACCCGCATATACGGATCGGAGAATAACCACAGGCGCAGGCCGGCCGGGGTTTGCAGCAGACCGGGGGCGAGGTCGACCTCGCCGTCACGCACCGCCGCCTCCAGTTGCTCCTGATTGGGAAAGTTGCGCCAGGTCAGTTCGATATTCAGCGCCTTGGCCAGCCACTGCATCAATTCGACGTTGGCCCCGGACAGCCGCTGCAAGCGCCGATCGTATTGGGCATAAGGCGCCTGCAATACCAGGCCGACCCGCAGGTCCGGATGTTGGTCGAGCCATTCACGTTGGCCGGCATCAAGCTGCGCCTGGTGAGTGGCAAGCGCAGGCACGGCACCCGCGATCAAGGGAAAGCATAAACAGCCGATAACCAGCAGGTAGCGAAAACCCATGATCCACGTCTCATATCACTGACAAATACTGACCAACCCATTAGGCTGCCGGAATCACTTCTGGCCGGAAATCAACGATGCCACTTTCCCACCGCTCGGCACTGCCAGCATTGTGCCTGTCGCTGCTGTTTACCAGCGCCTTTTGTGTCGAGGCTGCCGACACTCCCGCTCCCGCTCCGGAAAAACCGGTGGTACGCCAGCCCTTGCCCGAGCGCAGCCAAGAAGAAGCCAACGCCCTGGAGCGACAAATCCCGCAGCAGGAACAGCAACAGTTGCAGGCAGGAAGCGATTCTTTCCTGGCCCTGTGGAAGCCGGCCAACACCGGCGAGCCTGAAGGCGTGGTGATTATCGTCCCGGGCAATGGCGAAAGTGCTGACTGGCCTCAAGCAATCGGGCCGTTGCGCAAGAAATTGCCGGACGCTGCCTGGGGCACCCTGAGCTTGTCGCTGCCGGACCTGACCCTGGACACGCTGCCACCCCGGGTCATCGAATCGCCCAAGGCGGCCGTGGACACCAGCAGCAAAGACGCGAGCACCGTCGCCAAACCCGTGGAGCAAGCCGCCAGCGCCGAAGCTGAAGGCACCGACCCGGCCGTGGTTCCGGGCAACGATGAACAAGACAAGACCGATGCCACGCGAATCTTCGCGCGCATTGACGCCGCCCTCGCCTTCGCCCAGACCCAGAATGCCCGCAGCATTGTGTTGCTCGGCCACGGCACCGGCGCATGGTGGGCCGCGCGTTACCTGAGTGAAAAACAACCGGCGCAGGTGCAGAAATTTGTCATGGTGGCGGCGCAGACGCCCGCAAGTCGGCAACCCGATCTGCTACAACTGGCTCCGACCTTGAAACTGCCCACGGCAGACTTCTTCTACCAGGACAGCGCCCAGGCAAGCAAAGCCGCCCAGGAGCGCTCCCAGGCCAGCAAGCGCTTGAAGAACGGCAGCTACAAGCAGGTGTCGTTGAAGGCCTTCCCCGATAACAGCCCGGCCGGACAAGAGCAACTGTACCGGAGGATTCGCGGTTGGCTGAGCCCGCAAAAACCGGAGGACTGATCGCCGCTGTTGAAACTGATAAAGATCAACTGTGGGAGCTGGCTTGCCTGCGATACAGGCAACTCGGTTTCACTGATGCGCCGAGGTGACGCCATCGCAGGTAAGCCAGCTCCCACAGTCAGCGAAAGTCTCGTCTTTCGCGAATCAGCGCATAGGCGTTATGCAGCTCGCGGGTACGCTCGGTCGCCTCCCGCACCTGGGCTGGACTGGCACCACTGCCAGCAATTTTGTCCGGGTGGTGCCGGCTGAGCAGGCGCCGGTAGGCGCGTTTGATCACCGAAGGCTCAGTGGTCGAGGTCACCCCCAGAATCCGCAGCGCCTCCTGATAGGCCCCGCCACGATTGGCCAACGGTTTGCGCTCTGGCTCGTAGTCAGCCGCCAGCGCCTGGACCTGCTGTACCGTCCAACCCAGCCATTTGCCCCATTGCTCAATCAACTCGCGCTCGGCAGTACTGGCCTTGCCGTCCGCCCAGGCCATGCGCCAACAGGCACGCAGCACACCCTCCGCCGCATGAGGCTGGGCCTTGAGCACGCCCAAATAACCGCGCACCCGGTCCGAGCCGGATTTGCCGCGATTGAACGCGGCAATCGCACGGCGCTGAGCCGGCTCGGACATGTCCAGCGAGCGCATTTCCTGGCGCGCCTGCTGGATATGCCCGTCCACTACCCGGCCATTACTCTTGGCCAGGCGGCCGAGCAACACGAACAGCAATTCGTCATTACGCAGCGCCGACCGACCGCCGAGGCGCTCACGTAGCTGCGCCCAGCTTTGCAGTTCCAAACGCCGGTCCAACGCCTGGCCCAGCAACGCGCCCAACATAGCCCCCGGAATGCTGGCAATGGCAAAGCCTGCCCCGGCTCCGATCAGAGTCCCTGGCCACAACATCCTAGTTCCCCGCTGTCAGCAGGGTTTCGACTTGCGCCAGGCGCTCCAGTGTCCCGACATCGATCCAGCGTCCGTTCATGTGTTCCCCCGTCACCAACCCTTTCGCCATGGCGTCACGCAACAGCGGCGCCAGTTTGAAAGCACCCGTACTGCAACCCGCGAACAGCTCGGGATGGAGTACGGAAATGCCACTGAAGGTCAGGTTATCGGCACCAGGAGCGGCATCATGAAGTGCGCCGTCCTTTATGTAGAAGTCACCGCCGGACGGGTGATGGGGCGGGTTGTCGACCATTACCAGGTGGGCCAGGCCATTCAACGGCTGTTTCAGGCTGGCAAAGTCGTAATCGGTCCAGATGTCGCCATTGACCACCAGGAACGGTTCGTCCCCCAGCAGCGGCAAGGCCTTGAAAATCCCGCCGCCGGTTTCCAGCGGCTCGCCTTCGGCCGAGTACTGGATACGTACGCCGTACTGCGCGCCGTCTCCCAGGTAGCCTTCGATCTGCTGGCCGAGCCAGGCATGGTTGATGACGATATCGGTGAAGCCGGCTTTCGCCAGCGCCTCGAGGTGATACTCGATCAGGCGCTTGCTGCCGGCCTGGATCAGCGGCTTGGGCGTGTGCAGGGTGAGCGGGCGCATCCGCTCTCCTTTGCCGGCGGCCAGGATCATGGCCTTCATACCGCCGCCTCGACGCGCAGGCTCGCCAGCAACTCACCCAGTTCGCTCAACTCTGGCCGGTCCGCGAGTACCGCCTCTATATAAGCAAAGAAGCGCGGCACGTCCGCCAGGTAGCGTGGTTTGCCATCTCGATGGCAAATGCGCGCGAAGATGCCGATCACCTTCAGGTGACGCTGTACGCCCATCAGGTCGCTGGCCCGCAGGAATTCTTCAAAGTCTGCCTGCACCGGTATGCCCAACTCGCCAGCACGCTGCCAATAACCGCGCTGCCATTCCCGCACACGAGCCTGCGGCCAACTGAGGAACGCATCCTTGAACAGGCACGTGATGTCGTAGGTCACCGGGCCGTAGACCGCGTCCTGGAAATCCAGCACGCCGGGGTTCGGCTCGCTGATCATCAGGTTGCGCGGCATATAGTCGCGATGCACCAGCACCTTGGGCTGGGCCAGCGCGCTGTCGATCAGGTGTTCGCTGACGCGCTGCCACAGGCCAAGTTGCCGGGCGTCGAACTCGATACCCAACTCCCGGCGAACGTACCATTCAGGAAACAATTCCAGCTCACGACGTAACAGCGCGACGTCATAGCTGGGCAATGGCGCCTCCATCGGCAATTGCTGGAAAGCCAGCAACGCGTCGATGGCATCGGCGAACAATTGATCAGCATTTTGCTCGTCAATCACGTCCAGATAGGTTTTTTTCCCCAGGTCGTTAAGCAAAAGAAAGCCGCGAATCAGATCTTGCGCATAAATTTTCGGAACATTTATTCCCGATTGACCGAGCAAATGAGCGATATCGACGAAAGGTTTGCAGTTTTCCTGGGGGGGTGGAGCGTCCATTACGACAAATCTGCGACCTCCTCCGTCCCATCGGAAGTAACGCCTGAAACTCGCGTCACTGCTGGCCGCAGTCAACGTGGCCGGGGGTACGACACCCCAGCCCTGGGCGGTAAAAAGGCTGGGCAATTGCTCATCAAGCCAGACTTTCAGCTGTTGCAAACGTAGATCTTGGTCGGGCATTACAAGGGTCTCCGACGGCGCTAGCCGTCAAGCGGGTCATGCTTTATTATCACGCATCTTTTTCAGACCATCGAGAGGCGTGCGGCCCACACCGCGGGCAGATGGCACGCAGGAAGCCCGGACTAATAAGATGGCATTGAAATCCCCCGCGTTTCGTAGAAAATTTCCGTTGCTGGTAACCGGCAGTCTGCTGGCCATGCAACCTTTCGCCACCTCATTCGTGGTCGCCGCGGAACAGTATGACTGCTCAGTCTCTGCTTCGGGTGCCTGGGATTGCGCGCCGAAGACGGCCGCAGCCCCGCTGCCACCGCGCCCGGTGCATGACGGCAGTGCCGTCAGCTCCGCCAGTGGCACGCCGCAAGGCGAGTCCGGCGGCAGTGCCGAGGCCGTGCCGCAGACCACGCTGGTCACCGAGGCCAAGGGCCGTGGCCTGCGTTCGCGCAGCGCCGACTACAGCCATCTGGACTGGGTCCCTCGCGAGAAGCTCACCGCCGCGCAACTGGCCGAAACCGGCCCGTACTGCTCCGGCGCGTACATCGAGCCGATCCGTCCTGGCATGAACGACAAGACGAACAAGAGCGACGCGCCGACCTTCATCGGCGCCAAGGTCTCTCGTTACGAGCAGGAACAGCAGGTTGCTTCCCTGGCCGGTGACGTCGTCATGCGCCAGGGCAGCATGCAGGTCGAGGCCGACGAGGCCAACCTCTACCAGGCCGAGAACCGTGGCGAGCTGAACGGCAATGTCCGTCTGCGCGACAACGGCGCCCTGCTGGTAGGCGACCACGCTGAAGTCCAACTGGACACCGGTGCCGCCAAGGTCGACAACGCCGAATACGTGATGCACAAATCGCGCATCCGCGGCAACGCGCTGTACGCCAAGCGCGCCGAGAACGCGATCATCCGTCTCAAGGACGGTACGTACACCACCTGTGAGCCGAACAGCAACGCCTGGCAGCTCAAGGGCAACAACATCACGCTCAACCCGGCCACCGGTTTCGGTACGGCGACCAACGTGACGTTGCGAGTGAAGGACATTCCGATCCTTTACACCCCGTACATCTACTTCCCGATCGACAACCGCCGTCAATCCGGCTTCCTGCCGCCGAGCTTCAGCACCGGTGGCGAGACTGGCTTCACGCTGGTTACGCCGTACTACTTCAACCTGGCGCCGAACTACGATGCCACGTTGTACCCGCAATACATGACCAAGCGCGGCATGTTGATGGAAGGCGAATTCCGCTACCTCACCAAGTCCAGCGAAGGCCAGTTTGGCGGCGCGTACCTGAACGACGATAGCGACGAGCGAAGCAAGCAGACCGACTACGAAAAAACCCGCTACATGCTCAACTGGCAGCATAAGGGCGGGTTGGATTCGCGTGTACTGACCCAGGTTGATTACACGAATATCAGCGATCCATATTACTTCCAGGATTTGAAGTCCTATCAGGAAGGGATCAAGAGTTCGGACTACATCAATCAGCAAGGTTCGGTGACCTATCGTGGTGATAGCTACCAGGCGCGGCTGAATCTTCAGGCTTACCAATTGGCGACGATCTCCCAGATCACGCCTTATAACCGCTTGCCGCAGATCACCTTCAATGGTCAGCTGCCGTACCATCCGGGCGGGTTGAACTTCTCTTACGAGACTGAAGCAGTACGCTTTGATCGTGACCTAGAGAACGGCACCTTTACCGATGAAAATGGCCTGGTATCGCCTCGCCTGGATACCTACGTAACAGGTCTGACCCGTGCAAACGGTACTCGTCTGAACGTAGCGCCAGCCGTCGACTACCCGATGAACTGGACTTATGGCTTCGTTACGCCAAAGTTGAAGTATGTCTATACCAAGTACGATCTTGATCTGGACAGCACCGGCAAGAATCAGATTATCGCAGCGCAAGCAGCGTCAACTGCAGCCAACCCTTATGCCGGCGGCAGCTTCAAAAGCTCGCAAGACCGCGCAATTCCGGTTGCCAGCGTAGACAGCGGCCTGTATTTCGACCGCAACACCAACTGGTTTGGCAAAGACTACCGCCAGACGTTGGAACCTCGTGCGTTCTACCTGTACGTACCGAATAAAGATCAGAGCGATATCCCGGTATTCGACACCAGCGAGTACTCGTTCAGCTATGCATCCCTGTTCCGCGACAACCGCTTCAGCGGCTCTGACCGTATCGGCGACGAGAACAAACTGTCTCTGGGCGTGACTAGCCGCTGGATCGAAGAGAACGGTTTCGAACGTCAACGCGTTGCAATCGGCCAAGCCATTTACTTCAAGGATCGTGAAGTACAGTTGCCTGGCATCCTCGCAAGCCAGCGTGATGATGCGCAATCCAACGTTTCACCGGTTGCACTGGACTACGAGTTCCGCTTCAACCGCGACTGGCGTGCCACTGCCGACTACAACTGGGATACCGAAAGCCATAGCCCACGCTCCGGCAGTGCGATGTTCCACTATCAGCCGGAAGATAACCCGAACAAGGTCATCAACGTCGGCTACCGCTACCGTAACGACCAGGTTGTTTACAACCAGCTGACCGGCAAATACCAGTTTGGTGGCGACTACGGCAGTGCTTCGGACCCGTCGACCTTCATCAAGGATTACTACAAAATCCAGCAACACGACTTCTCGATGATGTGGCCGATCGTTCCGCAGTGGAACCTGATCACCCGCTGGCAGTATGACTATGCCCGCAACCGCACCCTGGAAGCTTTCGGTGGTTTCGAGTACGACAACTGCTGCTGGAAACTGCGCGTCATCAACCGTTACTGGGTTTCCAACGACGAATACAGCCAGATCGCCCCGCTGAACGAAAAGGGTGACCACGGGCTCTTCTTCCAGATCGTCCTTAAAGGACTCGGCGGCCTGACCGGCGCCAAGGTAGAGAGCTTCCTCGACAAAGGCATTGAAGGTTATCGTGAACGTGAAGACCAAGCTTTCTGATTGTCTGCGCCCGCTGATGCTGGGCGCGCTGTTCCTGGGTACTGCCGCAGCTCACGCTGCGGTTCAACCGCTGGACAAGGTAGTGGCCATCGTCGATAACGACGTGATCATGCAGAGCCAACTGGACCAGCGGGTCAAGGAAGTTCAGCAAACCATCGCCAAGCGTGGTGGCGGCGTACCGCCGACCAGCGTGCTGGACCAGCAGGTGCTCGAGCGCCTGATCGTTGAAAACCTGCAATTGCAGATCGGCGATCGTTCCGGCATCCGTATCAGCGACGAAGAATTGAACCAGGCTGTCGGCACCATCGCCCAGCGCAACAACATGAGTGTTGATCAGTTCCGCGCCGCCCTGGCTCACGACGGTCTGTCCTATGAGGACGCCCGTGACCAGATTCGCCGTGAAATGATCATCAGCCGTGTGCGTCAGCGCCGTGTGGCCGAGCGGGTTCAGGTGTCCGAGCAGGAAGTGAAGAACTTCCTGGCCTCTGACCTTGGCAAGATGCAGCTTTCCGAAGAACTGCACCTGGCCAACATCCTGGTTCCTACCCCAGACAGTGCCAACGCTGAACAGCTCAACGCTGCCGCGGCGAAAACCCAAGCTATTTATGACCGGCTCAAGCAAGGCGCTGACTTTGCTCAGATGGCCATTGCCCAATCCGGCAGCGACAACGCCCTCGAAGGTGGTGACATGGGCTGGCGTAAAGCCGCTCAACTGCCACCTCCGTTCGACCGCGAGCTGAGCGCCATGGAAGTGGGTGGCATCACCCAGCCTGCGCGCACGCCAGGCGGTTTCATCATCCTCAAGTTGCTCGGCAAGCGCGGTGGCGAAGAAGCCCAGATGAAGGACGAAGTTCACGTTCGTCACATCCTGGTCAAGCCAAGCGAGATCCGTACCGAAGCCCAAACCAAGGAACTGGCCCAGAAGCTCTATGACCGCATCGAAGCGGGCGAAGACTTCGGCGAACTGGCGAAGAGCTATTCCGAAGACCCGGGTTCGGCGCTTAACGGCGGTGATCTGAACTGGATCGACCCGAAAGCACTGGTTCCCGAGTTCCAGGACGTCATGGCCAAGACTCCGCAAGGCGTACTGTCCAAGCCGTTCAAGACCCAATATGGCTGGCATGTGCTGGAAGTCCTTGGCCGTCGCGCCACTGACAACACCGCTCAAGCCCGCGAGCAACAAGCCCTGACCGTGCTGCGTAACCGCAAATACGACGAAGAGCTGCAAACCTGGTTGCGTCAGATCCGTGACGAAGCCTACGTAGAGAACAAGCTTCCTGGCGCCGACCAAACAGGCACCGACCAGGCAGTCCAGTGAAACCCAAGCGTTTCGCATTGACACCCGGCGAGCCGGCCGGCATTGGTCCTGACCTGTGCCTGCTGCTCGCCTCGCACACCCAGCCACACCCCCTGATTGCCATCACCAGCCGCGACTTGCTCCTTGAGCGGGCCGCGCAGCTGGGTGTGGCCGTCGATCTGCTATCGGTGGGCCCAGGCAACTGGCCTGACCTTCCGGCACCGGCAAACAGCCTGTACGTATGGGATACCCCGCTGGCGGCCAAGGTCGTCGCCGGGCAACTGGACAAGGCCAACGCTGCCTTCGTCCTGGAAACCCTGACCCGAGCCGGCCAGGGCTGCATCGACGGGGATTTCGCCGGAATGATCACCGCGCCCGTACACAAGGGCGTGATCAATGAATCGGGGATCGCCTTTTCCGGCCATACCGAATTCCTCGCCGAACTGACCCACACCGAACAAGTGGTGATGATGCTGGCAACGGGCGACCTGCGGGTGGCGCTGGTGACCACTCACCTGCCCCTGCGGGAGATTGCCGACGCCATTACCCCCGAGCGCCTGGAGCGTGTCACACGCATCCTGCACGCCGACCTGCAACAGAAATTCGGCATCGCCCAACCACGCATCCTGGTCTGCGGGCTCAACCCCCACGCCGGTGAAGGTGGCCACCTGGGCCATGAAGAAATCGACATCATCGAACCAACCCTGGAGCGTCTGCGCCTTGAGGGCATGGACCTGCGCGGCCCATTGCCTGCCGACACTCTGTTTACCCCCAAATATCTGGAGCACTGCGACGCAGTGCTGGCGATGTACCATGACCAGGGGCTGCCCGTGCTGAAGTACAAAGGCTTCGGCGCCGCCGTCAACGTGACGCTGGGCCTGCCGATCATCCGCACCTCCGTCGACCATGGCACCGCCCTGGACCTCGCAGGCAGCGGCAAGATCGATACCGGCAGCCTGCACGTGGCCCTGGAAACCGCCTATCAGATGGCCGAGACCCGTATATGACCGAGCATTACCAACACCGGGCGCGCAAGCGTTTCGGGCAAAACTTCCTGCACGACGCTGGCGTGATTGACCGCATCCTGCGCTCCATCCATGCCAAGCCCGAAGACCGCCTGCTGGAAATCGGTCCGGGCCAGGGCGCCCTGACCCAAGGCCTGCTGAAGAGCGGCGGCCAGTTGGACGTGGTTGAGTTGGACAAGGACCTGATCCCGATCCTCAACCAACAGTTCGCCGGCATGCCCAACTTCAACCTGCACCAGGGCGATGCGCTGAAGTTCGACTTCACCAGCCTCAATGCGGCGCCCAACAGCCTGCGGGTGGTCGGCAACCTGCCGTACAACATCTCCACCCCGCTGATTTTTCACCTGCTGAACAACGCTGGCATCATCCGCGACATGCACTTCATGCTGCAAAAGGAAGTGGTTGAGCGTCTGGCCGCAGGCCCTGGCGGCGGTGATTGGGGTCGTCTGTCGATCATGGTTCAGTACCATTGCCGCGTAGAGCATCTGTTCAACGTCGGCCCGGGCGCGTTCAACCCGCCGCCGAAGGTCGACTCCGCCATCGTGCGCCTGGTGCCTCACGCGGTGCTGCCGCACCCGGCCAAAGACCACAAATTGCTGGAACGCGTGGTGCGCGAAGCGTTCAACCAACGCCGCAAGACCTTGCGCAATACGCTCAAGGCTTTGCTCAGCAACGCTGAAATCGAAGCCGCCGGCGTCGACGGCAGCCTGCGCCCCGAGCAGCTGGACCTGGCCGCCTTCGTGCGCCTGGCTGACCAGCTCGCCATTCAGCCTGCACCAGCGGCCGAATAAGTAGAGTCGGGCACGGCCAGACAGCATGTCTGGCCTAGTGCCCACCACTTGGCCTAGACTGATCGGCATCCGCTGTTCCCCCGCTTTTGCTTTTAAGGCCTCTTGCATGTCCGATCCTCGTTATCAGATCGACGTCAGCGTCGTCACCCGCTTCCTGGCGGAACAATCGCAACCCGAGCAGAACCGTTTTGCGTTCGCCTACACCATTACCGTGCAAAACAACGGCGAGCTGCCTGCCAAGCTGCTGTCGCGCTACTGGGTCATCACCGACGGTGACGGCCAGGTCGAGGAAGTCCGCGGCGCCGGCGTGGTCGGCCAACAACCGCTGATCGCCCCCGGCAAGAGCCACACCTACAGCAGCGGCACCGTCATGACCTCCCGCGTCGGCAACATGCAAGGCAGCTACCAGATGCTCGCCGACGACGGTAAACACTTCGACGCCATCATCGCCCCGTTCCGCCTCGCGGTACCTGGAGCCCTGCACTGATGGCGACGTATGCCGTCGGTGACCTGCAAGGCTGCCTGGAACCGCTCAAGTGCCTGCTCGACCGTGTGGCATTCGACCCAGCCAAGGATCGCCTGTGGCTGGTAGGCGACTTGGTCAACCGTGGCCCGCAATCCCTGGAAACCCTGCGCTTCCTTTATGGCATGCGCGATTCCCTGGTGTGTGTGCTGGGTAACCATGACCTGCACCTGCTGGCCGCCGGCAATAACATCGAGCGTCTGAAAAAGGGCGATACCCTGCGGGAAATCCTCGAAGCGCCGGATCGCACCGAACTGCTTGACTGGCTGCGCCGGCAAAAAATCATGCACTACGACGAGAGCCGCGACACCGCGCTGGTGCATGCCGGGATTCCACCGCAGTGGACGCTGAAGAAAGCCCTCAAGTGTGCAGGCGAAGTCGAAGCCGCCCTGGCCGACGACAACCTGTACACGGCTTACCTGGATGGCATGTACGGCAACGATCCCGCGAAGTGGGACAACGATCTGACCGGCGTCGCCCGCCTGCGGGTAATCACCAACTACTTCACCCGCATGCGCTTCTGCACCGCCGAAGGCAAACTGGACCTCAAGAGCAAGGAAGGCGCCGACACCGCGCTGCCCGGCTACAAGCCCTGGTTTGCCCACAAGGAACGCAAGACCCGTGAAACGAAGATCATCTTCGGCCACTGGGCAGCCCTGGAAGGCAAATGCGATGAACCCGGTGTATTCGCCCTCGACACCGGCTGCGTGTGGGGCGGCGCCATGACCCTGATGAACATCGACACCGGCGAGCGCTCGAGCTGCCAGTGCGACTCCCCCGTTCCCGAACAACTGCAGGCCACGGCAAAGCGCTGAGCTGCGCTTTCACACAGGCCAAAGGAGCCCGCCATGACTGAATTCAAACGTATCCCTCCCGAGCAAGCCCAGGCGCTGCGCGAAAAAGGCGCAGTGGTTGTCGACATCCGTGACCAGCCGACCTACATCGCCGGCCACATCAGTGGTGCCCAGCACCTGGACAACCACAACATCGCCGACTTCATCCGCGCCGCCGACCTCGACGCGCCGGTCATCGTGGCGTGCTACCACGGCAACTCCAGCCAAAGCGCCGCCGCCTACCTGGTGAGCCAGGGCTTCTCCGACGTCTATAGCCTCGACGGTGGATTTGAGCTATGGCGTACGACCTATCCTGCAGAAATTGCCGCAGGCGACGCGCAATAATTTTTTTCAAACCCCGCTACCCCGCGTGACGCTTGGCCTCGCGCCGTTTCTGACGAACGGCGCGGCCAAACTAATTTCGTATCGCGCCTTGAACTCCCGGATTCCGAACTATCCTTAAGCGCAGGCCATCCAAAACAGGGGAGAGCCGGTACACCGGCGTGCGGGTCATCGGTAGCGTTTCAGGGTGTTCTGGGGGGAAAACGGCCATTGGTGTCCACCAATGGCTGCCAGCATCGACTGATTGATCCGGCGTCGGCTCCACGTATCGAGCGAGGTGACGACGTCATGAGTATTTTTAGCCACTTCCAACAACGCTTCGAGTCCACCCGCCAGGAAGAGCTCTCGCTTCAGGAGTATCTCGAACTGTGCAAAAAGGACCGCAGCGCCTACGCGTCTGCCGCTGAACGCCTGCTGTTGGCGATCGGCGAGCCGGAGCTGGTGGACACCGCAGCCAATTCGCGCCTGTCGCGAATTTTCTCGAACAAGGTGATCCGTCGCTATCCGGCCTTTGAAGACTTCCACGGCATGGAAGAATGCATTGACCAGATCGTCTCGTATTTCCGCCATGCCGCCCAAGGCCTGGAAGAGAAGAAACAGATCCTCTATCTGCTCGGTCCCGTCGGCGGGGGCAAGTCGTCCCTGGCCGAGAAGCTCAAACAACTGATCGAAAAGGTGCCGTTCTACGCAATCAAGGGCTCGCCTGTGTTCGAGTCGCCCCTGGGGCTGTTCAACGCCACGGAAGATGGCGCGATCCTCGAAGAGGACTTCGGCATTCCACGGCGCTACCTCAACACCATCATGTCGCCCTGGGCGACCAAGCGCCTGGCCGAGTTCGGCGGCGACATCAGCCAGTTCCGGGTGGTGAAACTCTATCCATCGATCCTCAACCAGATCGCCGTGGCCAAGACCGAACCGGGTGACGAGAATAACCAGGACATCTCGGCGCTGGTGGGTAAGGTCGATATCCGCAAACTCGAAGAATTCCCGCAGAACGATGCCGACGCCTACAGCTACTCGGGGGCACTGTGCCGGGCCAACCAGGGCCTGATGGAGTTCGTGGAGATGTTCAAGGCACCGATCAAGGTGCTGCACCCACTGCTCACCGCGACGCAGGAGGGTAACTACAACAGTACCGAAGGCCTGGGGGCGATTCCGTTTACCGGGATCCTGCTGGCCCACTCCAACGAATCGGAGTGGCACACCTTCCGCAACAACAAGAACAACGAAGCCTTCATCGACCGGATCTACATCGTCAAGGTGCCGTACTGCCTGCGGGTCAGCGATGAAATCAAGATTTACGACAAGCTGCTGTTCAACAGCTCCCTGGCCAAGGCCCATTGCGCGCCTGACACCCTGAAGATGCTGGCCCAGTTCACCGTGTTGTCGCGCCTCAAGGAGCCGGAAAACTCCAACATCTACTCGAAGATGCGGGTGTACGACGGCGAAAACCTCAAGGACACCGATCCGAAGGCCAAGTCGATCCAGGAATACCGCGATACCGCGGGCGTTGACGAGGGCATGAACGGCCTGTCGACACGCTTTGCGTTCAAGATCCTTTCCAAGGTCTTCAACTTCGACCCGCACGAAATCGCCGCCAACCCGGTGCACCTGCTCTACGTGCTGGAACAGCAGATCGAACAGGAACAGTTCCAGGCTGAAACCCGCGAGCGCTACCTGCGCTTCCTCAAGGAATACCTGGCACCGCGCTACATCGAGTTCATCGGCAAGGAAATCCAGACCGCGTACCTGGAGTCCTACAGCGAATACGGCCAGAACATCTTCGACCGCTATGTGCTGTATGCAGACTTCTGGATCCAGGACCAGGAATACCGCGACCCGGAAACCGGCGAGATCCTCAACCGCGTGGCCCTCAACGAGGAACTGGAAAAGATCGAAAAACCCGCCGGCATCAGCAATCCGAAGGATTTCCGCAACGAAATCGTCAACTTCGTGCTGCGCGCCCGGGCCAACAACAACGGCAAGAACCCTACCTGGCTCAGCTACGAGAAGCTGCGGGTGGTCATCGAGAAGAAAATGTTCTCCAACACCGAGGATCTGCTGCCGGTCATCAGCTTCAACGCCAAGGCCAGCAAGGAGGACCAGCAAAAACACAACGACTTCGTCACTCGTATGGTCGAGCGTGGCTACACCGACAAACAGGTACGACTGCTCTCCGAGTGGTACTTGCGGGTCCGCAAATCGCAGTAAGGCAGCGACAAGCGTGCAATGCCAGGCTCCCGGTACACCGGACAGCCTGGCAATCGACCGCTTGTCTTTAAGCTTCCAGCTTGCCGCTTGAAGCTTGTAACTTGAAGCTGCCCGGAGGGCTCCTACATGAGCTATGTGATCGACCGACGTCTCAATGGCAAGAACAAGAGCACGGTAAACCGCCAGCGGTTCCTGCGGCGTTACCGTGACCACATCAAAAAGGCCGTCGAAGAGGCCGTCAGCCGCCGCTCCATCACTGACATGGAGCATGGCGAACAGATCAGCATTCCCGGACGGGATATCGATGAACCGGTGCTGCATCACGGCCGGGGCGGCAAACAGACTGTCGTGCATCCCGGCAACAAGGAATTCACCAGCGGCGAACATATCCAGCGCCCCCAAGGCGGCGCGGGCGGCAAAGGCCCGGGCAAGGCTGGTAACTCCGGCGAAGGCATGGACGAGTTCGTGTTCCAGATCACCCAGGAAGAGTTCCTGGAATTCATGTTCGAAGACCTGGAACTGCCCAACCTGGTCAAACGCAACCTGACCGGTACCGACACCTTCAAGACCGTGCGCGCGGGGATCAGCAACGAAGGCAACCCCTCACGGATCAACATCATCCGCACCCTGCGTTCGGCCCATGCGCGGCGTATTGCCCTGTCTGGCAGCAGCCGGGCAAAACTGCGGGATGCCAAGGCAGAACTGGAGCGCCTGAAACGGGAAGAGCCAGACAACTTCGGCGATATTCAGGAAATCGAAGCTGAAATTGCCAAACTCAGCGCGCGAATCCACCGCGTGCCGTTTCTCGACACCTTCGACTTGAAGTACAACCTGCTGGTCAAGCAACCCAATCCCAGCTCCAAGGCAGTGATGTTCTGCCTGATGGACGTGTCCGGCTCCATGACCCAGGCGACCAAGGACATCGCCAAGCGCTTCTTCATCCTGCTGTACCTGTTCCTCAAGCGTAACTACGACAAGATCGATGTGGTGTTCATCCGCCATCACACCAGCGCCCGGGAAGTCGACGAAGAGGAGTTTTTCTACTCGCGGGAAACCGGCGGCACCATCGTTTCCAGCGCCTTGAAGCTGATGCAGGAAATCATGGCTGAACGTTATCCGGCCAACGAGTGGAACATCTACGCCGCCCAGGCCTCCGACGGCGACAACTGGAATGACGACTCACCCATTTGCCGCGACATCCTGATCAACCAGATCATGCCGTTCGTGCAGTACTACACCTACGTCGAAATCACCCCGCGTGAACATCAGGCGCTGTGGTTCGAATACGAGCGCATCAGCGAAGCCTTCGCTGACACCTTCGCCCAGCAACAATTGGTCTCGGCCGGCGATATCTATCCGGTCTTCCGTGAACTCTTCCAGCGCAGGTTAGTGACATGACCGCCAAAGAGCATAAGCGCCAACCCATATCCACGGGGTCCGAATGGACCTTCGAACTGATCCAGGCCTATGACCGGGAAATCAGCCGCATCGCGGCGGGTTATGCCCTGGACACCTACCCCAACCAGATCGAAGTGATCACCGCCGAACAGATGATGGACGCCTACGCGTCCGTGGGCATGCCCCTCGGATATCACCACTGGTCCTACGGCAAACACTTCCTCAGCACCGAAAAGTCCTACACCCGCGGCCAGATGGGCCTGGCCTACGAGATCGTCATCAACTCCGACCCTTGCATTGCCTACCTGATGGAAGAAAACACCATCTGCATGCAGGCACTGGTGGTAGCCCATGCGTGCTACGGACATAACAGCTTTTTCAAGGGTAACTACCTGTTCCGCACCTGGACCGATGCCAGCTCGATCATCGATTACCTGGTGTTCGCCAAGCAGTACATCATGCAGTGCGAGGAGCGCCACGGCATCGACGCGGTGGAAGACCTGTTGGACTCCTGCCATGCCCTGATGAACTACGGCGTAGACCGTTACAAACGCCCGTACCCGATTTCCGCCGAGGAAGAACGGCTACGCCAGAAGGACCGTGAAGAGCATCTGCAAAAGCAGATCAACGACCTGTGGCGCACCATTCCGAAACGCGCCGGCAAAAACAGCGACAAGGACAATGCGCGCTTCCCCGCCGAACCTCAGGAAAACATCCTGTACTTCATCGAAAAGCACGCGCCATTGCTGGAACCCTGGCAGCGGGAAATCGTGCGGATCGTGCGCAAGATTGCCCAGTACTTCTACCCACAACGCCAGACCCAGGTGATGAACGAAGGCTGGGCCACGTTCTGGCACTACACCCTGATGAACGATCTTTACGATGAAGGCCTGGTGACCGACGGCTTCATGATGGAGTTCCTGACGTCTCATACCAGCGTGGTCTATCAACCGGGCTTCGACAGTCCGTACTACAGCGGCATCAACCCGTATGCATTGGGCTTTGCCATGTACCGCGACATCCGGCGCATGTGCGAACACCCCACCGAAGAAGACCGGCGCTGGTTCCCGGAGATTGCCGGCAGCGATTGGTTGTCGACGATCAAGTTCGCCATGAGCAGCTTCAAGGATGAAAGCTTCATCCTGCAGTACCTGTCACCTCAGGTGATTCGTGACCTCAAGCTGTTCAGCATCATGGATGACGACCTCAAGGACGACCTGCTGGTGCCGGCGATCCACGATGAGCCGGGTTACCGCACCATCCGCGAAACCCTGGCAGCGCAGTACAACCTGGGCAACCGTGAACCCAACGTGCAGATCTACAGCATCGACGTACGCGGCGATCGCTCGTTAACCCTGCGCCATCAGCAGCACGATCGTAAACCGCTGGGAGAGTCCACTGAAGAGGTCCTCAAGCACCTGCACCGGCTGTGGGGGTTCGATATCCACCTGGAAACGCTGCAAGGCGACCAGGTGATGAAAACCCACCACGTTCCGCCCCGCAACGAACACGGCGATAACGATTACGGCCGCCTGGACCTGGCCGTCGTGCATCTGTGAAACGGCAAAGCCTCCATTGGCGGGCCGCAGGCGTTATCCTGTGCCGCTAATGGAGGCTTTTTCATGCAAATCTACAAAGTCGGCGGTGCGGTACGTGATCGCCTGCTGGGCATTCCGGTTATCGATGTCGACCGTGTCGTAGTCGGCACTACCACTGAAGAAATGCTCACCCTGGGCTACAAGCCCGTGGGTTCGGACTTCCCCGTCTTTCTTGACCCGAAAAACGGCGACGAGTACGCCCTCGCCCGCACGGAGCGCAAGAGCGGCCGGGGTTATGGCGGGTTTGTGTTTCACGCCAGTCCCGAAGTCACCCTGGAAGAAGACCTGATCCGCCGCGACCTGACCATCAACGCGATGGCCGAGGATGACGAGGGCAACCTGACCGATCCTTATCACGGTCAGCGCGACCTGGAAGCACGCATTCTGCGCCACGTTTCTCCCGCGTTTGCCGAAGATCCGCTCCGAGTCCTGCGCGTTGCTCGCTTTGCCGCGCGATACGCCAGCCTTGATTTTCGCGTTGCGCCAGAAACCCTTGAACTGATGCGCGAACTCAGCAATTCAGGCGAACTGGAAGCCCTGACGCCTGAGCGCAGCTGGAAAGAAATTTCCCGCGCCCTGATGGAAGATCAGCCACAGGTATTTATCCAGGTGCTACGCGATTGCGGCGCGTTGAAAACCCTGATGCCTGAAATCGACGCGCTGTTCGGCGTACCACAACCAGAAGCCCATCACCCCGAGATCGATACCGGCATCCACACGCTGAGCGTGCTGGAGCAGGCGGCCATCCACGCCCAACCACTGACCGTGCGCTGGGCCTGCCTGCTGCATGACCTGGGCAAGGGCCTCACGCCTGTGGATAAGTTGCCGCAGCACATTGCTCATGAGCATCGCGGCCTGGCACTGATCAAGGCGGTGAACGAGCGCTTCAAGGTGCCAAGGGATTGCCAGGAACTGGCGTTACTGGTGGGCGAATATCACACCCACGGCCATCGCGCGCTGGAGCTGAGGCCTTCAACTTTGCTGGAGTTGCTGCAAAGCTTTGACGTTTATCGTCGCCCGCAGCGCTTTGAGGAATTTGTGGTGGCGTGCGAGATGGACGCCCGCGGCCGCAAAGGCCTTGAGCAGAGAAGTTATCCACAAGCGGACTATTTGCGCGGCGCGGCGCTCGCCGCACGGGGTGTCGCGGTCGCACCGCTACTGGAGCAAGGATTCAAGGGCCCCGAGCTGGGTGAAGCGCTGAAACGCGAACGGCTCAAGGCGTTGAAAGCCTACAAGAGCGCATCCGGCGTTAACGGCTGATTCCGCCACTCGAAAGCGACCGGCGCCAGTACCTGATCGATTTGCGCATCCTGCCAAAGCGCGGCAAATGTCTTGCCTGCTTCAGGATGCACACGTCCCGGCGCCATCAACGACAGCGGCCACAGCACAAACGCGTTCTTCAGGATTTCGGCCCGGGGCAGAATCAGGCCATCGAAGTTACCCACCAACTCGCCATACAGCAGCACGTCGATGTCCAGCGGCAAGCCCTTGCGATCCGGGGCGTAGCGGCCATTGTCGGCCTCGATGAATTTCAGTCGGCGGTCCAGCTCCATCAACGGCAGGTCGGTATAGGCCGACACCACCAGATTGAAGAACGGCCCGCTCTTGATGCCCACCGGCTGGCTTTCAAACACCGGCGAACAGCGCAGATCCGTCAGGAAATCCGCCAGCGCATCGAGGCCAGCGCGTAAATGGGCCTCACGCTCGATATTGCTGCCAAGACCAAGGTAAACCTGAGTTAGCGACATCCGCGCTCGATCTCCACGCCCACGCCCTTGGCAGCCGGAACGGCGCCAGGCTTGGTCAGCTTGAGGTGCAGCCAGGGAATCTGGAATTCACTCATCAACACTTCAGCCAGGCGCTCGGCGAAGGTTTCCACCAGCTGGAACTGCGCCTGCTCGGCAAAGGCCTGGATGCGCGCGGACACGCTGGCGTAATCCAGCGCCAGCGTCAGGTCATCACCGGCGGCGGCCGGGCGATTATCCCAGGCGAAGCTCAGGTCCAGACGCAGGCACTGCCGGATACCGCGCTCCCAGTCGTAGGCCCCGATTACGGTGTCGACTTCCAGGCCTTCGATAAACACTCTGTCCAAGCACTCTTCTCCGCTGCACGACAAGGGCGCAATGCCCCGTTAGAATCAGGGCGTCCTCGCCCGGAATAGTTAGCATGTTTTGGTTACTGGCGACTCTCGCCTACCTGCTCGGCTCGCTGTCCTTCGCCATTTTGCTCAGCCGCATGACGGGAAATCCCGACCCGCGAATGAGTGGCTCAGGCAATGCCGGCGCCACCAATATGTTGCGCCTGGCCGGCAAGAAACTCGCCGTACTGACGTTGTTCGGCGACGTCTGCAAGGGCCTGCTGCCGGTGCTGATCGCCGATCTCTCCGGGCTGTCGCTGCAACAGCAAGCCTGGATCGGTGTATGCGCGGTGCTCGGCCACCTGTTCCCGCTGTACTTCCGCTTTCGCGGCGGCAAAGGCGTTGCGACGGCGGCCGGCATGCTGCTGGGGATCTACCCACCGGCGGCGCTGCTGGCCATCCTGGCCTGGCTGCTGACGTTCTACCTGACCCGCACCAGCTCGCTGGCCGCATTGATCGCCACGCCCCTGACCCTGCCGTTGCTGGCCTGGCAGGAGCCGGCGGCGCTGGTGCCGATGAGCATGCTCACGCTGCTGATCGTCTGGCGCCATCGAGGCAATTTACGCGACCTGTTTGCCGGGCGCGAACGGCATTTTTAAATACGCCCGGTGAACCCGGTTCACGTTCGCCCGTTACAGCGGCGGCAACTGCTCCATCGGCCAGCGTGCCTGCACGCTGATTGCCAGGCTTTCATGCTGCCCGGCCTGCAAACGCTGGCAACCGGCATAAGCGATCATCGCGCCGTTATCGGTACAGAATTCGGGGCGGGCGTAAAATACGTCGCCCTTCATGTCGCTGAGCATTTTCTCCAGGGAGCTGCGCAACGCCTTGTTCGCACTGACGCCGCCCGCGATCACCAGGCGCTTCATGCCCGCCTGCTTCAGGGCCCGCTTGCACTTGATGGTCAAAGTCTCCACCACGGCCTGCTGGAACGCCAGCGAGATGTCGCAACGGGCTTGCTCACTGTCGTCTCCGGCGCTGACGCTCTGTTGCCAGGTGTTCAGGGCAGAGGTTTTCAAGCCGCTGAAGCTGAACATCAGGCCGGGGCGATCGCACATCGGACGCGGGAAGGTGTAGCGCCCTGCCACACCTTTTTCCGCCAACCGCGCGATTTCCGGACCGCCTGGATAATTGAGGCCCATCATCTTCGCGGTCTTGTCGAACGCTTCACCGGCCGCGTCGTCCAGGCTTTCGCCCAGCAGCATGTATTGACCGATTCCGTCGACCTGAACCAGCTGCGTATGGCCACCTGAAACCAACAAAGCGACGAACGGGAACTCTGGCGGGTTTTCTTCCAGCATCGGCGCCAGTAAATGGCCTTCCATGTGGTGCACACCGAGGGCCGGAATGCCCCAGGCAAATGCCAGCGCTTGGGCGCAAGAGGCCCCAACCAGCAGGGCTCCGACCAATCCCGGGCCTGCGGTATAGGCAATGGCATCGATCTCGGTCGGCACGCAGCCGGCCTCGTCCAACACCTGGCGAATCAATGGCAGCATGCGTTTCACATGATCACGGCTGGCCAGCTCCGGCACCACGCCACCATAGGCGCGGTGCAGGTCGATCTGACTGAACAGTGCGTCGGCCAAAAGCCCGCGTTCACTGTCGTAAAGTGCGACACCGGTTTCATCGCACGAGGTTTCTAATCCCAGAACTAGCATGGGTTTGCGCCTTGTAGAGGCTGAATTCGAAGGCGCGCATAATAGTCGCCACTCCCCCTCCCGACTAGCGGTTTTCGATCAGAGGCTTTGCATTCCGGGCAATGAGGGGTTAACATCCGCAACCCTTAAAAACCGACGACCTCAGCCGCGAATTTTTTGCGACGAGAACGTTGATTCCCGGTAATGAAAGAAGGTAGCTCTGGATGCCAGCCGTCAAAGTAAAAGAGAACGAACCCTTCGACGTAGCTCTGCGTCGTTTCAAGCGCTCCTGCGAAAAAGCCGGTGTTCTGGCTGAAGTTCGTAGCCGCGAATTTTACGAGAAGCCAACTTCTGAGCGTAAGCGTAAAGCAGCAGCCGCTGTTAAGCGTCACGCCAAGAAAGTTCAGCGCGAGCAGCGCCGCGCCGTTCGTCTGTACTAATACACAGACGTTCGTAGCAAGCTTCTGCCAAGCCCGGCCCTCAGCCGGGCTGTTGGCATTTGCGGATATCGCTTGATGCTTCACCGTTGACGCCGCACATGCGACTGAAACGAACTGCTTCACACGTCAGGACTGGCTCTTTTGCCAGCGGTGCACGTCTCTTCTGACGAGCCTAACAAGGCTACTGACGAGCACACTTATTTTTTAACAGGCGATCAACAGGTCGGCTGCGCCCACCGATGAGCTTCCGAGGCCCCCACATGGCCAAGACCGGACTCCCGGGCAACATTTCTACGCCGGGCACTGATCGGAACTAACGTCAGTGAATGTTCGGCAGATACACTTCCTGACAGACCAAGCAGACGACAGTTGATCGAGCCGCACAATACGCGCGCCTTGAGCACTTTGCGGGCCCTCTTTTACACGCAGTGATGACGAGAACGCCATGGCCGGGCTAATTCCCCAGAGCTTTATTGACGACCTTCTGAACCGCACCGACATCGTCGATGTTGTCAGCTCGCGCCTGCAAATGAAAAAGGCCGGCAAGAACTACACCGCCTGCTGCCCGTTCCACAAGGAAAAGACCCCGTCCTTCAGCGTCAGCCCCGACAAGCAGTTCTACTACTGCTTCGGCTGCGGCGCCGGCGGCAACGCCCTCGGCTTCATCATGGACCACGACAACCTGGACTTCCCCCAGGCCGTCGAGGAACTGGCGAAAGCCGCCGGCATGGAAATCCCCCGCGAAGAAAGTGGCCGCCCGCACAAACCGCGGCAGCCCACCGATTCGCCGCTGTACCCACTGCTCACCGCGGCCGCCGACTTTTACCGCCAGGCGCTGAAAAGCCACCCGCAGCGCAAAGCCGCCGTCGATTACCTCAAGGGCCGCGGCCTGACCGGTGAAATCGCCCGCGACTTCGGCCTCGGCTTCGCCCCGCCCGGCTGGGACAATCTGTACAAGCACCTGAGCAGTGACACCCTGCAGCAAAAAGCCATGATCGACGCCGGCCTGTTGGTGGAGAACGCCGAGACCGGCAAGCGCTATGACCGTTTCCGCGATCGAGTGATGTTCCCGATCCGTGACAGTCGCGGCCGCATCATCGCTTTCGGCGGCCGGGTGCTGGGGGACGACAAGCCCAAATACCTGAACTCACCGGAAACCCCGGTGTTTCACAAAGGGCAGGAGCTGTACGGCCTGTTTGAAGCGCGCAAGAACAATCGCAACCTCGACGAAATCATCGTGGTTGAAGGCTATATGGACGTGATCGCCCTGGCCCAGCAAGGCTTGCGCAATGCCGTGGCCACCCTGGGCACCGCAACCAGTGAAGAGCACTTGAAGCGTCTGTTTCGCGTAGTGCCCAACGTGCTGTTCTGCTTCGACGGCGACCAGGCCGGCCGCAATGCCGCCTGGCGCGCCCTTGAGTCAACCCTGTCGAGCCTGCAGGACGGACGCCGCGCACGCTTCCTGTTCCTCCCCGAAGGCGAAGACCCGGACACCCTGGTCCGCTCCGAAGGTACCGATGCGTTCCGCGCGCGCATCAACCAGCACGCACAACCGCTGGCCGATTATTTTTTCCAGCAACTGACCGAAGAGTCCGACCCGCGCTCCCTCGAAGGCAAGGCCCACATGGTCACCCTCGCGGCACCGCTGATCGACAAGGTTCCGGGCGCCAACCTGCGGACCCTGATGCGCCAGCGACTGCTGGAAATTACCGGATTGAGTGGCGAGGCCGTCAGCCAGCTGGCGCGCAGCGCGCCGCAAGAGGCGCCGCCGGCTTACGACCCGGGCATGGATTACGACGCCATGCCGGACTATTCCGACTTCCACCAACCGCAGGAGGCCTACACGCCCCAGCAGGAGTGGACACCGAAGAAACCCGGCGCCGTTGGCAAGAAATGGGACAAGAAACCTTGGGACAAAAACGGCAAACGTGGCGGTGACCGTGACGAACCGCGCGGCCCGCGCGTCCCAGCAGCAGTAGAGCCACCTACCATGGCGGCCCTGCGTACACTTTTGCACCACCCGCAACTGGCACAAAAAGTCGAAGATGCGGGGCACTTTGCGGCTGAAGACCACACCAATACACAACTGTTGGTGGCTCTGCTCGAAGCCGTACAGAAGAATCCTAAGCTAAACTCATTCCAGCTGATTGCACGCTGGCACGGCACCGAACAGGGCCGCTTGCTAAAGGCGTTGGCAGAAAAGGAATGGCTGATTGATGGCGATAACCTTGAACAACAGTTTTTCGACACCATTACTAGCTTGGTAGCTCGTCAACGCGAGCGAAACCTGGAACAACTTCTTCGAAAAGCGCGTCAGAGTGAATTGACCGCCGAAGAGAAAAATCAACTGCGCGACCTTTTAAGTCGCAATGTTTCCGCATCAAACCCGACCTCAGCTGGCGTGTGAGGTCATAGCTCGGGTATAATCCTCGGCTTGTTTTTTGCCCGCCAAGACCTTCAGTGGATAGGGTGTTATGTCCGGAAAAGCGCAACAGCAGTCTCGTATCAAAGAGTTGATCACCCTTGGTCGTGAGCAGAAGTATCTGACTTACGCAGAGGTCAACGACCACCTGCCTGAGGATATTTCAGATCCAGAGCAGGTGGAAGACATCATCCGCATGATTAATGACATGGGGATCCCCGTACACGAGAGTGCTCCGGATGCGGACGCCCTTATGTTGGCCGACGCCGATACCGACGAGGCAGCCGCTGAAGAAGCAGCCGCCGCGTTGGCAGCGGTCGAGACCGACATCGGTCGCACGACTGACCCAGTGCGCATGTATATGCGCGAAATGGGTACGGTAGAGCTGCTGACACGTGAAGGCGAAATCGAAATCGCCAAGCGTATCGAAGAGGGCATCCGTGAAGTGATGGGCGCAATCGCGCACTTCCCAGGCACGGTTGACCACATTCTCTCCGAGTACACTCGCGTCACCACCGAAGGTGGCCGCCTGTCCGACGTCCTGAGCGGTTATATCGACCCGGACGACGGCATTGCGCCACCTGCGGCTGAAGTTCCTCCACCTATCGATGCCAAGGCTGCCAAAGCAGACGACGACACCGACGATGAAGAAGCTGAAGCCAGCACCGACGACGAAGAAGAAGTCGAAAGCGGTCCGGATCCGATCATCGCAGCCCAGCGCTTTGGCGCGGTCTCCGATCAGATGGAGCTGGCTCGCAAGGCCCTGAAGAAGCACGGTCGCGGCAGCAAGCAGGCAACTGCTGAATTGCTGGCCCTGGCTGAACTCTTCATGCCGATCAAACTGGTACCGAAGCAATTCGAAGGCCTGGTTGAGCGGGTTCGTAGCGCCCTTGAGCGTCTGCGTGCACAAGAGCGTGCGATCATGCAGCTCTGTGTGCGTGATGCGCGCATGCCGCGTGCCGACTTCCTGCGCCAGTTCCCGGGCAATGAAGTCGACGAAAGCTGGACCGACGCACTGGCCAAAGGCAAAAGCAAATACGCTGAAGCCATTGGTCGCTTCCAGGCCGACATCGTTCGTTGCCAGCAGAAGCTGACTGCATTGCAGACCGAAACCGGTCTGACGATTGCCGAGATCAAGGACATCAACCGTCGCATGTCGATCGGTGAGGCCAAGGCCCGCCGCGCGAAGAAAGAGATGGTTGAAGCGAACTTGCGTCTGGTGATCTCCATCGCCAAGAAGTACACCAACCGTGGCCTGCAATTCCTCGATCTGATCCAGGAAGGCAACATCGGCTTGATGAAGGCTGTGGACAAGTTCGAATACCGTCGCGGCTACAAGTTCTCGACTTATGCCACCTGGTGGATCCGTCAGGCGATCACTCGCTCGATCGCCGACCAGGCCCGCACCATCCGTATTCCGGTGCACATGATCGAGACGATCAACAAGCTCAACCGTATTTCCCGGCAGATGTTGCAGGAAATGGGTCGCGAACCGACCCCGGAAGAGCTGGGCGAACGCATGGAAATGCCTGAGGATAAAATCCGCAAGGTATTGAAGATCGCTAAAGAGCCGATCTCCATGGAAACCCCGATCGGTGATGACGAAGACTCCCACCTGGGTGACTTCATCGAAGACTCGACCATGCAGTCGCCAATCGATGTTGCTACCGTTGAGAGCCTGAAAGAAGCGACTCGCGACGTACTGTCCGGCCTCACTGCCCGTGAAGCCAAGGTACTGCGCATGCGCTTCGGCATCGACATGAATACCGACCACACCCTTGAGGAAGTCGGTAAGCAGTTCGACGTTACCCGTGAGCGGATTCGTCAGATCGAAGCCAAGGCGTTGCGCAAGCTGCGCCACCCGACGAGAAGCGAGCATTTGCGCTCCTTCCTCGACGAGTGATCACAAAAACCCCGGCCCAGGCCGGGGTTTTTGCTTCTACAGATTAAATCCTCGCTGCCTCCCCTCCCCCGCAATGCCCGTCTACACTCGAAACATTCCCCGTGCCATAACGAGACCGTTATGCCCAGATTGCCGACCGTGTTACTGCTGTCGCTGCTGACCTGGACCGCAACGGCTGGCGCGTTGACTCTCACCGATGAAGAGCGTGGCTGGCTGGCGGACCACCAAGAGTTGCGCCTGGGCGTCGATGCCTCTTGGCCCCCCTTTGAATACCGCGATGAAGACGGTCGCTACCAGGGCTTGGCCGCCGATTACGTGCGGCTGATGCAGGATCGTCTTGGCATCAGGATCAAATTGATCGAGCCGGTCAACTGGAGCGCCGTGCTGGAACAGGCCCGTAACAACCAGCTCGACCTGTTGCCAGGCATCATGTCCACACCAGAACGCCAGAGTTTCCTGTCGTTTACCCGGCCTTATCTCGACTTCCCCATCGTCATCCTCGCCCATGAAGGGGGTCCGCAACCGCGCAGCCTGAAGGACTTGTATGGGTTGAAAGTCGCCGTGGTGGAAAACTATGCGCCCCACGAACTGCTGCGCACTCACCACCCAGACCTCAATCTGGTGGCCATGCCCAATGTCAGCGCAACGTTGCAAGCCCTGGCCACTGATAAGGTCGACGCCGTAGTCGGCGATCTGGCGTCCAGCGTATGGAGCCTGCGCCAACTCAAGCTGGAAGGCCTGTACATCAGCGGCGAGACACCCTACCGCTATCAGCTGGCTATGGGCGTCCCCAAGGACGACAAGATGCTGGTGGGCATCCTCGACAAGGTCCTGGCCGACATCAGCCCGGCAGAGACCGAAGCCATCCAGCAGCGCTGGGTCGGCAATGTCATCGACCACCGCACCCTTTGGACGGACGTGCTGCTCTACGGGCTGCCAGCCGTACTGCTCCTGAGCATCGTGCTGGCCGTGGTTATCCGGATCAATCGTCGGCTCAGTTCGGAAATTTCCCGCCGGGTCGCCCTCGAACAGGAACTGCGCAGCAGCGAATACCACTATCGCGGCCTGGTCGAGAGCCTTTCCGCGATTGCCTGGGAAGCCAGCATCAGCGATTTCACCTACAGCTACGTGTCGCCCCATGCCGAGGAGCTGCTCGGCTATCCCCGCGCCCATTGGCTGATCCCGGGCTTCTGGCGCAACATCATCCACCCGGCCGACCTGACCCGAACAGAGGCCTATTGCTACGCCGAAACCCGGGCCAACCGCGACCACAGTGTCGACTACCGGGTAATCACCGCCGATGGCCGCTGTCTGTGGGTGCGGGACATCGTCAGCCTGATCGAACACGGCCACGAACCGGTGCTGCGCGGCCTGATGATCGACATCAGCGAAGCCAAGCGCACCGAGGAAGCGCTGCAGCTTTCGGAGCAGAAGTTTGCTTCCGTGTTCCAGCAATGCCCGGACATCCTGGTGATCGCCCGCCTGTCCGACGGCTGTCTGATGGAGGTCAATAAGGCATTCGAAGACCAGATCGGCCTGAGCGCTGAAGAAGTCGTAGGAAAAACCGCCACCGAACTGAATATCTGGGGCATCCAGGGCGTAGGCCCCGGCCTGCTGCAGCGGGTACAAACCACCAGCATCCGCAACCTGGAAATGCCCTTCCTGCGCAGTAACGGCCAGGCCTTCACTGGGCTGATCTCCGCCGAACCCTTTCAACTCGATACCACCGAAGCCCTGGTGGTGGTGGTGCGCGACATCACCCAACTGAAAGAAACCCAGCAACGCCTGCAAACCTCCGAAGAGAAATTCGCCAAGGCCTTCCACGCCTCTCCCGACGGCCTGCTACTGAGCCGTCAGAGCGACGGCTTGCTGATTGAAGTCAACGAGGGATTCAGCCGCATCACCGGCTTCAACAGCGTGATGTCACTGGACCAGTCGACCCTGGATCTTGGCATCTGGGTCGACCTGAACGAACGCAAGCACATGCTGGAGCTACTGCAACGGGACGGATTTGTCCGCGACTTTGTCTGCCACATCCGCCGCAACGACGGCGAGATTCGCCTCTGCGAGGTCTCCAGCCGACCGCTGCCCATCGGCGACGAAGACTGCATGTTGACCATCGCCCGGGACATCACCGAGCGCCAACTGATGCAGGAAAAACTGCAACAGGCGGCCACCGTGTTCGAGAGCACCGCCGAAGGCGTACTGATCACCGACACCCGGCAAAACATCAGTGCCGTGAACCGCGCCTTCAGCGAGATCACCGGCTACAGCGAGGCCGAGGCCCTTGGCCAAACCCCGCGCCTGCTCGCTTCCGGCCTGCACGACAGCGCCTTCTACGCGGCCATGTGGCACCAACTGACGGCCAACGGCCACTGGCAAGGCGAGATCTCCAACCGGCGCAAGAGCGGCGAGCTGTACCCCAGTTGGCTGACCATCAGCGCGGTGCGCAACCGCGAGGAGTCGATCACTCACTTCGTCGCCGTGTTTGCCGACATCTCCAGCCTCAAGCACGCCCAGGCGCGCCTCGATTACCAGGCCCACCACGACCCGCTGACCGGCCTGCCCAACCGCACCCTGTTCGAAAGCCGCCTGCAGGCCGCCCTCAACAATCAACAGGAAAACGGCAGCCAGGGCGCCGTGCTGTTCCTCGACCTCGACCGCTTCAAACACATCAACGACAGCCTCGGCCACCCGATTGGCGACCTGCTGCTTAAAGACATCGCCGTACGCCTCAAGGACCAACTGCGGGACGTCGACACAGTCGCGCGCCTGGGTGGCGACGAATTCATCATCCTGCTGCCCGGCCTGCAACAAGCCAGCGACGCCGAACACTTGGCCAATAAACTGCTGGCCTGCTTCACCCCACCGTTCCAGGCGGGCGAGCATGAGTTCTTTATCAGCGCCAGCATCGGCACCAGCCTGTATCCACGGGACGGCATCGACGTCGCCACCCTGGTGAAAAACGCCGACGCCGCCATGTACCGCTCCAAGGCCAAGGGCCGCAACCGCGTCGAAAGCTACACCCAGGACCTCACCGCCCAGGCCAACGAACGCGTGGCGCTGGAACACGAACTGCGCCGGGCGATCGAACGCGACGAATTTTCTCTCTATTACCAGCCGAAGCTGAGCCTCGACACCCAACAACTGATCGGCGCCGAAGCGCTGATTCGTTGGCGCCACCCCACCTTCGGCGAAGTCCCGCCCGAGCATTTCATTGCCCTGGCCGAAGAGAACGGCATGATCCTGCAGATTGGCGACTGGGTACTGGAACAGGCCTGCCGGCAAATGCACGACTGGAGAGAAGCCTTTGATGACTTTGGCCCGCTGTCCGTCAACCTCGCCGGCGCGCAACTGCGCCACCCCAACCTGCTGGCGCGCATCGAACAATTGCTGCGGGACAACCGCCTGGAGCCTGGCTGCCTGCAACTGGAGATCACCGAAAACTTCATCATGAGCCAGGCCGAAGAAGCGCTGGAGGTGCTGCATCAACTCAAGCGACTGGGCGTGCAACTGGCCATTGATGACTTCGGCACCGGCTACTCGTCCCTCAGCTACCTGAAACGCCTGCCGCTGGACTTCCTGAAGATCGACCAATCCTTCGTGCGCGGCCTGCCCGATGACCCACACGACGCCGCGATTGTGCGCGCCATCATCGCCCTGGGGCACAGCATGCAATTCACCATCATTGCCGAGGGCGTAGAAACACCGGCCCAGCAAGCGTTCCTGGCGGCGGAAGGTTGTGAACAGATGCAGGGCTACATCGTCAGCCTCCCGCTGCCGCCGGACCTTTTCGCCGCGACTTTCCTTCGTATGAGTGTTTCGGACTTTTCGGATGGCACAGCGAAGAAACCATCGCTATAATCCGCGGCCTACTGAGGGCCTATAGCTCAGTTGGTTAGAGCAGAGGACTCATAATCCTTTGGTCGTAGGTTCGAGTCCTACTGGGCCCACCATCTTGAAAGCCGCGCATTGCGCGGCTTTGTCGTTTCTGGCGTGCAGCAATGAAAGATTAGTTAGTTGTCCCGAACGGCGACGGCGAAGACCATGATTCCCAATCAACGCCACTCCAACACGAGGGAAACTTGTTCCATGCATCCGAAGAAACGTTCGCCGCAAAACGCTATCCACCGCCTGGGCATGCGTGCCGCAGCCGCCGTCGCAATCACCCTCGCCACCTTGAGCGGCGCACAAGCCGCCCCCGCAGCCACTGACTCCATCAAGGCATTCAAGCTGTGCACCGGCGCCGACAACAACTCCCACGTACTGGAAGGCACCATCGACCAGAGCATGCGCAATGACGTGACTGCCATCCACTTCAAGCAAACTGCGGCGCACTCCTCGTACGGCTGGCATAACGACCCGGAGCCTCAGTACGTCATGACGCTGTCCGGCACTCTGGCATTCGTGACTCATGGCGGTGAGAAGTTCACGTTGCATCCGGGTGAAGTGCTGATTGCCGAAGACAACACCGGCACAGGCCATCGCTGGAATCTGGTGGACGATCAACCGTGGCGGCGTGGGTATGTGGTGCTGAAGCCGGGCGCGCCGGATTCATTTATCCCGAACGATCCTGCCGCTGCGAAGGTGTGCAAGGGGTCTTAATCTCGTCGATCACGCCAGCGCATCAACAATGACTTGCGCCGTACCTAGCAACGGCGCATCCCCTCTAAACGCCCCAATCACCTGCAACCCCACCGGCAGCTCCCCTTCCCCACGTGGCACCGGCACATTCACCTGCGGCAAACCAAAAGCGCCCCAGAACTTGATGAAGTCCGACGGCCCCGTGGTCTCCAACCCCACTGGCGCCAACATCCCGCAGGAAACACTCAACATCGCATCAAACGGCTGGCAGATTTGCGCCAACTGCGGAGCCATTTGTGCCAGGCGCGCCTTGGCAGCCGACTCCTGTTCCCAGCTGGTAGCCTTGGCACGCTCGATCATGGCCAACATCGAATCACTGAGTAATTCGGGATAAGACTGAAACTCCTTGGCCAATGAGCGGGCACCTTCGCAATCGTTGATCAACTGGTGATCATCGAATACTCCGTCGAACGCCTCGGGCAACACGACTTCACTGACAAGAGGCCCCAACTTGGCTACCGCTTGCTCAATCGCCTGGGCTACTAACGGCTGCACGTCAGACCAGCGAGAGGTACGGCAGAAACCAAGCCGCAAAGGCCGACAACCGACCTCAACAGCCGGAAACCCCGGAATCAACACCTGCGCCACCCGCTCAAGATCACGCACCGAGCGCCCATACCAACCCACCGTATCGAAGCTCGGCGCCAGGGGTTTCACGCCTTCCAGCGAGACCAGTCCAAACGACGGTTTGAAGGCAAACAACCCGCAATAAGCCGCAGGCTTGAGCAACGACCCCGCCGTCTGGGTACCCAACGCCAACGGGAAAAACCCGGCCGCCATCCCCGCCGCAGAACCCGCACTGGAGCTACCCGGCGTGCGAGCCAGATCGAGCGGATTACGCGTCGGCCCCGTGTGCATGTAGGCAAATTCAGTGGTGTGGGTCTTGCCCATGATGATCGCGCCCGCCTGGCGCAATAGCGTTACCACATGGGCATCTCGCGATGGACGATTGCCCTGGTAAATCGGCGAATAGAATTCCGTTGGATGGTCAGCCGTATCAAAGATGTCCTTGACCCCCACGGGCACGCCGGCGAGCAGACCGGCGCAGAGCCCACGGGCTTGATTTCTCACGACCTCAGCATCGAAGGATGCAAACGCCTGGATATCTGGCTCGTCGACACCGATCAGCCCAAGAAAGTGTTCAGCAACCAAAGCAGGCGTAATTGCACCAGAGCCCACCGCCTCGGCGATGCCCGCTGCATCGAGGCCATTCATCAAAGCGCCCTCACTTGGCAAACAACTGCCCAATATCCTTGAACGCCTTGAACTCCAACGCGTTGCCGCAAGGATCAAACAGAAACAACGTCGCCTGCTCACCCACCTGGCCTTTGAAACGAATATGCGGTTCCAACACAAACTGGGTATTCCGCGCCTGCAAACGCTCCGCCAACGCATGCCAATCATCCCAACTCAGCACTACACCAAAATGCGGCACCGGCACGTCGTGACCGTCTACCGCATTGGTATGCGCCGCTTCTTGAGAAGCGGTTTTCGGATGTTCATGGATGACCAGTTGATGGCCGAAGAAGTCAAAATCGACCCAGTGATCACTGGCCCGCCCCTCCTCCAACCCAAACACCTCACCGTAAAACTGCCGCGCAGCCGCCAAGTCAAATACCGGAATCGCCAGGTGAAAAGGAGCCAGTGCCATCAGGTCTAACCTCTATGGGTATTAAGTCCTTCCGAGTCTAGCCTTGCCGTCATCGATGGAAAGACGATAGTTTTCGCATCGAGCTCAAATTATTTCGATCAATCGAGACGCCCATGCTGCGGGAACTGAAAACCTTTATCGCCGTCACCCGCCATGGCACGTTCGCCGCGGCGGGCATGCATATCGGGCTGACGCAGTCGGCGGTCAGCGCGCAGATCCGCCAGTTGGAGCAGGTGCTCGGCGTGCAGCTGTTCGACCGAACCGGGCGCCAGGCCACATTGAATGCGGCGGGCATCCGCGCGCTGCCGCTGGCCAGGGAGATTCTCGAGACGTTCAACCGCATGGCCGTGCCGGTGGATGCCAACGAATACCGTGGCGAGCTGAAAGTCGGCGCCATCACCACCGCCCAGACCGGCCTGCTGCCTCAGGCACTGGTGCGTTTGCGCCAGGCAGCGCCGACGGTGGAGTGCAAGTTGGTACCGGGGGTTTCCCTGGAGTTGCTCAGCCAGGTGGACGCAGGCGAGCTGGACTCGGCGATCATCATTCGCCCGCCCTTTGATTTGCCCAAGGAGTTGCACGTACAGGTACTGCGCAAGGAGCCGTTTGTGTTGATCGTGCCCCAGGCGGTCGGGGGTGATGACCCGTTGCAACTGCTCGAAGCTCATCCCCACGTGCGCTACGACCGCGCTTCGTTTGGCGGGCGGCTGGTCAGCCGTTTTCTGCGGGAGCAGCGGCTGGATGTGCAAGTGGCGCTGGAACTGGACGAGATCGAGGCCCTGGTCAAAATGGTCGAATGCGGCCTGGGGGTGTCACTGGTTCCTCACGCTGGTCTGTGGCTGGACCGATCCCCACAGGTCCGTGTTATCCCGCTGGGCAAGCTGACCTTTCACCGTGAAATCATCCTGCTCAGCCGCTACAGCCAGCGCAACCTTCCCGTGCCGCAACTCTTTGCCCGATGCCTGCTGGCTGACGTGACCTAAGACGCAAAAAAAAGCCGCACATCCGTGCGGCTTTTTCAGGCCCTATTTCTTGGGCAACGCGTAGGCAATCACATAGTCCCCACGGTCCGGCGACTGTCGCGCGCCGCCGGCGGTGAGCACGATGTACTGCGTTCCCGTCTTGGGCGAGACGTAGGTCATCGGCCCAGACTGGCTACCGACGGGCAGCCGGGACTTCCAGATCTCGTTACCGTTGCCGGTATCGAAGGCGCGCAGGTAGAAGTCCTGGGTGCCGGCGAAAAACAGCAAGCCAGACTGCGTGGCCAGAGACGCGCCAAGAGTCGGCATGCCAATCGGAATCGGCATGTGCATGCGGATACCCAGCGGGCCGGTGTCTTCAACCGTGCCCACCGGCACTTGCCACATCAGCTTGTGGGTTTTCAGATCGATGGCCGACATGGTGCCAAACGGCGGTTTCTGACACGGAATGCCCGCCGCCGAGAGGAAGCGCTCGCGCATGGCGCCGAACGGCGTACCGTCTTGCGGCACTACGCCCATTTCGATGCCACTGGCACCGGCGGCGATCTTGTCGCGCGGAATCATGTAGTTGGCCAAACCCAGGCGCATGTCGTTAACGAACATGTAGTGGGTGTTCGGGTCCACCGATACGCTGCCCCAGTTCATACCCCCAAGCGAACCCGGGAATTGCAGCGCGCGGTCGAGGCCTGGCGGCGTATAGACGCCCTGGTGACGCATGCCCTTGAACTGGATGCGGCACATCAGTTGGTCAAACGGCGTGGCGCCCCACATGTCGGATTCGGTCAGCTGCTGATTGCCGATGGAAGGCATGTCCACCGAGAACGGCTGGGTCGGCGAATAACGCTCGCCGGGCACATTGCCCTGGGGCACCGGACGCTCTTCGACCCGGGCGATGGGTACGCCGGTTTCGCGGTTGAGCAGGAAGATTTCACCTTGCTTGGTGACTTGAGCCAGTGCCGGCTGTACGCCGCCGTTGCCGTCCGGGATGTCGTAGAGCAGCGGTTGCGCCGGCAGGTCAAAGTCCCACAGGTCGTGGTGAGTGGTCTGGAAGTGCCAGCGCACCTGACCGGTCTTCACGTCGAGGGCGACGATGGAAGAACTCCACTTGTCGTCATAGGCGGTACGTTCACCGGCGAAGAAATCCGGGGTGGCGTTACCGGTAGGCAGGTAGACCAGGCCGAGCTTGGCGTCGTAGGACATGGCCGACCACACGTTCGGCGTGCCACGGGTGTAGGTCTCGCCCGCAGGCGGGCGTTTGGTGGTGTTCGGGTTACCCGGGTCCCAGGCCCACACCAGTTCGCCGCTGTGCACGTCGAAGGCGCGCACCACGCCTGGCGGTTCGCCGGTGGAGAAGTTATCCGCCACGCGTCCGCCAACGATCACCACATTGCCCGCCACCAGTGGCGTCGAGGTTTGCTGGTAATAACCGGGCTTCACTTCGCCCATGTCGGTCTTCAGGTCGACGGTGCCGTGGTCGCCGAAGTCGTCGCAGGGCGCGCCGGTTTCAGCGTTTAGCGCAATCAACCGGGCATCGCCGGTCGGCAGAAACAGACGTTTCACACAGGCTTTAGCGCTGGCGGGTTGCTCGCTGGCGCTGCTGTCGAAATAACCCAGGCCACGGCAGCGCTGCCAGTTGGGGCCGCTGCCCTGGGGGTCGAATTTCCAGCGTTGGGCGCCGGTGTCGGCGTCCAGGGAGAAGACTTTGCCGTAGGCGGTGCACACGTAAACGCTGTCACCGATCTGCAGCGGGGTGTTCTGGTCTTCGGCGCCGGCGCCATTGCTCTCGGGGATGTCACCGGTGTGGAAGGTCCACGCCACCTGCAACTTGTCGATGTTGCCTTTGTTGATCTGGTCCAGCGCGGCAAAACGATTGCCGGCGGTGGTGTTGCCCCAGTGAGCCCAGTCTTTTTGCTCGGTGCCCGGCGTTACTGGCGTCACCGCAGGCTCGCTGCTGGCCTTGACCACATGGGTCGGTACAAACATGTACGCCAGGGTGGCGACCACGCCAAGGCCCAGCAGCCCGGCGACACCATAGGCGCCGCGCCCGGGTGTCGATCCCGAGGCGCGGGCGAGCTGTGGATAAATCAGCGCGACCACCAGGCCGATGACGGCAAAGGTCAGTACTCGTGAAACAAGCGGCCAGTATTCCAGCCCGGTGTCCCACACCGCCCAGAACGCGGTCAGCACCAACGCCACGGCGTATAGCCAGGCGCCCTGAGGCCTGCGCTTGGCGATCAGTACGCCGGAGACCAGCATCGCCAGGCCCATCAGCAGGAAATACCAACTGCCGCCCAGCGCTACGAGGTAACCGCCACCGCCTGCCAAACCCAGGCCGATCAAGGCGATCAGCAGGCCCAGCCCAACCAGCAACCATCTGCTGCCGGTGGCAGCCCCAAAGTTATTCATCGCGCAAACGTCCTTCCTGTATACCCAACTGGAAATAATGTACCAAACAGTTACTTTTAACAATCCGGCACAAATTAATGTGTTCGATCATCGGCGAAAATAAACTCCGGGGCTCACTTGAAGTGGAATTTTATTTCCAATAGTGTCTACTTCAGAATCTTTTTCGCGCCAAAAACAATAAGAAGGAATCTCCCATGAAGCGCCTGCTTGGCTGTGCCTGTGCCCTGCTGCTGTCCACCGCCGCCCACGCTGAATTGCGCATAGGGGTATCCGTCGGACAATTCGATAACTACGTGTCCTACCTGGTGCAGGCCATGCAGGACCGCGCCAAGGCCTCGCCTGATGGAGTCAAGTTGCAGGTGGAAGATTCCGCCAGTGACGTGGTGCGCCAGTTGAACCAGGTGGAAAGCTTTATCAGCCAGAAAGTCGACGCGATCATCGTCAACCCGGCCGACACCGCCGCCACCCGAAAAATCACCGAAAAAGCCAACGCCGCCGGTATCCCGCTGGTGTACATGAATAGCCGTCCCGAGGTCGAAACCTTCCCACCCGGCGTCGTCTTCGTCGGCACCGACGAGCGCGCCATCGGCCGGATGCAGATGGAGTACCTGGCCGAGAAAATGGGGGGCAAAGGCAACCTGGCGATCATCCTCGGCCGCCTCGCCCACAGTGATACCGGCAAGCGCACGAACGGGGTCAAGGATGTACTGGCCAAATACCCTGGGATCAAAGTCGTCGAAGAACAGTCCGGCGACTGGCAGCGGGAAAAAGGCATGGACCTGATGAATGATTGGCTGACCAAGGGCCAGACCATCAACGCCGTGGCCTCCAACAATGACGAGATGGGCATCGGCGCCGCCATGGCCCTGCGCCAGACCGGGCGCCAGGACATTCTGGTGGGCGGCATCGACGGTACGCCGGATGGTTTGCAGGCGCTGAAAAAGGGCCAACTGGCAGTGACCGTTTTCCGCGACCCGGTGGCCATCGGCGCCGGCTCAGTGGGCGCCGCGCTGATGCTGATCAAGCATGCCGCCCTGCAAGGCGATGTATGGATTCCTACGCAACTGGTCACCCCGGAAAACTACCAGCAGTTCTTGCGCAACTGAGCCAAACGCCGCCGCGAGCATCAAGGGGACCGAGCCTGTAACATGCTCGCCCATTGATGCCCGCGCCGGAGAACACCTTGCCCGCCTCTCACCCTCCCGTCCTCGATGAAATCGATCGCCAGTTGATTGCCGCCTTGCAGATCAACGCCCGCGAAAGTGTGGCCATGCTCGCCCGGCAGTTGGGCATCGCCCGCACCACCGTCACCTCGCGCCTCGCGCGCCTGGAAAAAACCCAAGTGATTACCGGCTACGGCGTGCGACTGAGCCAGCGCGTGGTAAATGGCGGCTTGCAGGCCTACGTGGGGATTACCGTGCAACCGCGCTCCGGCAAGGAAGTGCTGCGCCGGATCAGCGCCATGGCGCAGGTTCAGCAACTGTGTGCAGTCAGTGGCGAGTTCGATTACGTGGCCTGGCTGCGTACCGATTCGCCGGAACAGCTTGATCAACTGCTGGACCAGATCGGCAGCGTCGACGGTGTGGAGAAGACCACCACCTCGATCATCCTCAGTAACAAACTGGATCGTGGCCAACCAATCTGATCAACACCTTCGTCACTCTGACTAAAAACAATTCATTTCGACGACACATTGCGTCTTATTAACGAACGCTACGCTCCCTAGAATGGCTGCCATCTTTTCCTATACTCAGCGGGTCGCGCCCCGCCGAGCCGCCAGCAAGGTCAGCCATGAGCATTCCTTCCAGCACCATCAGCAAGCCCAACCGCCACCCCGCCACCGGTAAAAAGCCGATCACTATCTTTGGCCCGGACTTCCCGTTCGCCTTTGATGACTGGATCGAACACCCGGCGGGCCTGGGCAGTATTCCGGCGGCCAACCAAGGCGTCGAAGTGGCGATCGTCGGCGCGGGGATTGCCGGGCTGGTGGCCGCCTATGAGCTGATGAAGCTCGGCCTGAAACCCGTGGTGTATGAAGCCTCGAAAATGGGTGGCCGCCTGCGCTCCCAGGCGTTTGAAGGCGCCGAAGGCATCATTGCGGAACTGGGTGGCATGCGCTTCCCGGTGTCCTCCACTGCGTTCTACCACTATGTGGATAAGCTCGGGCTGGAGACCAAACCGTTTCCCAACCCGCTGACACCTGCATCGGGCAGCACCGTCATCGACCTCGAAGGCCAGACGCACTACGCACAGAAACTCGCCGACCTTCCTGCACTGTTCCAGGAAGTAGCTGACGCCTGGGCCGACGCCCTGGAAGCCGGCTCGCAGTTCAGCGATATCCAGCAAGCCATCCGCGACCGTGACGTACCGCGTCTGAAAGAGCTGTGGAATACGCTGGTTCCGTTGTGGGACGACCGCACCTTCTACGACTTCGTAGCGACCTCCAAAGCGTTCGCCAAGTTGTCCTTCCATCACCGTGAAGTGTTCGGCCAGGTTGGCTTCGGCACCGGTGGCTGGGACTCGGACTTTCCCAACTCGATGCTGGAAATCTTCCGCGTGGTGATGACCAACTGCGACGATCACCAGCATCTCGTGGTCGGCGGCGTCGCCCAAGTGCCTATGGGTATCTGGCGCCATGTGCCGGAGCGTTGCGCCCACTGGCCGGAAGGCACCAGCCTCAGCTCCCTGCACAACGGCGCGCCGCGGGCCGGCGTCAAGCGCATTGCTCACGCGCCGGACGGCCGTTTCGCGGTCACCGACAACTATGGCGACACCCGTGAATACGCCGCCGTGCTGACCACCTGCCAGAGCTGGCTGCTGACCACCCAGATCGAGTGCGACGAAACCCTGTTCTCGCAAAAGATGTGGATGGCCCTCGACCGCACCCGCTATATGCAGTCGTCGAAAACCTTCGTGATGGTCGACCGACCATTCTGGAAGGACAAGGATCCAGAGACAGGCCGTGACTTGATGAGCATGACGCTGACGGATCGCCTGACCCGTGGGACCTATCTGTTCGACAACGGCGATGACAAGCCTGGGGTGATTTGCCTGTCCTATTCCTGGATGAGCGACGCCCTGAAAATGCTCCCGCAGCCCATCGAGAAGCGGGTGAAACTGGCCCTCGACGCGTTGAAAAAGATCTACCCGAAAGTCGACATCGCCGCGCGGATCATCGGCGATCCGATCACTGTATCGTGGGAAGCCGACCCGCATTTCCTCGGGGCTTTCAAGGGTGCACTGCCGGGCCACTATCGCTACAACCAACGGATGTACGCGCACTTCATGCAGAAAGACATGCCGGCGGAGCAACGCGGTATTTTCATCGCCGGCGACGACGTATCGTGGACACCGGCGTGGGTTGAAGGCGCCGTGCAAACCTCGCTGAATGCGGTGTGGGGCATCATGACTCACTTCGGTGGCAGCACTCACCCGCAGAACCCGGGCCCGGGCGATGTGTTCGACGAGATCGGGCCAATCGCTCTGCCCGAATAAGGAGTTGCCCATGCGTGTCGCCCTGTATCAATGCCCGCCTTTGCCGCTGGACGTGGCCGGCAATCTCAAGCGCCTGCATCAGTTGGCGCAAGAGGCCACCGACGCTGACCTGCTGGTACTGCCGGAGATGTTTCTCACCGGCTATAACATCGGCGTGGAAGCGGTCGGCGCCTTGGCTGAAACCCAGGACGGCCCCGCTGCCCAATCCATCGCCGCACTGGCGAAAAACTCGGACGTGGCGATTCTGTATGGCTATCCGGAGCGCGGTGCAGACGGGCAGATCTACAACGCCGTGCAGTTGATCGACGCCAACGGCCAGCGCCTGTGCAACTACCGCAAGACGCACCTGTTTGGCGATCTCGACAACTCGATGTTCAGCGCCGGCGACGATGATTTCCCGCTGGTGGAATTGAACGGGTGGAAGCTGGGTTTCCTGATTTGCTATGACCTGGAGTTCCCGGAGAACACCCGTCGCCTGGCGCTGGCCGGGGCGGAGTTGATCCTGGTACCGACGGCCAATATGGTGCCCTTCGATTTCGTCGCCGATGTGACGGTGCGGGCGCGGGCGTTTGAAAACCAGTGTTATGTGGCCTACGCCAATTACTGCGGGCAGGAAGGCGAGATCCAGTATTGCGGGCAAAGCAGCATCGCCGCACCGGATGGCCAGCGGATTGCCCAGGCGGGGCTCGATGAGGCGTTGATTGTCGGCACTCTGGATCGGCAGTTGATGGTCGACTCACGTGCGGCCAATCGCTACCTGCTGGACCGGCGTCCCGAGCTTTATGGTGCCTTGCACAAGCACTGATCCGGCAGGTTTGCGCTAGCATAGGCACTTCCTACGTTTCGGAAGTGCTCATGCCTGCGCCGGCCCACCCTCATTACCTTCAACTGACCCTGGCCAACGGCCTGCGGGTTTCCTTGCGTCATGCGCCGCGTTTGAAGCGTTGCGCGGCGGCCTTGCGCGTTGCGGCGGGCAGTCACGATGTGCCCTTGGCGTGGCCGGGACTGGCGCATTTTCTTGAGCATTTGTTGTTCCTGGGCACCGAGCGTTTTCCTGCAAATGAAGGGCTGATGGCCTACGTGCAGCGTCAGGGCGGACAGGTCAATGCCAGCACTCGCGAACGCACTACCGACTTTTTCTTTGAGGTGCCTGTTTCGGCATTTGAAGCAGCGTTGGAGCGCTTGGGGGATATGCTCGGCCGTCCGCGCCTGGCCATCGAAGACCAACTGCGCGAGCGTGAAGTGCTACACGCGGAGTTTATCGCCTGGTCGCAAGATGCTGCGGCGCAACAGCAACAGGCGTTGCTGGAGGGTGTTGCGGCGGATCATCCGTTGCGGGCGTTTCATGCGGGCAATCGGGATAGCTTGCCGGTAGAGCGTGAGGATTTTCAGCAGGCGTTGCGGGATTTTTATGAAGGCTTCTATCAGACCGGGCAGATGACCTTGAGCCTTGCGGGCCCTCAGTCGCTGGCGGAGTTAGAGGCATTGGCGCAACAGTTTGGCGCTGCATTGAAGACTGTACCGCTGCTGCCACAGAAGCCTGCGCCGGCGTTGCTGGCCGGCAGTCAACGTACTTATCGACACACCAATGAGCATCACTGGCATCAGGTCGTGGTGAGCGAGGCATCCCCTGACGCGTTGGACTTCCTCTGTCTGTGGCTGAACGCTTCGGCGCCAGGCGGATTGCTCGCCGAGTTGCAGACGCAACAGCTGGTCAGTGCCATTAACGCAACTGTCCTGTATCAGTTCGCCGGCCAGGCTGTATTGGATATCAAGTTCACTCTGGACACTCATGGTGCCCCGCAGACGACGCTGATCGAAGAACTGCTGCACGACTGGCTAAGCTTTTTCGCACACAGCGACTGGACCCTGCTGCGGGAAGAGTACGCGCTGCTGCTCGCTCGCAAACTACAGGTCAGCGTTGCCTTGGCTTTGGTCCGACAGAATCACGAGCCCGTCCTCTCAGAACATGGCGCCGCGTCCCTTAAAGTCCTGTTGGACTCGCTGCAATTGCCACCGTCCCGGCACGCCTGGCAACTGCCGCCCCCCAACCCGTTCCTGCGCCCGACCGTCAGGGAAGAGCGCCCGGGACTGATTCGCGGCCAGACCAGCGCCCATCGCGGCCTGCGCACGTTCGCCCAGGATCGCTCCCGAGGCCGAAAGGATCTCTCGGCGTTGACCTTCAGCCAGGCGCTGCCAGGCGACACGGATGAAGGCGCCCTCTATCTGCGCTGGCATCTGGATTCGCCGCTGGATGAAGAGCTTTTCCCACAATTGCGTGAGAACGCCAGCCAGGCTGGCGTCCAGCTGTCTTTCGAGACAATTGGCGGTTTCTGGCAGATGAAGATGGTCGGGCTGCACGAACCCATGCCCGCGATATTGGAGGAAGTGGCACGCGGTCTGACCCAGCTGAATGAAACGACCGTGACGCACCCCGTCGCTGCACAGACCATGGCGATTCGGCAGTTGCTCAAGGCATTGCCCGGCTATTGCGCCGGCATCCCATCTGCTAAACAGATGGCCGGCCAAGATCGGTGGTCGACCGCCCGCTGGCAAGGGCTTGCCGTCGGACTGCCCGCCGCCTGCGAGATGGCTATAAAAAGCGCAGCAGGGAAACTGCCGGGGCAACCGGAAGCGGCTATCAGCAAGCTTCCATCAATCAGCGGCCAGCAGGTGTGGCATGAAGTGAGCACCGATTCCAGCGACAGCGCGCTGCTGCTGCTCTGTCCTACACCGACCCAATCCCTGGCCGACGAGGCATGCTGGCGTTTACTCGCGCATCTGGTGCAAGCGCCGTTCTACCAGCAACTGCGTGTTGAGCTTCAATTGGGCTACGCGGTGTTCAGCGGCATCCGACAGTACAACGGGCAAACCGGCCTGCTGTTTGGGGTGCAATCCCCAAGCGCGTCTCTTGCGCAAATACTTGATCACCTGCAGGCGTTCCTGAAGCAACTGCCCGCGCTGATCAACGCCAGCGAACTGCCGGACGATCTGGCCCGGCAATTTTCCCTCGACGCCGTACCCACTTCCCAAGCCGCTGAATTGCTCTGGCACGCGCACTTGGCAGGCCACCCGTCGGATTACATCCAGCAGCTGCAAGATTTCATCCAGACCCGCTCCCGCGAGGATTTAATGAAAGCGGCACAGCAACTCAATGCAGCTGCAGGCGGATGGCGTTGTGTGGCTAATGGCGCTTGTGCCGCCGGCTCCTGGCAACGATCTGGCTGATCATTGCCGCTTCGGTAAAAAGCTTTTTCCCACAGGACAGCGCTATCTTCAAAAGAAGTACGTAACATTCACATGCACACCTCTGAACATCTCCGCTTGGAGGTGGACTATATGTATTGGTAGTAAATGTCCCATCCATCCGTAGGAGTAAGAACATGACCTGGTCCAAACCTGCTTACACTGATCTGCGTATCGGCTTTGAAGTCACCATGTACTTTGCCAGCCGCTGATTGGCTTTGTATCGCAATGCAACGCCTCGGCTCGCCCGGGGCGTTTTTATTTTTGAGTTATGTGTAGTGGAGCGGCCATGTTTGTCCAGATTCTAGGTTCCGCCGCGGGCGGTGGTTTCCCGCAATGGAACTGCAACTGCGTGAACTGCGCAGGTTTTCGCGACGGTAGCTTGCGGGCCGAGGCGCGTACCCAGTCGTCCATCGCGATTTCCGATGACGGCGTGAACTGGGTGCTGTGCAACGCCTCACCCGACATCCGTGCCCAGCTTCAAGGGTTCGCCCCGATGCAACCCGGCCGCGCCCTGCGGGACACCGGCATCAGCGCGATCATCCTGATGGACAGCCAGATCGACCACACCACCGGCCTGCTCAGCCTGCGCGAAGGCTGCCCGCACCAGGTGTGGTGCACCGACATGGTCCATGAGGACCTGAGCACCGGCTTCCCGCTGTTCACCATGCTGACCCACTGGAACGGCGGCCTGGCGTGGAACCGCATCGAGCTGGATGCCAGCTTCACCATTCCCGCCTGCCCCAACCTGCGTTTCACACCGCTGCCCCTGCGCAGCGCGGCGCCGCCCTACTCGCCTCACCGATTCGACCCACACCCGGGCGACAACATCGGCCTGATCGTCGAAGACCTGCGCACCGGCGGCAAACTGTTCTATGCGCCGGGCCTGGGCAAGGTCGACGGACCGTTGCTGGAGATCATGGCCGGCAGCGATTGCCTGCTGGTGGACGGCACGCTGTGGGATGACGACGAAATGCAGCGCCGTGGCGTTGGCACCCGCACCGGTCGCGAGATGGGCCACCTGGCGCAAAACGGCCCCGGCGGCATGCTGGAGGTGCTGGAGCAGTTGCCCAAGCAGCGCAAGGTGCTTATCCACATCAACAACACCAACCCGATCTTGGACGAGGACTCGCCCGAGCGAGCCGAGCTGCTGCGACGCAATGTGGAAGTGGCGTACGACGGCATGAGCATTGAATTGTAGGAGCGAGCCAAATGACTGACACACCGCTGACCACTGCCGAGTTTGAACAGGCCCTGCTGGCCAAGGGCGCCTTCTACCATATCCATCACCCGTATCATGTGGCGATGTATGAAGGCCGCGCCACCCGCGAGCAGATCCAGGGCTGGGTCGCCAACCGCTTTTATTATCAGGTGAACATTCCCCTCAAGGACGCCGCGATCCTGGCCAACTGTCCGGACCGGGAGGTTCGTCGTGAGTGGATTCAGCGCCTGCTGGATCACGACGGCGCCCCCGGCGAAGACGGCGGCATTGAAGCCTGGCTGCGCCTGGGCCAGGCCGTCGGCCTGGACCCGGATCAACTGCGCTCCCAGGAATTGGTACTGCCCGGCGTACGATTTGCGGTAGACGCCTACGTCAACTTCGCCCGTCGCGCCAGCTGGCAGGAAGCTGCCAGCAGTTCCCTGACCGAATTGTTCGCCCCGCAGATCCACCAGTCGCGCCTCGACAGCTGGCCCCAGCATTACCCGTGGATCGACCCGGCCGGCTACGAGTATTTCCGTACCCGCCTGGGCCAGGCTCGCCGGGATGTGGAGCACGGCTTGGCGATTACCTTGCAGCATTACACCACCCGCGAAGGCCAGGAGCGCATGCTGGAAATTCTCCAGTTCAAACTGGACATTCTTTGGAGCATGCTCGATGCCATGAGCATGGCTTACGAACTGAAACGCCCGCCGTATCACAGCGTGACTGATCAGCGTGTGTGGCATAAGGGGATCACCCTATGAGCTTCGATCGCAGCAAAAAACCAACCTGGCGCCAGGGCTATCGCTTCCAGTACGAACCGGCGCAGAAAGGCCACGTGCTGCTGTACCCGGAGGGCATGATCAAGCTCAACGACAGCGCCGCGTTGATCGGTGGTTTGATCGATGGCGAACGCGATGTAAGCGCGATCATTGCCGAGCTGGACAAGCAATTCCCTGGCGTACCCGAGCTCGGTGAAGACATCGAGCAATTCATGGAGGTTGCCCGTGCTCAGCACTGGATCGAACTTGCCTGACCTGCCACCGAAACCGGAGATCGGCCTGCCACTCTGGTTGCTGGCCGAGCTGACCTATCGCTGCCCGCTGCAATGCCCGTACTGCTCCAATCCGCTGGATTTCGCCGAGCAGGGCAAGGAGCTGAGCACCGAACAGTGGATCAAGGTGTTTCGCGAAGCCCGGGAAATGGGCGCTGCGCAACTGGGGTTTTCCGGCGGCGAACCGCTGGTGCGCCAGGACCTCGCCGAACTGATCGCCGAGGCGCGCAAGTTGGGTTTCTACACCAACCTGATCACCTCAGGCATCGGCCTTACCGAGCAGAAAATCAGCGACTTCAAGAAGGCGGGCCTGGACCATATCCAGATCAGCTTCCAGGCCAGCGACGAGCAAGTGAACAACCTGCTGGCCGGCTCGAAAAAAGCCTTCGCGCAAAAACTCGAAATGGCCCGGGCAGTGAAAGCCCACGGCTACCCGATGGTGCTGAACTTCGTCACCCATCGGCACAATATCGACAAGATCGACCGCATCATCGAGCTGTGCATTGCCCTGGAAGCGGACTTTGTCGAGCTTGCCACCTGCCAGTTCTACGGCTGGGCCCAGCTCAATCGGGTCGGCCTGTTGCCGACCCAGGAACAGCTGGTGCGCGCCGAACGCATCACCAACGAATACCGCGCCAAGCTCGAAGCCGAAGGCCACCCGTGCAAGCTGATATTCGTCACGCCGGATTACTACGAGGAACGCCCGAAAGCCTGCATGAATGGCTGGGGCAGCATCTTTCTGACGGTAACGCCGGACGGTACTGCCCTGCCGTGCCACGGAGCCCGACAAATGCCGGTGCAATTTCCCAACGTGCGCGACCACAGCATGCAACACATCTGGTACGACTCGTTCGGCTTCAACCGCTTTCGCGGCTACGACTGGATGCCCGAGCCGTGCCGTTCATGCGACGAGAAGGAAAAGGACTTCGGCGGCTGCCGCTGCCAGGCGTTCATGCTGACCGGGGATGCCAGCAATGCCGACCCGGTGTGCAGCAAATCGGAGCACCACGGGCTGATCCTTCAGGCCCGTGAAGAAGCGGAGCACGCCACCCAGACCATCGAGCAACTGGCCTTTCGCAACGAGCGAAACTCACGGCTTATCGCGAAAGGCTGAGGTCATTTTAGCGTTTGGCGATGATGTACACCGCGTGCACGATACCCGGGATATAACCGCACAAGGTCAGCAGAATATTCAGCCAGAACGCGCCAGCGAAACCCACTTGCAGGAACACACCCAGTGGCGGCAGCAGAATGGCGATGATGATGCGAATGATATCCATGGGTTCAGCTCCAGAAAATCGGCTCGTGTGAGCCGTACAAGCTAATCGACCTTGGCCGTTGGTAAGGGTTCAGTGGGATCTGGCACGGGGCCATCCTCAGGCCAGGATTTCCAAACCATGCTTCTGCACGATGCTCAACAGCTTGAGCGCCATGCCGCTGGGCCGCTTCTCACCAGACTCCCATTGCTTCACCGTGGAGGCGCTGGTGTTCAAGTAACGGGCAAATACAGGTTGGCTGACGTGACTGCGCTCGCGTAGTTGTTTGATTTGCTCGGCCGGGATTTGCGCCGGAATATCCGCAAGGCATGCCTCGTCGAACTCACGAAGGGTGGTTTTGTTAATAGCGCCAATTGCATAAAGCGCTTCGGCGGATTGATGAATGGACTCAAACGCCTCACTTTTATATTTCTTGGTCATGATGTATCTCCACAAACTCCCTGAGATCCAGCATCTGCTGAATCTGTGCTTCGCTGAAACCTTCATAGGTCTTAGCCAGCGACCGAAACCAAACCAGCTCGCTTTGAGTGATATTGCTTTGGTTCTGCTTGGCGTATAGCAATTGATATACCCAGTAATGCCTGCCCTTGGCCAAGACAATTGAACGATGTCGGTTCTGATTCAGACGTTTCTTCCAAACACCACCGCCCAAATTGTCGGCTTGGCCGCCAAGCATCTCGCTGAATGCTTCCCTCAATTCCGAATCACATATCCAAGCCTTGCTGGCTGCGTTGGCAAAATTCCGCGTTTTGAACAGCCTGAGCCTCATAGGCATCCCTTCCCGAAAACATACCACTCAGTGGTATAGATTAGAAATAGGGCATAAAAAACTTCACGCCCTATCGGCAGTCCTTGCCGACGCCCGCTAAAAGGCCATTTTTCCCAATGATGCTCAAGCACCCTTTTCAATCCAAAAATTACGCAGACAAAAAAACGCCCCCAGCCAAAAGAATCAGGCTGGAGGCGCCGCGTATACCGCGAGACGGTTCAGGAAATAAGGGGGTTAAACGGCAATGCCCTTGCGGCATTGCAACTGTGCGGTGCGCACCCGGGAGAACGCTCGCGCCAGGCGCAGGAGCATTTCGTCGACGTTGCTTTTGCTCAATGTGAGCGCCGGAGTGAAGCGCAGACAGTCAGGTTGCGGCGCGCTCAGGATCAGTCCTTCGCTCAGCGCGGCCTTTACCACTGCATCTGCCGAATCTTCCGACAGGGTCAGTCCCCACAGCAGGCCTTGGCCACGCAGTTCGCCCTGGCCATAACGATGAGCCAGGCGGGCAAGCCCTTCGCCCAGATAAGCGCCAACCTCGCAAACGTGCTCCAGAAATCCGTGGCTCAGTACAGTATCGAGCACCGCTATACCAGCGGAAGCCATCAGCGCGTTGCCATGGTGGGTGCCTTCCAGCTCACCGATTTCAAAACAACACGCCTTGCCCCGCGCGAGCAACGCCGCCAGTGGCACACCACCACCCAAGCCCTTGCCCAGGCAGATGATGTCGGCACGTACGCCGTAGTGCTGTTCGGCGAGCAACGTGCCGCAACGGCCAGTGCCGGTTTGCACTTCGTCGAGGATCAACAGGATGCCCAGCTCGCGGCACAGGCGTTCGACACCCTTGAGATAGTGCTCGGTCGCAGGGATGACACCCGCATCGTTCTGGATCGGTTCCAGCATGATTGCCACGGTCTGTGCGTCGACGGCTGCATGTAATGCAGGCAGGTCGTTGAAAGGCACATGACTGAATCCCGGCAATTGCGGCTCAAAACGGTTTTCACTGGCAGCGGCCGATGCCGACATCGCCGCAAAGCTGCGGCCATGGCAACCGTTGCTCGCGGTGATGATGCGATAGGCGCCGCCACGGTGCAGCTGACCCCATTTGCGCGCCAGCTTGATGGCCGCTTCACAGGCTTCGGCGCCGCTGTTGAGCAGGTAGACCTGGTCGCTGCCGGTGCGTTGGCACAGGCGATCGGCGAGGTTCAGTTGAACGCGGTTGTAAAGGCCGTTGCCGGGGTTAATCAGCGATTGGGCCTGATCAGCCAGCGCCTTGGTCACTACCTGTGGGCTGTGACCCAGGCTGTTGGCGCCGCCGCCCTGGCTGAAGTCGAGATAGGTGCGGTCTTCGCTGTCCCATAGCCAGGAACCCTGACCGCGTACAAACACCTGAGGCGGACGCGTCACGCTGGGCATCAGGCAGTCGCTGGAAAGGTCGTCTCGCAGTATCGGAGTTTTCGCATCGAGGATCAGATCATCAAGACTGGGGACCGGGCGTCGCAGGTTAAACAGGTTCATGGATATACCCCGCTGGCAATCGCACCTTGGTCGGTATTACCGATCAGCCCATGGCTGAGGTTTTTTGCCCTGCCTATGCAAACACCGTCAACATAAACACTACTCATCGCACTTTCCGGCCCTGTAAGCCCTGTGAATAGGCGCTAGACTAGGCGCCTCGGGGGCACTCGGCCATTTCGATTTTCCAGCATTTTCGATAAGTGTTACTTATGGATTTCAAGCAACTGCGTTATTTCGTCGCGGTGTATGAAGAAGGCCACGTGGGCCGGGCTGCAGAGCGCCTGTCGATCTCCCAGCCGGCCTTGTCGCAACAGATCCGCCAGCTCGAACAGAACCTCGACGTGAGCCTGTTCGAACGCAGCAGCAAGCGCCTGCTGCCGACCCTCGCCGCCCACACGTTGTACAACCACGCCCTACCCTTGCTCGATGGCATGCAGCAGGCCGTGGAAGCCTTACGTAACTTCAAGGGACAGGCATTGCGCACCTTGGCGATCGGCGTGCTGCAAACCGTGCACACCAGCCTGGTACCACAGATGCTGGAACGGGTGCGCAAGGCCCAGCCGCACCTGGTCGTACAAATCTACGAGTTGACCGGCATGGAGATCGAGCGCCGGCTGCTCAACGGCTCGCTCGACATCGGCATCAGCTACCTGCCGCCGCGCCAGCCGGGCCTGCACGGTGTGCTGCTGTATGAAGATGAACTCAAGGTGGTCATCCCGTCTGACCACCCGCTGCGGGAATTCAAGAAAGTCTCCTTGAAGCAAGCCGCCGAGCTACCGATGTTGCTGCTGGGGGAAGAGTTTCAGGTACGGCAGATCTGGCAGGGTCAACTGGCCAACCTGGGCCGTCGTCCGCAAGTGCAGGCAGAGTTGAATACGATGGTGGGGATTCTCGACAGCCTGCCCTACACCAAGCTGGCGACAGTACTGCCCGGACGCTCCCAGGACGAACACAACAGCAAGGCGTTGCTGTGGAAACCCCTGAGCGAACCACGGGTGCCGCTGAAAGTAGGATTGGTGTGCCGGGATGTGCAGCGTCAGCAAGCAACGTTGGAATTGTTGCGCACGCTGCTGGAAGACGTGATGAACGCGCCTGTCTGACTTTTTCGCAGGCAAAAGAAAACCCCGCCGAAGCGGGGCTTTGCAGACTGTTTCCCTGACATCCATTTCACTCCGCCTTCCTGGCAGAATCCTACGTGTCCGTGTTGTTGCTTTGCGCTTCCTGCGCGACGTCCATGTGAAGTAGATTATCCGTGGATCCAATGTGGCGATAGAGGACGAATAGCAGCACGTCATGTAAGAGAATGCTTACACGCCCTCCAAGCCCTTAGAACAGTGCTTCATCCAGCAAAAACAGCGATTCGCTACCGGCTTTTACCGAGGCGCTGAGGGACGCAATCCTCGGCAGCAAGCGCGCAAAGTAGAAACGCGCAGTCCCCAGTTTGCTGGCGTAGAAATCTTCCTGAGCCTCTTTGCCCAAGGCCGCCTTGGCCATCAGGGCCCACATGTAGGCATAAGCCATGTAGCCGAACGCGTGCAGGTATTCCACCGACGCCGCACCGATTTCATTCGGGTTGGACTTGGCGCGATCCAGCAGCCAGGCGGTCAGCTCATCCAGATCATCCACCGCCGCGTTCAGCGGTTTGGTGAACTCGGCCAGTTCGGCGCCAGCGGTAGCGGTGAAATGGCGGATCTCGTCGGCGAACAGCTTGTAGAACGCCCCGCCACTGCCGACGATCTTGCGTCCCACCAGATCCAGGGCCTGAATGCCGTTGGTGCCTTCGTAGATCTGGGTGATGCGCACATCACGCACCAGTTGCTCCTGGCCCCATTCGCGAATGTAGCCGTGGCCGCCGAAAATCTGCTGGCCGTGCACGGTGGTTTCCAGGCCCAGGTCAGTCAGGAATGCCTTGGCCACCGGGGTCAGCAAGGCAACCAAGTCGTCCGCACGCTTGCGGGTGGTGGCGTCGTCGCTGAACTTCGCGGTGTCGAGTTGCATCGCCACGTAGGTGGAGAATGCGCGGCCACCTTCGTTCGAGGCTTTCATGGTCAGCAGCATGCGCCGCACGTCCGGGTGGACGATGATCGGGTCGGCAACCTTGTCCTTGGCTTTCGGACCGGTTGGCGAACGGCTTTGCAGGCGGTCGCGGGCGTATTCGATAGCGTTCTGATAAGAGCGCTCACCGGAGGCCAGGCCTTGGATGCCGACGCCCAGGCGCTCGTAATTCATCATGGTGAACATCGCCGCCAGGCCACGGTTCGGCTCGCCCACCAGGTAACCCACGGCCTCGTCGAAGTTCATCACGCAGGTCGCGGAAGCCTGGATGCCCATCTTGTGTTCGATGGAGCCACAGGTCACCGGGTTGCGCGCGCCCAGGCTGCCGTCGGCATTGACCATGAACTTGGGCACCAGGAACAGCGAGATGCCCTTGGGACCGGCGGGTGCGTCCGGCAGCTTGGCCAGCACCAAGTGGATGATGTTTTCGGTGAGGTCATGCTCGCCACCGGTGATGAAGATCTTGGTGCCGCTGACCTTGTAGGAACCGTCTGCCTGAGGCTCGGCCTTAGTCCGAATAATCCCCAGGTCGGTGCCCGCATGAGGCTCGGTCAGGCACATGGAACCGGCCCACACGCCCGAGTACATATTCGGCAGGTAGGTGGCTTTGAGTTCTTCACTGGCGTGAGTATTGATCGACACGCAGGCGCCGGACGTCAGCATCGGGTACAGGCCGAAGGCCAGGCCCGAGGAGTTGATCATCTCTTCAACCTGGGCCGATACCGCCTTGGGCATGCCCATGCCGCCGTAGGTCGGATCGCCACCGACGCCTACCCAACCGCCTTCGGCGTATGTCTTGTAGGCGTCTTTGAAGCCGGCCGGGGTGAAGACCGCGCCATTCTCCCAGCGGCAACCTTCTTCGTCGCCGCCACGGCTGAGCGGGGCGACGGTCTTGGAGGTGACTTTGCCGGCTTCTTCGAGGATTGCCTCTACGGTCTCGGCGTCGACGGTCTCCGCCAACGCTGGCAGTTGGGCCCAGAGTTTGGCCACCTCGAAAACTTCGTTGAGGACGAAGCGCATATCGCGCAGCGGCGCTTTGTAGTCAGCCATGGCAAACCTCGTGAGAACTTTAACGTTATTCGGGTGGGATCAGTTTTACAGACCCAGAGTGTAACCGAACAACTTTTGTGACACATAGGGTCTGCTTGTGACCAACAAGTATTTTACGGTCACTAAAGCGCAAACAGCTCCGCCGGCAGACTCATCAGGCACTCACTCCCCGCCTCCACCGCCGCCCGATGCGCACGCGTACGTGGCAGCAGACGCTTGAAGTAGAACTCGCAGGTGGCCAGCTTGCCCCGGGCGTAATCGGCATCACCCTTGCCGCTTTCCAACTGCTCTTGTGCCACCAGCGCCATCCGCAGCCACAGATAGGCGAGGATGATGTAGCCGCTGTACATCAAGTAATCCAGAGCTGCAGCACCCACTTCATCCGGGTTCTTCATGGCGGCCATGCCGACCTTGACGGTCAACTCGCCCCATTGCTGATTCAACTCGTTGAGCTGCCCCACGTGAGCCTTGAATTGCGGATGTTCGGCATTGGCCGCGCAGAACTTGTGGACGATCTTGGTAAAACCACGCAGCAGCTTGCCCTGGCTGCCGAGCACCTTGCGCCCGAGCAAATCCAGCGCCTGGATGCCATTGGTGCCTTCATAGATCGGCGCAATCCGGCAGTCCCGTACCAACTGCTCCATGCCCCACTCACGAATAAAGCCATGGCCACCGAACACTTGCATACCGTGGTTAGTCACCTCCAGCCCGGTTTCGGTCATGAAGGCTTTACAGATCGGCGTAAGGAAGGCCAACAGGTCTTCAGCCTCCTGACGCTGACCTTCGTCGCCACTCAAGTGCGCGGTATCGAGCAACTGCGCGGAGAAGTAGGTCAGCGCCCGGTTGCCTTCGTTGAAGGCTTTCATGGTCAGCAACATGCGCCGCACATCCGGGTGGACGATGATCGGGTCGGCGGCTTTTTCCGGAGCCTTGGCACCGGTCAGCGAGCGCATCTGCAAGCGGTCGTTGGCGTACTTGATCGCACCCTGGAAGCTCGCTTCGCCCAAACAAAGGCCCTGCATGCCGGTGCCCAGGCGCGCATGGTTCATCATGGTGAACATGCAGTTCAGGCCCTTGTTCGCTTCACCGATCAGGAAGCCCCGGGCGCCATCGAAGTTCAGCACACAGGTGGCCGAAGCCTTGATGCCCATCTTGTGTTCGATCGAGCCGCAAGCCATCGCATTGCGCTCACCCGAGTCGGCGTGAAACTTAGGCACGATAAACAGCGAAATGCCCTTGGTCCCGGCCGGCGCGTCCGGCAGCTTGGCCAGCACCAGGTGGATGATGTTTTCACTCATGTCGTGCTCGCCGGCCGAGATGAAAATCTTGCTGCCGGTGATCGCGTAGCTACCATCTGCCTGAGGCACCGCGCGGGTCTTGATCAGCCCCAGGTCGGTGCCGCAATGGGCTTCGGTCAAGCACATGGTGCCGGTCCACTGGCCGGCGGTGAGTTTGCTCAGGTAGGTGTTTTTCTGTTCTTCAGTGCCATGGGCACGGATCGCCGACATCGCACCGTGGGTCAGGCCGGGGTACATGCCCCAGGACGTGTTGCTGGAGGAGATCATCTCCGCGAGCACCAGCCCGAGGGACATTGGCAAGCCCTGCCCGCCGTAGGCCGGGTCTGCCGCCAAACCGTGCCAGCCGCCTTCCACGTACTGCGCGAAGGCTTCCTTGAAGCCCTTCGGCGTGGTCACCACACCGTTGTCGAAATGGCAGCCTTCTTCATCGCCGGAGCGGTTCAACGGCGAGAGGACGTTTTCACAGAACTTGGCGCCTTCTTCGAGGATCGCGCCTACCATGTCCGGGCTGGCATCGGTCGCACCCAACGCCGCGTAGTGGCCGTGGAAATCAAAGACGTGATCGATCAGAAAGCGCATGTCGCGCAGGGGAGCTTTATAGTCAGGCATGGCGATGTCTCCGGCAGCAGATGCCTTCAACCTACTGCCCCACGGCCCACCGGACAATCACTGTAGGGCCGCTGAATACACCGCCATCACTCAACCGGCAGCGCTGTCCATTCGTACCGCGCCCCGGCGGGTCTGCCCCGAAGCAACCACGCAGTTACGCCCCGCGCCCTTGGCGTTGTACAGCGCCTGGTCGGCGGATTTGAGCACTTCTTCAGGGCTGCGCTGCTCGGCCTGGCGCTCGGCGACGCCGATGCTGACGGTCACCGACACGCTGGACGCGCCACTGCCTGCACGACGTTGCCGGCCTTGCTGGTCGTCGTTGGGACGATCGGGGTTACGCAACTTGATGTCGTAGTTGGCGATGATTTCGCGGATCTCTTCCAGGTGCGGCAGGCATTCATCCAGGGTCTTGCCGGCGAACACCACGGCAAACTCTTCGCCGCCGTACCGATAAGCCCGGCCGCCGCCGTTGACCTTGGACAGCTTGCTGGCCACCAGGCGCAGTACCTGGTCACCCACATCGTGCCCATGGGTGTCGTTGAAGCGCTTGAAGTGATCGACGTCGCCCATGGCCAGCACGTAGTTGCGCCCCAGCCGCTGCATGCGTTCGTTCAGTGCGCGGCGGCCCGGCAGCCCGGTCAGCTCGTCACGGAAGGCCATTTGATAAGCCTCGTGGGCCACACCGGCGGCAATCATCAGCATCACCTGGCTGCACATGATGTTCAGGGTGAACGGCAGGATGAAGGTCTGCGGCAACATCCAGAACAACCCCAGCAAGCCCACCAGTTGCGCGGCGTGCAGCGGTCTTGGCTGGTACCAGTACTGCGCGGCCAGAGTAACAAAGCCAATCAGGAACATCGGGTAGGAAAGCTGGATCAGGCTCATCCAGCGGCCATGCAACGCGGGCCAGCGAATCTCGGCCAACCAGCTCAACACGGCCTGAGGGAAACTTTGCTCAAGGGCCAGCGCCACGCTGCCGATCGCCAACAGCACCGCGCACCGTGCGATGAAGTCGCGAAACAGGTGGGTTTTTTCCTGCCAGAGCGCGTAGATGCTGAACAGCAGCGGCAACAACAGGCAGCACAGATGGAAAACCACCGCCGCGTCGTCCCGAACTCGGCCATGGTCGCGGTAATAATCGGTCTGGGTGTCCAGCAGGAAGTAGACCACGTACACCGTGATCATCAGGAACAGCTCGCGCTGGCGGCGGTAGACCGCGCAGTACGAACCGCCCAGCAGCAACACGAGGGTCGGCAGCACATTGAACAGTGAGGTGAAGAACACATTGAGGTCCTTCACATACGCAGCCGAGAGCCCCGCCATCAGCAACAGCAGTGAAGGTAAAAAATGACTGAAACGTAAAGCAGACACGCGCGGCAAGGGTAAAGCTCCGACCCACTAAAAAGATGGCACAGTGCCTTCACTGATCACAGTTAAGCACATTCGATGTGATGCGTATCACATTGCCATCACTTTAACGGCCGAGCGGCGCAATCCCTGAGTGCTGCGCTGTGGTTTTTTATTGACTGGCGTGGAGCGGGACGCAGAGCATCCCAGGCTGCATTCCCACGCGGAGCATGGGAACGAAAAAAAAGCCGCCGCTCCCTAAGGAGCGGCGGCTTTTGAAATGAACCCGCCGAGGCTTAGTAGCCCAGGTCGAAGTTCTCTTCTTTCATGTCCATCAGGTTGTTGGCGCCCGACAGCATGGTTGCAACGTGGGTGCGGGTACGCGGCAGGATGCGCTGGAAGTAGAAGCGCGCAGTCTGCAGCTTGGCGGTGTAGAAACCTTCTTCGGTGGTGCCGGCAGCCAGTTTCTCGGCGGCCAGGCGGGCCATGTCAGCCCAGAAGTAGGCCAGGCAGGCGTAGCCGGAGTACATCAGGTAATCCACCGAGGCGGCACCGACTTCTTCACGGTCTTTCATGGCCGCCATGCCGACCTTCATGGTCAACTCGCCCCACTCTTTGTTCAGTGCCGCCAGCGGTGCAACGAATTCCTCTACCGCTTCGTTGCCTTCGTTGGCCTGGCAGAACTTGTGGACGATCTTGGTGAAGCCCTTCAGCGCTTCGCCTTGGGTCATCAGCACTTTACGGCCCAGCAGGTCGAGGGCCTGGATGCCGGTGGTGCCTTCGTACAGCATCGAAATGCGGCTGTCGCGAACGTTCTGCTCCATGCCCCACTCGGCGATGAAGCCGTGGCCGCCGTAGATTTGCACGCCGTGGTTGGCGGATTCAAAACCGACTTCGGTCATGAACGCCTTGGCAATCGGGGTCATGAACGCCAGCAGTGCGTCAGCCTGTTTCTTGGCTTCGTCGTCGGTGCCGTACTTGACCACGTCAACCTGCTTGGCGGTGAAGTACACCATCGCGCGGTTGCCTTCGGCGAAGGCTTTCATGGTCAACAGCATGCGGCGCACGTCAGGGTGCACGATGATCGGGTCGGCTGCCTTGTCCGGCGCTTTCGGGCCAGTCAGGGAGCGCATTTGCAGGCGGTCACGAGCGTATTTCAGGCCGCCCTGGAAGCCGATTTCAGCGTGGGACAGACCTTGCAGCGCGGTACCCAGGCGAGCGGTGTTCATAAAGGTGAACATGCAGTTCAGGCCTTTGTTCGCCGGGCCGATCAGGAAACCGGTGGCCGCGTCGAAGTTCATCACGCAGGTAGCGTTGCCGTGAATGCCCATCTTGTGTTCCAGGGAACCACAGGACACCGCGTTGCGCTCGCCAATCGAACCGTCGGCGTTCGGTACGAACTTGGGAACGATGAACAGCGAAATGCCTTTGGTGCCAGCCGGTGCGTCCGGCAGGCGGGCCAGAACGATGTGGACGATGTTGTCGGCCATGTCGTGTTCGCCGGCCGAGATGAAGATCTTGGTGCCGGAAACCTTGTAGGAGCCGTCAGCCTGAGGCTCGGCCTTGGTGCGCAGCATGCCCAGGTCGGTGCCGCAGTGCGGTTCGGTCAGGCACATGGTGCCGGTCCACTCGCCCGACACCAGTTTGGTCAGGTAAGCCTCTTGCTGTTCCGGGGTGCCGTGCTCGGAAATGGTGTTCATCGCGCCGTGCGACAAGCCAGGGTACATACCCCACGACCAGTTGGCTTCGCCGACCATTTCGCTGACTGCCAGGCCCAGGGACTCCGGCAGGCCTTGGCCACCGTGCGCCACGTCGTGGGCCAGGCTTGGCCAGCCGCCTTCAACGAATTGTTTGTAGGCTTCTTTGAAGCCGGTAGGGGTCTTAACGCCTGACTCGCTCCAGGTGCAACCTTCGATGTCACCCACGCGGTTCAGCGGTGCCAGTACCTGCTCACAGAACTTGGCGCCTTCTTCGAGAATGGCGTCAACCATGTCCGGGGTAGCGTCCTGGCAAGCCGGCAGACTCTGATAGTGCGCTTCATAGCCGAGCAGTTCGTCACGAACGAAGCGAATATCACGCAAGGGGGCCTTGTAGTCAGGCATAGCGATAAACCTCTGCTGATGTATCTGGGATGAACAACCGCGTGGATTGTTGTAGCGGTCAAACAGTTGTTTGAAACATACGTTTACGACCTATCCTTGTCAAGCGTCGTGCAAATGCCGTTTGTCATGACGCAGGTCAACGTCAGGCACGGCAAGGCCTGCAGCGAAATGCCACATGACGATTCAGGGGGAAAAAGATTATTGAGCGGTGAAGATCAATGTGGGAGCTGGCTTGCCTGCGATGCGGGCGCCGCGGTGTATCAGGAGGATCGAGGTGACGCTATCGCAGACAAGCCAGCTCCCACAGAGAAGCCAGCTCGCACAATAATAGGGGGGGTTATGCGTAAGTATCGATCAACGTACCAAGCATTTCGTCGGAAGCCTTGGCCACTTTGGCGCCCAGCTCGACCTGAAACTTGCCTTGGGCCATCTCGACCATATTGCTCGCCGAGTTGCTGGCCTGATTGGCATCTACCGAACGCAAACGATCATTTTGCGCGTCCGAAGGCTGGGTAGTGGCGGCGCTGGCGATCTTGCCGGCGGCCTGGTCGACACGGTTCTGCCCGGTCTGAATGGCGCTCAGTCCCGAGTAAAACGCACTGCTACCAGAGATTTCCATGGCGTGAACCTGCCTGAAAGAGAATCGTGAAACCTTATTGAAGCAGACATACCGGCAAAAGGCCCGTTAAAAACACTAATGGCATAATGCCTTATTGATAGGTAAAACTAGTCAAGCAGGTCCAGTTGCAAGTACTCGGCGACCGCTTCGGCGCTGGGATGCTTGAGCTTGGGCACCCTTCCCAGGCATGGCGCGGGGAGTCGCTCAGCCAGGGTTGCAAGGTTCTCTTCCAGACGAGAGGTCTTGGGATCGATGATATTGGCTACCCAGCCCGCCAGCGGCAAACCGTCCCTGGCGATGGCTTCGGCGGTCAGCAACGCGTGACTGATACAACCCAGTCGTACCCCCACCACCAGGATCACCGGCAGCTTCAGCGCCTGGGCCAGGTCCGACAGATTGTCCTGATCCGCCAAGGGCACACGCCAACCGCCCGCGCCTTCAATCAAGGTGAAGTCTGCCTGCTTGGCCAGAATATGCTGCATGGGCTTCAACAACGACTGCACCGTCAGTGCCACACCGGCTTCGCGGGCTGCCAGATGCGGCGCGATGGCCGGCTCGAACGCCACCGGATTGACCTCGGCATAGGTCAAGGGCAGTGAACATTCCGCCAACAACGCCAGGGCATCCGAATTGCGCAGACCCTTGGGGGTCAGTTGGCACCCCGAGGCTACCGGTTTGCCCGCCGCCGTGCTTTTGCCCGCTTGCCGCGCGGCATGCAGCAGGCCGGCAGCGATGGTGGTCTTGCCGACGTCGGTGTCGGTCCCCGTGATGAAGTAAGCGGCATTCATAGAGGTTTCTCCAGGACGGCGTACACCACTTGATAAGTCGCCGGCAGGCCTTGGGCCTGGCGGAACTGCTCGTAGGCTTGCACCAGTGCAACAATCCGCGCCCGGCCCGTCAAGCCTCCAGGGCGTCCCGGGTTCAGATTGTGCGCACCCAACGCTTTCAGTTCGTGGGTCAGGCTGCGCACGTCGGGGTAGTGCAACACGTGGGGACGCTGCTCCAGGCTGCGCACCCGCAAGCCACTGGCCGCGCACAGCTGTTGATAAGTACTGAATGGCCGGAAGCGGTTCACATGAACCATCCCATCCGCCGCGCGCCAACTTTCGCGCAACTCATCCAGCGTACCCACGCAGAGACTGGCAAACGCCAGCACGCCACCCGGCTGCAACACTCGCCGCGCCTCACTGAGCACTGCGCTAAAGTCCGAACACCACTGCACCGCCAAACTGGAGTAAATCAGCCCGCAACTGGAGTTCTGCAACGGCAAGCGCTCGGCATCCCCAGCGATAAAATGTTGCGCGCCACCCAAGGGTCGGGCGTGGTTGAGCATGCCCTCGGCGATATCCAGGGCCAGACCCTGGCTATCCGGAAATGACTGGCCCAGCACACGACTGAAATAACCCGTGCCGCAGCCCAGGTCCAACCAGCGTTGTGGAGAAAGACCTTCGGGCAAACGCCGCAACAGCTCGCTGCCCACTGCACGCTGCAACTCGGCAACACTGTCGTAACTGGCGGCTGCGCGGGAAAAGGAGGCCGCTACCTGGCGCTTGTCTGGCAAGCCGCCGGGTAGCACATGGGACAAATCAGTCATCACCGCACTCATGCAAAAAAGCCTGGATGGCCCCCGCCACACCGTGGGGGTCCTCCAGTAGAAAAGCGTGACCGGCCTGTTCAATCAGGCCGATTTCAACATCGGGCAACAAGGTCAGCAGGTCGCTGGCCGCCTCGGCTGGCACCAGGTCGTCCATGCCGGCAAACAGGTGCAACTGTGGGCCACGAAAGGCCAGCAACGCCTCACGGGTATCCAGTTGAGCGAGTAACTCAAGGCCATTCATCAGGACCGGGGACGGCGTATTCGGCGCCCCGCTGACCAACAAGCGCGCCAGCCCGCGAGGGTCTTCCGCGCCCTTGGCGCACAGCAGGCCGAAGCGCTTGAGCGTGACCTGGGAATCGGCATTGCACCCGGCGAGAAACGCATCGAAGGTTTCGCCGGGCATTGCGCTCGGCCAGCCGTCATGGGCGACAAAACAGGGGTTGCTGGCCAAGGTCACCAGGCCACAGCAACGATCGCCCCGGCGCGCTGCAAGCTCTGAAGCCAGCATCCCGCCGAGGGACCAGCCACCCAGCCAGGCGTTGTCCGGCAGGCTGGCGTCCAGCTCGTCCAGCCATTCGTCGAGGTCCGCGCCAGCCAGCGCCGGCAAGGGTTCGATATGCACCCGCAGGTGTTCATCCAGCCCTTGCAGCGCCGCCGCCAGCGGTTCCAGCGGCGAGATGCCGAGGCCCCAGCCAGGCAGCAATATCAGTCGATCACGCATGGTCGGGCTCCTGGCCTAACAAGCGGAAACACTCTTCCAATGCGTTTAACAATAGCTGCACCTGGGCTTCACTGTGGGCCGCCGTCAGGGTTACCCGCAGGCGAGCGCTGCCGGCGGGCACGGTTGGCGGACGGATCGCAGTCACCATCAGCCCACGCTCGCGCAGCATCTGCGACAAACGCACGGCACGGGCACTGTCGCCAATCATGATCGGCTGGATCGGCGTGAAACTGTCCATCAGCTCCAGGCCAATCTGCTCGGCGCCCTGGCGGAACTGGCGGATCAACCCGTTGAGATGCTCACGGCGCCAATGCTCGGTGCGCAGCAATTCCAGGCTTTTCAGCGTGGCGCAGGCCAGCGCCGGCGGTTGGCTGGTGGTGTAGATATACGGGCGGGCGAACTGGATCAGGCTTTCGATCAGCTCTTCGCTGCCCGCGACAAACGCGCCGGCAGTACCGAAGGCTTTGCCCAGAGTGCCCACCAACACCGGCACGTCTTCCTGGCTCAAGCCAAAATGCTCGACGATCCCACCACCGTTGGCGCCCAAAGGCCCGAAGCCATGGGCGTCATCCACCATCAGCCATGCGCCCTTGGCTCGGGCTTCACGGGCCAGTGCCGGCAGGTCAGCCAGGTCGCCGTCCATGCTGAACACGCCATCGGTGACCACCAGCGTATTGCCGGTGGCTTTCTCCAGGCGCTTGGCCAGGCTGGCCGCGTCGTTGTGCAGGTAACGATTGAAGCGCGCCCCGGAGAGCAAACCGGCATCCAGCAATGAGGCATGATTGAGACGGTCTTCCAGCACCGTATCGCCCTGACCCACCAGCGCCGTGACGGCTCCGAGGTTGGCCATGTAACCGGTGGTGAACAGCAGCGCCCGCGGGCGGCCAGTCAGGTCGGCCAAGGCTTCTTCCAGTTCATGGTGCGGCGTGCTGTGGCCAATCACCAGATGCGAAGCACCGCCACCGACACCCCAACGCGCCGCGCCCGCACGCCAGGCTTCAATCACCTGCGGGTGATTGGCCAGGCCCAGGTAATCGTTGTTGCAGAACGCCAGCAACGGCTGGCCATCGACCACCACGTCAGGGCCTTGAGGGCTCTGCAGCAGTGGACGTTGGCGATACAGGTGTTCGGCACGACGAGCCGCAAGACGCGCGGCGAGATCGAAAGACATGAGACCTCGGTTAAGCAGGCTAAACGCGGTCAACCCTGTGGGAGCTGGCTTGCCTGCGATTGCGGCGACACATTCAACATCAATGTGTCTGACAGACCGCTATCGCAGGCAAGCCAGCTCCCACACTGGATCGCACTTCGGCAGGAGAAATGGCTTAAACAGCCGCGTTATAGAACTGCTCGCTGCTCTTCTGCTCCACCAGCGCCTGCTCGATCGCCGCCTGGTGCACTTCGTCGGCGTGCTCTTCGCGAGCCTCCGGCAAGATGCCCAGGCGCGAGAACAGTTGCATGTCCTTGTCCGCCTGCGGGTTGGCGGTGGTCAGCAGTTTGTCGCCGTAGAAAATCGAGTTGGCACCGGCAAAAAACGCCAGGGCCTGCATCTGCTCGTTCATCGCCTCACGCCCGGCCGACAGCCGCACATGGGACTGCGGCATCAGGATGCGCGCCACTGCCAGCATACGGATGAAGTCGAACGGGTCGATGTCGTCGGCGTTTTCCAGCGGCGTACCGGCGACTTTCACCAGCATGTTGATCGGCACCGATTCCGGATGCTCCGGCAGGTTGGCCAGCTGGATCAGCAGGTTGGCGCGGTCGTCCAGGGACTCGCCCATGCCGAGGATGCCGCCGGAGCAGATCTTCATCCCCGAATCACGCACGTACGCCAGGGTTTGCAGGCGCTCAGCGTAGGTACGGGTGGTGATGATCGAACCGTAGAACTCCGGCGACGTGTCGAGGTTGTGGTTGTAGTAATCGAGGCCAGCTTGGGCCAGGGCTTCGGTCTGGTCCTGGTCGAGGCGACCGAGGGTCATGCAGGTTTCCAGGCCCATGGCTTTCACGCCTTTGACCATCTCCAGCACGTAGGGCATGTCTTTGGCCGACGGGTGTTTCCAGGCGGCGCCCATGCAGAAACGGGTCGAGCCGATTGCCTTGGCGCGGGCGGCCTCTTCGAGGACCTTCTGCACTTCCATCAGCTTCTCTTTTTCCAGGCCCGTGTTGTAGTGGCCCGACTGCGGACAATATTTGCAATCTTCCGGGCAGGCGCCGGTCTTGATCGACAGCAGCGTGGAAACCTGAACGCGGTTGGCGTCGAAATGCGCGCGGTGCACGGTCTGCGCCTGGAACAACAGGTCGTTGAAAGGCTGGACAAACAGCGCTTTGACTTCGGCTAAAGACCAATCGTGACGCAGGTTGGCAGTGATGCTGGCGCTCATGGGCGATTCCTTGATTATGCTTTGGCAAGCCCTGCGGACAGTAATACCCACAGGCACGACACGGATGCTCGGCATATTTAAGGAAGATTCATGCACTGTCAACTTGAGAAGAAACACGAGGTTTACATCTGGTTAAAAAGCAACCAAATCTGTTTGATCTGTGATGAAAGCAGCGAAACGGCCCATTCCATCTGCAACACCTGCGAAACCGAACTGCCTTGGTTGATGGATCAATGCGAAGTGTGCGCGCTGCCATTGCCCATGTCAGGCCTGGTGTGTGGCCAATGTCTGAAGCGACCACCGGCGTTTAAACAGGTGGTTGCCCCCTGGATCTACAGCTTTCCCATCGACAGCTTGATCAGCCGCTTCAAGCATCAGGCCCGATGGCCGCTGGGCCATTTGCTCGCGCACCTGCTGGGGCAGTTTCTGCAACACCGTTATGACGATGCGGAGCTGACGCGCCCCGACTGCCTGCTACCCGTGCCCTTGGCTCGCAAACGCCTGCGGGAACGGGGTTACAACCAGTCAGCCATGCTCGCGCGCTGGCTGAGCAAGGACCTGAATATCCCCTACGATGAGCACCTGCTGTTACGGCCTCATGAAACGGTGGCGCAACAGGACCTGGACGCCAGGACCCGCCAGCGCAACCTGCTCCAGGCCTTTGCCTTGGCGGACGGTGCGCAAGTCAACGGCCGGCACCTGGCGCTGATCGATGACGTACTGACTACCGGCGCCACCGCCAACAGCCTGGCCAGCCTATTGACGGACGCCGGCGCCCGACAGGTGGATGTGTATTGCCTGGCCCGCACGCCCAAGCCCGGCACATGACTTGACTCTCAGACGCCCTGCCCGCAACGTCTGCCCATTCCATCGAAGCGTGTCCCCATGTCCCTGCCTACCCTCTTGAGCCAACACATCGTCCGTCGCCCCCAGCGCATTGCGCTGCTGCAACACATTGCCGAGCAGGGCTCCATCACCCGCGCGGCAAAGAGTGCGGGCTTGAGCTACAAGGCAGCGTGGGACGCCATCGACGAGTTGAACAACCTGGCGCAAAAGCCCTTGGTGGAACGCAGTGTCGGCGGCAAAGGCGGTGGCGGCGCCAAGCTGACGGCAGAGGGCGAACGGGTGTTGCGCCTCTACCAGCGTCTGCAAGTGCTGCAAACCCAGGTGCTGGATTCCGCCGAAGACGCCAGCGACTTCAACCTGTTGGGCCGCCTGATGCTGCGCACCAGCGCGCGCAACCAGTTGCACGGCGAGGTCATGGCCATCGACAGCCATGGCCGCAACGACCTGATTCGCCTGGAACTGGCCGGCGGGCTGAGCCTGGATGCACAAATCACCCACGACAGCACCTTGCATCTGGAGCTGGAGACCGGCACCGAAGTGGTGGCCCTGATCAAGGCTGGCTGGCTTGAAGTGCTGGCCGCCTCGCAGTCAGCAACACCAGGACACAATTGCTTGGAAGGAAAAATCGAGGCGATTCTCGACGCCGAAGACGGCCCCAGCGAGGTCCGTATCACTCTGCCCAATGGCCAGGTTTTGTGTGCCCTGGCCCGGCCCGACGCACTTGCGCAGATCAGTGCCGCCGAAGGCGTGCAGGTGAAGGTGCAGTTCTCCCCCAGCAACGTGCTGCTGGGCACCCCGGTGTAACGCTTCAAACTGCAACAATTTCGTCACGACCGCTCCTTAAGGTGTCTGCAAAAACCCGCAGGGAGCCTGAAATGAGCCTATTAGAAGAAAACCAAGCCACCGATCTGGAACAGATGGTCGGCCTCACCCGCCGCCGTTTTATCGGTGCCGGCGCCCTGTGCGGTGCCGCGATGTTCCTCGGCGGCAACCTGCTGACCCGCAGTGCCCTGGCGGTCAACGCCGCGTCGAACAGCCCATTGCTGGGTTTCACCAGCATCGCCGCAGCCACCAGCGACACCATCACCCTGCCGCCCGGCTACAGCGCCTCGGTACTGATCAGCTGGGGCCAGCCACTGCACAAAAACGCGCCGGCCTTCGACCCCAGCGGCAACGGCACCGCCAAGGCCCAGGAACAACAGTTCGGCGACAACAACGACGGCATGAGCCTGTTTGCTTTCCCCGGTGACGACAACCGCGCGCTGATGGCGATCAACAACGAATACACCAACTATCGCTACCTCTACGCCCACGGCGGCGCGCCGCAATCGGCGGAAGACGTGCGCAAGGCGCTGGCCAGCGAAGGGGTGTCGGTGATCGAAGTGCGGCGCAAAGGCGACACCTGGCAGTTCGTCCAGGACTCGCGCTACAACCGGCGCATCCACGGCAACTCGCCGATCCGCTTCGGTGGCCCCGCAGCGGGCCATGCCTGGCTGAAAACCAGCGCCGACAAAACCGGCAAAAAAGTCCTCGGCACCTTCCAGAATTGCGCCAACGGCAAGACCCCGTGGGGCACCTACCTGACCTGCGAAGAGAACTTCACCGATTGCTTCGGCAGCAGCAACCCGCAACAAACCTTCGACGCCGGGCAGAAACGCTACGGCGTGGTGGCCGCCAGCAAAGACATCAACTGGCACCCCCACGACCCGCGCTTCGACATGGCCAAGAACCCCAACGAACTCAACCGCCATGGCTGGGTGGTGGAAATCGACCCGTTCGACCCGCAATCCACACCGGTCAAACGCACCGCCCTGGGTCGCTTCAAGCACGAAAACGCCGCCCTGGCGGAAACCCGCGACGGCCGCGCCGTGGTGTACATGGGCGACGACGAACGCGGCGAGTTCATCTACAAGTTCATCAGCCGCGACAAGATCAATCACAAGAACCCCAAGGCCAACAAAGACCTGCTGGACCACGGCACCTTGTATGTGGCGATTTTCGACGCAGGCGACGGCAATGCCGACCATCCCAAGGGCCAGGGCCAATGGGTCGAGTTGACCTACAGCAAGAACGGCATCGACGCCAACAGCGGTTTTGCCAGCCAGGCCGAAGTGCTGATCCACGCACGCCTGGCCGCCAGCGTGGTGAAAGCCACCCGCATGGACCGCCCGGAATGGATCGTGGTCAGCCCCACCGACGGTCAGGTGTATTGCACCCTGACCAACAACGCCAAGCGCGGCGAAGACGGCCAGCCGGTCGGCGGCCCGAACCCGCGGGAGAAAAACGTCTACGGGCAGATCCTGCGCTGGAAGGCCAACGCCAACGACCATGGCGCGCCGGATTTCAGCTGGGATTTGTTTGTGGTGGCCGGCAACCCGGCGGTGCATGCCGGGACGCCAAAGGGTGGCTCGTCCAACATCAACCCGCAGAACATGTTCAACAGCCCGGATGGGCTGGGTTTCGACAAGGCCGGGCGGTTGTGGATCCTGACCGATGGCGACTACAGCAACGGCGGCGACTTTGCCGGGATGGGTAATAACCAGATGCTGTGTGCCGACCCGTCGACCGGAGAGATTCGGCGGTTCATGGTGGGGCCGGTGGCGTGTGAAGTGACCGGGATCAGCTTCTCGCCGGACCAGAAAACCCTGTTTGTGGGGATTCAGCATCCGGGGGAAACCGGTGGTTCGACCTGGCCGGAGCACCTGCCGAATGGCAAGCCACGGTCCTCGGTGATGGCGATTCGTCGAGACGATGGCGGGATCGTCGGCGCCTGATAAGGCGCCATCGCGGGCAAGCCCGGCTCCCACAGTTGACCGATTACTCCTGTGGGAGCCGGGCTTGCCCGCGATGGCGGACTAACAGTCACCACCTATCTCGACCCCGGTGCGTTACCATACCCGGCCGGACGCGGCGCCCTGCTGCGCGCAGGAGTTCGCATGGCACACCCGTTTGAAACACTGACCCCTGACCTGGTGCTCGACGCTGTCGAAAGCATCGGTTTCCTCAGCGACGCCCGCATCCTCGCGCTCAACAGCTACGAAAACCGTGTCTACCAGGTCGGCATCGAAGACTCCGAGCCCTTGATCGCCAAGTTCTACCGGCCACAGCGCTGGACCAACGAAGCGATCCTCGAAGAACACAGCTTCACCTTCGAACTGGCCGAGTGCGAAGTGCCGGTGGTGGCGCCGATGATTCACAACGGCGAAAGCCTGTTCGAACACGCCGGCTTCCGCTTCACCCTGTTCCCGCGCCGGGGTGGCCGCGCGCCAGAGCCGGGCAACCTCGATCAGTTGTATCGTCTTGGCCAACTGCTCGGCCGCCTGCACGCGGTCGGGTCCACCCGGCCCTTCGAACACCGCGAAGCCCTGGGCGTGAAGAATTTCGGTCACGACTCCCTGAACACCCTGCTGGAAGGCAACTTCATTCCTCGCAGCCTGCTGCCAGCCTACGAGTCCGTGGCCCGCGACCTGCTCAAGCGTGTGGAAGAGGTCTACAAGGCCACGCCCCACAAGAACATCCGCATGCACGGCGATTGCCACCCCGGCAACATGATGTGCCGCGACGAGATGTTCCACATCGTCGACCTCGATGACTGCCGCATGGGCCCTGCCGTTCAGGACCTGTGGATGATGCTCGCCGGTGACCGCCAGGAATGCCTGGGGCAGCTGTCGGAATTGATGGACGGCTACCAGGAATTCCACGACTTCGACCCACGCGAACTGGCCCTGATCGAACCGCTGCGCGCCCTGCGCCTGATGCACTACAGCGCCTGGCTCGCACGGCGCTGGGACGACCCGGCGTTCCCCCACAGCTTCCCGTGGTTTGGCAGCGAACGTTACTGGGGCGACCAGGTGCTGGCGTTGCGCGAGCAGTTGTCGGCGCTCAACGAAGAACCGTTGAAGCTGTTCTGATCACTACCGTCTGGGCCCTGACCTTGGGCCCTACACTTTCAACACACATCCCCTGACAAATATCCTTACAATCGCGGCTTTGTTAGCTGCCTAAGCAAGGATTCTGCATGCAAGCCGCCAACCCCCGTCGCGGATACATATTGGGCCTGAGTGCCTACGTCATCTGGGGCCTGTTCCCGATCTACTTCAAAGCCATCGCCAGCGTTCCCGCCGCAGAAATCATCGTCAACCGTGTGCTGTGGTCGGCACTGTTCGGCAGTTTGCTGCTGATGGTCTGGAAACACCCGGGCTGGCTCCGAGAACTGCGGGACAATCCCAAGCGCCTGGCGATCCTCGCCCTGAGCGGCACCTTGATCGCGGCCAACTGGCTGACCTACGTGTGGTCGGTGAACAGTGGCCGCATGCTCGAGGCCAGTCTCGGTTACTACATCAACCCGCTGGTGAACGTGCTGCTGGGCATGGTGATCCTGGGCGAGCGCCTGCGCCGCCTGCAATGGGTGGCCGTGGGCCTGGCGGCAGTGGGCGTGGCGCAACAGGTGTGGCAGGTCGGCAGCTTGCCCTGGGTGTCCCTGGTACTGGCAGCCACCTTTGGTTTCTACGGTTTGATCCGCAAGCAGGCGCCGGTCAAGGCATTGCCCGGGCTGGTGGTGGAAACCTGGATGCTGGTGCCGATTGCCATTGCATGGCTACTGTTCAACCCGTCTGCCCACAGTGCACAGATGGAATTCTGGGGCACCTCCGAAGCGTGGTGGCTGGTGGCCGCTGGCCCGGTGACACTGATCCCGCTGGTGTGTTTCAACGCCGCCGCGCGGCATTTGCCCTACACCGCCCTGGGCTTCCTGCAATACGTGGCGCCGACACTGGTGCTGCTGGAAGCGGTGCTGCTGTTCAATGAACACCTGGCGCCGGCCACGTTGATCGCTTTCTGCTTTATCTGGGCCGGCCTGGTGGTTTACAGCCTCGACGCCTGGCTGACCGTGCGGAAAAACTGATCAAATAACGTACAGACTCCTGCAAGCTACAGCCGGCGTGGCTTGCAGGCATTCACCCCAAGGTTATCCACAGCCTGATCCCCGGCGTTTGTGCACAAGCCCTTGAAACTGCTCGTTTTTTGCTCAGCCGGCGAAGAGCCGCGGCCCGCCTGGGCTGGACGCGGGTCTCTACAGGTTATCCACAGGCCCATGCAAGATTTCCATGCATAACCTTGTGGGCAACTATTCCTCGCTGCGCAGCTCCAGTTCCACCATCAGGTCGTCTGCCAGGGTTTCCAATGCCGCCTGCAAGGTCTCCAGTGGCAGCGTCAACGGCACCGCCAACAAGGCTTCGGCGTGGAACAGCAGGTCGCTGCTCATCGGTGCCGGTCGCACGTCGGTGATCAAGCGCTCCAGGTTGACGCCCTGCTTGCTGAGCAGCGCGGTGATGTCGCGAACAATCCCCGGCCGGTCATTGCCCACCAACGCCATCGCGATCGGTTGCGACTCACTGGCGGCGACCGAACTGCTTTCGCCCTGCAGCACGCGAATGCCGTGGGTGGACAAGTCTTCCAGCGCCCCAATCAAATCCAGACGATTTTCCGCCGGCACGCTCACCCGCAAGATCCCGGCAAACTGCCCAGCCATGTGCGCCATGCGGCTTTCCAGCCAGTTGCCGCCATGGGCGGCGATGCATTGGGCGATGCGTTCGACCACGCCGGGTTTGTCCGGGGCGATGACAGTCAGTACGAGATGGTCCATGGTGTCGTCCTCTTCTTCTGATTCTGTAGGAGCGAGCTTGCTCGCGAAGAACGTGAGAGCACCGTTGGGTGTCAGGCATCCCGCGTTATCGTTAACGATCCTCGCGAGCAAGCTCGCTCCTACAAGGTGGACGCAGGCGCCCGCGAAAACAAATCGTGTACCATTTTTATATTTATCTGGAACAATCCAATAGTTTTTTGAGAACATCCCGTACCCCACTGTGACCGTACGACCAAAGTGGGTCGCTAAACGACGTATTTAGTCTAATTTTCACAACCGCAACTCATCATGTAGTATGCCCAATCGCGCACTACATAACGTTAGGTCGATGTCTGCCAAGGCAACCACGCACCGCGACGCAGCCCGCCCAGCCGCCTTCAACGGCATGTACTGGTGCGGCATGTTCGCGGTTTACATGGCCAGAGGCTTCATTGGTAAATTGAAAAGCTGAAAAGCGCATAAGCTCCGCAGAGTGAGGCAAGCAATGACTGAACACGTTCAAGTCGGTGGCCTGCAGGTCGCCAAAGTCCTGTTCGACTTCGTGAACAACGAAGCCATTCCTGGTACCGGCATTACCGCCGACCAGTTCTGGGCCGGTGCCGACAAGGTCATCCACGACCTGGCGCCGAAGAACAAAGCCCTACTCGCCAAACGCGACGATTTTCAAGCGCGGATCGACACCTGGCACCAGGCCCACGCCGGCCAGGCACACGACGCTGTGGCCTACAAAGCCTTCCTTCAAGATATCGGATACCTGCTGCCAGAAGCCGCGGATTTCCAGGCCTCGACCCAAAACGTCGACGAAGAAATTGCCCACATGGCCGGCCCGCAGCTGGTAGTGCCGGTGATGAACGCCCGTTTCGCCCTCAACGCTTCGAATGCGCGCTGGGGCTCACTGTATGACGCGCTGTATGGCACCGACGCCATCAGCGAAGCCGACGGCGCCGAAAAGGGCAAAGGCTACAACAAGGTGCGTGGCGACAAGGTCATCGCCTTCGCCCGCGCTTTCCTTGACGAAGCCGCGCCATTGGCTGCCGGCAGCCACGTGGACTCCACTGGCTACAAGATCGTCGACGGCAAGCTGGTGGTCAGCCTCAAGGGCGGCAGCAACAGCGGCCTGCGCAGCGATGCGCAACTGATCGGCTACCAGGGCGACGCTGCCAAGCCGACTGCCGTCCTGCTCAAGCACAATGGCCTGCACTTCGAAATCCAGATCGACGCCAGCACCCCGGTCGGCCAGACCGACGCCGCCGGCGTGAAAGACGTGCTGATGGAAGCCGCCCTGACCACCATCATGGACTGCGAAGACTCCGTAGCTGCCGTCGATGCCGATGACAAGGTGGTGATCTACCGCAACTGGCTCGGCCTGATGAAGGGCGACCTGTCGGAAGAAGTCGCCAAGGGTGGCAAGACTTTCACCCGCACCATGAACGCCGACCGCGTCTACACCGGTGCCGACGGCAAGGAAGTGACCCTGCACGGTCGTTCGCTGCTGTTCGTGCGCAACGTTGGCCACTTGATGACCATCGACGCCATCCTCGACAAAGACGGCAACGAAGTGCCGGAAGGCATTCTCGACGGCCTGCTCACCAGCCTGGCGGCGATCCACAGCCTCAACGGCAACACCAGCCGCAAGAACAGCCGCACCGGTTCGGTGTACATCGTTAAGCCGAAGATGCATGGCCCGGAAGAAGCCGCGTTCACCAACGAGCTGTTCGGCCGCATCGAAGACGTGCTGAACCTGCCACGCAACACCCTCAAAGTCGGGATCATGGACGAGGAGCGCCGCACCACGGTCAACCTCAAGGCCTGCATCAAGGCGGCCAGCGAGCGCGTGGTGTTTATCAACACCGGCTTCCTCGACCGTACCGGCGATGAAATCCACACCTCCATGGAGGCGGGCGCGATGGTGCGCAAGGCCGCCATGAAGGCTGAGAAATGGATCGGCGCCTACGAAAACTGGAACGTCGATATCGGCTTGAGCACCGGCCTGCAAGGCCGCGCACAAATCGGTAAAGGCATGTGGGCCATGCCCGACCTGATGGCCGCCATGCTCGAGCAGAAAATTGCTCACCCGCTGGCCGGCGCCAACACGGCATGGGTTCCTTCGCCGACAGCGGCTGCGCTGCACGCGCTGCATTATCACAAGGTTGACGTATTCGCCCGCCAGGCCGAGTTGGCCAAGCGCGAACGGGCTTCGGTGGACGATATCCTCACCATTCCTCTGGCCCAGAATACCGATTGGTCCGACGAAGAAATCCGCAACGAACTGGACAACAACGCCCAGGGCATCCTCGGTTACGTGGTGCGTTGGATCGACCAGGGCGTAGGTTGCTCGAAAGTGCCGGACATCAACGACGTCGGTCTGATGGAAGACCGCGCCACCCTGCGTATCTCCAGCCAGCATATTGCCAACTGGTTGCGCCATGGCATCGTCAATGAAGCCCAGGTGATGGAAAGCCTCAAGCGCATGGCGCCGGTGGTGGACCGTCAGAACGCCGGGGATGCGCTGTATCGCCCGCTGGCTCCGGATTTCGACAGCAACATCGCGTTCCAGGCGGCGGTGGAGTTGGTGATTGAAGGGACCAAGCAGCCGAACGGTTACACCGAGCCGGTATTGCACCGCCGGCGTCGGGAGTTCAAGGCCAAGAATGATCTGTGAGTAAGTGCTAGAAACGAAAAAGCCCTGATCGAAAGATCAGGGCTTTTTTGTGTGTGCTAAAGGCTATTTTTTCTTACTGATTGAGTGTTTCTGAGGCGTATGGGGGCGATGCGGGGCAGGACGATACACCTTGTGGGGCTCGTCACTGCCTGGCGACGGGGCTATTCCCAATTCCCGCTTCACCATCTTCGCCAGCTTCACGCTATCAATGGGCTTGAGCAAAAAATCCACCACGCTCAAATGCATCGCATCAATAACGTCGGGCGCTTCAGCGTCCCCCGACATGATGATGATCGGCAGCGCCGCCCGGGTGGATTCGCGTACCTGGCGAATCAATTGCAACCCGTTGCTCGGTGCCATGCGCAGGTCAGTGATCAGTAAGCCAATGGAGCTGCTGGAGCTCAACAAGTCCCATGCCGCCTCGCCGCTGTCGGCGGTCATGCAACGAATACCGTCCAAGCCAAGAATTTCTGCCAACAGTTCGCGCGCGTCCTTGTCGTCATCCACGATCAAAACCCGTTGTGGCGGTAAATCAGGCTCCTGCATAACCGCGCTCAGGGCCTCGCGCTCGGCGTCACTCAAAATATCGTGGTCGGACATACGTTTCTCGGCAGTTCTAAACAATCTCCCAGCACAGAAGTCAGACATCGCCGGAAGGGCGAACAATGTGCACTTCGTCGGAAAGTTTGCCTAGTGGGCGTTCTACGGGGTTTGGACGATATTCATGTAAGGTTTTTCCCTAGTCAGTGAGGGCGAATCGCTACCTAGACTTACGTCCAATGGGCACCCGCAGCGCAGGAGTCGACCATGGGGAACGATAACGACAAAAAAACTGCGGTCATAGGTATGAGTAAAGCTGATGCTTTCACACAAGCGGGGAAAACCGCTGTGTTGCAGAACATCCACGGCACCCTGCAATTCCTGCAACGCTTCCCGCCGTTCAACCAGATGGAGAACACCCACCTGGGGTTTCTGGTAGAGCAGTGCCAATTGCGCTTCTACGCCCCCGGCGAGAGCATCCTCAAGCCCTCTGGCGGGCCGGTGGAACACTTCTATATCGTCAAGCAGGGCCGCGTGGTCGGCGAGCGGCCGGATTCAGCCGAAACCACCTTTGAAATCACCACCGGTGAATGTTTCCCACTGGCGGCACTGCTGGGTGAACGGGCGACCCGCACAGAGCATAAAGCCGCCGAAGACACCTTCTGCCTGCAACTGAACAAACCGGCCTTTATCAAGCTATTCGCCCTTTCCAGCGCATTTCGCGATTTCGCCTTGCGCGGGGTGAGCAGCCTGCTGGACCAGGTCAACCAGCAAGTCCAGCAAAAGGCCGTAGAAACCCTCGGCACGCAGTACTCGCTGAACACCCGCCTGGGCGAATTGGCCATGCGTCACCCGGTGACCTGCAGCCCACTGACGCCGCTGCGTGAAGCGGTCACGCAAATGCACGAGCAGCAAGTGGGCAGCATCGTGATCGTCGACGAGCACAAGGCGCCCCTGGGGATTTTCACCCTGCGGGACCTGCGCCAGGTGGTGGCCGACGGCACCAGCGATTTCAGCCAGGGCATCGAGCGCCATATGACCCAGGCGCCGTTCTTTCTCACCCCGGACCACAGCGCCTTCGACGCTGCGATCGCGATGACCGAACGGCATATTGCCCACGTGTGCCTGGTCAAGGATCAGCGCCTGTGTGGCGTGGTGTCCGAGCGCGATCTGTTTTCCCTGCAACGGGTGGACCTGGTGCACTTGGCGCGCACCATTCGCAATGCGCCCAGGGTCGAAAACCTGGTGGCGATCCGTGGCGAAATCGGCCAGTTGGTGGAACGCATGCTGGCCCACGGTGCTTCGTCCACGCAGATCACCCACATCATCACCTTGCTCAATGACCACACGGTGTGCCGCGTCATCGAGTTGACCTTGGCTGACAAGGGCGACCCCGGCGTGCCGTTCAGTTGGTTGTGTTTCGGCAGCGAAGGCCGCCGCGAGCAGACGCTGTATACCGACCAGGACAACGGCATTCTGTTCGAAGCCAGGGACGCCGCCGAGGCCGCCGAGATTCGTGGCCGCTTGCTGCCCCTGGCACAGCAGATCAACCAGAGCCTGGCGCTGTGCGGCTTCACCCTGTGTAAGGGCAATATAATGGCCGGCAACCCTGAGCTGTGCCTGTCCCGGGCCGAATGGGCGCGGCGTTTTGCCGGGTTTATCCGTGAGGCGACGCCGGAGAACCTGCTGGGTTCGAGCATCTATTTTGATCTGCGGGTGGTCTGGGGCGATGAGCAAGGGTGCGAGCAATTGCGTCAGGGCATTCTCGACCAGGTGGCGGACAATCGTTTGTTCCAGCGCATGCTGGCCGAAAACGCGTTGCGCCAGCGCCCGCCGGTGGGGCGTTTCCGGGATTTCGTGCTGACGCGCAAAGGTGCCGACAAGGCGACGCTCGACCTCAAGGTGCAAGGCCTCACGCCCTTTGTCGACGGTGCTCGCCTGCTGGCATTGGCCAACGGGATTAGCGCCATCAACACCCTGGAGCGCTTGCGCCAGCTGGTGGCCAAGGAAGTCATCGAACGTCTCGACGGTGCGGCCTATGAAGAGGCCTACCACTTCATTCAACAAACCCGCATGCAGCAGCACCAACTGCAAACCCGCGAGAACCTGCCCTACTCCAACCGTGTCGACCCCGACAGCCTCAACCACCTGGACCGGCGCATCCTGCGTGAATCCCTGCGCCAGGCCCAACGCCTGCAAAGCAGTCTGACCTTGCGGTATCAGCTGTGAGCTTGTTTGGCTGGCTGCGCAAACCCAAACCTGGCCTGGACGCAGCGCAACAGCGGCGGGTTGAGCAATTGCCCAAGCCACGGGAGCTGGGTGACGGTTCGCTGCGGGACCAGCGCTGGGTGGTGGTGGACCTGGAAACCAGCGGCCTGAACCTCAATCGAGACCAAGTGCTTTCCATTGGCGCGGTGGTGATCGAAGACGGTGCTGTGGACTTCTCCCAGCTGTTCGAACGCACCCTGCAACGGGCCGAGACCAAGCTCAGCCCCAGTGTGCTGATCCACGGCCTGGGGCCCAGTGCCATCGCGGCGGGCAGTGATCCGGCTGAAGCGCTGATGGACTTCATGGAGTTTGTCGGCGACAGTCCGCTGCTGGCGTTTCATGCGCCCTTCGATCAACACATGCTGTGCCGGGCGCTCAAGGACAGCCTGGGCTATCGCTTGAACCACCCGTTCCTGGACGTGGCCGACATCGCCCCGCTGCTGTGCCCTGATGCCAACATCCGCGAAGCGGGGCTGGATGACTGGATCACGCATTTCAAGCTGCAAGTGGGCGAGCGCCATCACGCCAGTGCGGACGCGTTGGCGACGGCGGAGTTGATGTTGATTTTGTTCAGCCGCGCACGGCAGCAACAGATCGACAGCCCGCACGCGTTACAACAGCGCCTGGGCCAATGGAAACGCCGCAAGCAAGCGCCCTCATTCTAAGTGTGGCGAGGGAGCTTGCTCCCGCCGGGGTGCGAAGCGCCCCCAAAATCAGCCAACCCATTTCCAACTGAATAAATGCACTGCCTGGATTACGACTGCTGCGCAGCGAGCGGGAGCAAGCTCCCTCGCCACAGTAAGCGGCATCATCATGATAGATATCATTACGCCGCCGCCCGACCAACGCCAATTGCACCCGCCTTACACCTCTGCCACAATCGCGAATAATTCTCGTTAGTTTAAACTTCCCGATCGGTGTCGCCTTGTCGTCCATCCAAAGTCCCCACAGTGAGCTTGTTGGCGCGTTATACCGCGACCATCGCAGCTGGCTGTTGGCGTGGCTGCGACGCAATGTGGCCTGCCCCAGCCGTGCCGAAGACTTGAGCCAGGACACCTTCATGCGCCTGCTGGGCCGTGAAGAACTGCGTGAGCCCCGCGAGCCGCGGGCATTTCTGGTGGCCATCGCCAAGGGTCTGCTGTTCGACTACTTCCGCCGCGCCGCCCTGGAACAGGCTTATCTCACCGAGCTGATGCTGATCCCGGAAAGCGAGCACCCGTCCCCGGAAGAGCAGCAACTGATCCTCGAAGACCTCAAGGCCATCGACCGCCTGCTGGGCAAACTCTCGAGCAAAGCCCGCGCGGCCTTCCTCTATAACCGCCTCGATGGCATGGGTCACGCCGAAATCGCTCAGCGTCTTGGGGTTTCCGTGCCTCGGGTACGGCAATACCTGGCTCAAGGCATTCGCCAGTGCTACATCGCCCTGTATGGCGAGCCGCTGTGAGCCCGGTCAGTTCCAAGCCGGTCTCGGCACGGGTGCTTGACGCCGCCATTGCCTGGCAACTGTCCCTCGATTCGGGCGACGGCAGCGCCGTGGAACAGGAAGAGTTCGCCAAATGGCTGGCCAGCAACGAAGAACACGCCCGGGCCTGGCGCCAACTGGGCATGCTCGATCAGCGTTTCAGTGTGGCCTCAGGCCCGGCCCGTGCGGCGTTGCTGCAATCGCGCGAAGGCATTCGCAAGCGCGTGCGCAAGCTCGGCAGCGGCCTGGCCAGTGTGGTGCTGGTGTGCGGCCTGGTGCTCTTCGCCGGCCAGCGCTACGTGCCGCTCAACTATTGGCTGGCCGATCAGCGCACCGCCACCGGCGAACAGCGCACCCTGAAGCTGGCGGACGGCACGGTGATCAACCTCAATACCCACAGCGCCATCGACGTGCGCTTCGACGAAAAACGCCGGCTGATCGTGTTGCAGGAGGGCGAAATCCTCATCGAGACCGGCCACAACGACGCCCGCCCGTTTTTTGTCGAAACTCGCGAAGGCAGCCTGCGCGCCTTGGGTACGCGGTTTATCGTCAAGCGCGAAGACGACGGCACGCGCCTCAGCGTGTTGCAGTCTGCCGTCGGCGCGCAGCCTGAAGCGCTGCATCAGGAGCAGATCTTCAAGGAAGGTCAGCAAGTCCTGATGCGCCGCGACGGCCTCGGCCCGATGCTGGCTATCAGCCCCGGCACCGACGCCTGGACACGCGGCATGCTGGTGGTAGACAACGCGCGCCTCGGCGACGTGGTTGAGGAACTGAGCCGCTATCGCACCGGGTACCTGGGTGTGGATAAACACGTGGCCGACCTGCGGATCACCGGCAGCTTCCCGCTGCACGACACCAACCTGGCGCTGAATGCACTGCTGCCGACCTTGCCGGTGCAGATTCAACAACACACGCCGTGGTGGGTGACGGTGGCGCCCAAGCCGTAGGCTCCTGTGGTGCATAGGCCATTGTCATCGCAGGCAAGCCAGCTCCCACAGGTGGAATGCGTTCCCCTGTGGGAGCTGGCTTGCCTGCGATGAGGCCCTCAAAAACAGCACTCACCCACTAATAGAAATTATTTTCATTCGGCCCTATCACTTTTTGCATCTCGCTCGGCACATAGGCAATTGAGAAATATTTCCATTCAGGAGCCGCCGTATGTCCCGCACGCTAGACACCCTATTGCGCCCCAGCCTGTTAGCCGTGGCCATCGCCCTCAGCGCCCCGCTGGCCAGCACCCAGCTGATCGCCGCCGAACAGGCCTCCAGCGTGCGCGCCTACAACCTGCCGGCAGCGCCGCTGGCCACGACCCTGAACCAGATCGCCAGCCAAGCCGGTTTGGCGTTGACGCTGAACCCGGGGTTGGCAGCGGGCAAGACTTCCGCGCCGGTAAAAGGGCAATTCGATGCACAAGGCGCATTGCGTGAAGCGTTGCGCGGGACCGGGCTGCAACTGGAGCAAAGCAGTGCAGGCACGTTCAGCCTGGTAGCGATTCCGGAGGGGGTTGTGGCGTTGCCGGAGACTAGTATTACCGGGCAGGCGGATGCGGAAAGTGCGTGGGGGCCGGTGGATGGCTACGTCGCCACACGCACCGCCGCTGGCACCAAGACTGATACCGCCATTGTCGAAGCCCCGCGCTCGATGTCGGTGATCACCCGCGCCCAGATGGAAGACCGCGGCGTGCAAAACCTTGATGACGCCGTACGCTACATGCCGGGTGTGATCGCCAGCAGCTACGGCAGCGATGCACGGGCTGACTGGCTGCGCGTGCGTGGCTTTGAGCCGACCCAGTTCCTCGACGGCCTGCCGCTGCCCAAGGGCTCCTACGCCAACCCGAAACAGGAGACCTGGAACCTCGACCGCATCACCCTGCTGCGCGGCCCGGCTTCCTCGGTCTATGGCCAAACCCCGCCGGGCGGCATGCTCGACATGGTCAGCCGTCGTCCACAAGCCGAAGATAGCCACGCGGTACGCGCCGAAGTCGGCAGCAACAACCGTAAGCAGATCAGCTTCGACAGCACCGGCAAGATCGATGATGAAGGCCAGTTCCTCTACCGCGTCGACGGCGTAGTACGTGACAGCGGCACGCCCATCGACCACATCGAAGACAAGCGCTACAACATCGCGCCGAGCCTAACCTGGAACATCAACGACGACACCCACCTGACCCTGCTATCGCAGTTCACCCGCGACGATACCGGTATCAGCGGCCAGTTCCTGCCCTTGCAAGGCACAAAGCTGCCTTCGCCAGCCGGCAAGATTTCCCACCACAAAAACCTCGGCGAACCGGATCAGGATTACTACGATCGCACCTACTACGCCCTGGGTTATGCCTTTGACCATCGCTTCAACGACGTCTGGCAGTTTAAGCAAAACATGCGCTACACCAAGAGCGAACTGGCCTTCAACACCACCTATTCCAGCTATGGCGACACCGCTGTAGGCCCGGACGGTATGCTGGCGCGAATCTACGACAAGGTCGATGAAGACATCGCGCAACTGGCCGTGGACAACAACTTCCAGGCTGATTTCCAGACCGGCGCCCTGAGCCACACCCTGTTGCTCGGCCTGGATCACCAACGCAGCAACACCGATTACCACTGGATCGAAGGCAGCGCCGCGAGCATCAACCCGAACCGTCCGATCTATAACCAACCCCGTCCTGCCGGCGCCCCGTTCACCTTCTACGACTACAACCAGAAGACGGTGCAGACCGGCGTGTATGTCCAGGACCAAATTGCCTTGGACAAGTGGCGCCTGACCTTGGGCGGCCGGGAAGACTGGATTCACACCGGCACCACGTTCTTCAACATGAATGACGCCACCAACACCCAGCGCGATAAAGCGTTCAGCGGTAACGCTGGCCTGAGCTACGTGTTTGATTCGGGCATTACCCCGTACATCTCCTACACCGAGTCGTTCCAGCCAACGGCTGGCGCCAGTGCCAGTGCCACCGAGTCGTTCAAACCGACCCAAGGCAAACAAACTGAAGTGGGCGTGAAGTATCAGCCGGTAGGTAGCAAAACCCTGCTGACCGCTGCTGTGTTTGATCTGCGCCAGCAAAACGTTTCTGTCACCCAGAACAACGTCACCAGCCAGATCGGCGAAATCAGCGTGCGTGGCCTGGAGCTGGAAGCGACTTCGGAAGTCACCGACAACCTGAAACTGGTCGGTTCCTATACCTACACCGACACCGAAATTCTCAAAGGTGACGACAAGGGCAACCGCATGAAGTTGGTACCGCGCAACCAGGCTTCGCTGTGGTCTGACTACACGTGGCACTCGGGTGTTCTGGATGGTTTCGGTGTGGGTGCGGGTGTGCGTTACGTGGGTGACACCTACGGCAACACCGCCAATACTGCCAATGGTCACGTCGGTTCATACACCGTGTACGACGCTGCCGTGCATTACGACCTGAGCCGAATCAATCCGGTGCTGGCGGGTGTTTCGGTGGATGTGACCGCCAAGAACATCTTCAACAAGGACTACCTGTCGACGTGCGACGGTGCCTGGTGCTACTACGGTGATGAGCGCAACGTAGTCGCTGCCGTGAACTACAAGTGGTAACCCGCTAAGGTAGTACCCAAGGGTCACGGTCGCACCGTGGCCCTTTTGCATTTGGATGACACATGAAAAGCAAAACCATCCGCCGCTGGTCCTTCATCCACACCTGGACCAGCCTCGTCTGCACCGTGTTCCTGCTGCTGCTCGCCCTCACCGGCCTGCCGTTGATCTTCCACCACGAGATCGATCACCTGCTGGGCAACGAACCCGAACTGGCACACATGCCCGCCGACACCCCACAGCTGAACCTCGAACAGCTTGTTGCCAAAGCCCAGGCCCATCGACCCGGCGAAGCCATGCAATACCTGGCCTGGGACGAAGACGACAAGAATGGCGTGATCGCGATCATGGCCGCCACTGCCGGCACCGAACCCAATTCCTCCCACACCTTCATGCTCGACGCCCGTACCGGCGAAGCCGTGGAAACGCCGTCGGCCAACGGCGGGCTGACGATGTTCCTGCTGCGCCTGCACGTCGATATGTTCGCCGGGCTGCCGGGCAAGTTGCTGCTGGCGTTCATGGGCATTCTGTTCGTGTTGGCGATCATCTCCGGCACGGTGTTGTACCTGCCGTTCATGCGCCGGCTGAAGTTCGCCACGGTGCGCCAGGACAAATCCACCCGCCTGCGTTGGCTCGACCTGCACAACCTGATCGGCGTAGTCACCCTGACCTGGGCGCTGGTGGTGGGCGTGACCGGCGTGATCAGCGCCTGCGCCGATCTGATCATCGCTGCCTGGCGTACCGACAGCCTCAGCGCGATGATCGAACCCTACAAAGACGCCCCCCCGCTGACCTTGCGCGCCCCCGCCACCGACCTGCTGACGATCGCCGCCAAGGCCGCGCCGGGCATGGAGCCGGACTTTATCGCGTTCCCCGGCACGCGCTTTTCCAGCGAGCATCACTACGCGGTGTTCATGAAAGGCAGCACACACCTGACCTCGCACCTGCTGACACCGGTGTTGATCGACGCCAGCAACCTGCAGGTCACCGCCATTGCCGAACGGCCGTGGTACATGGACGCCATGGGCATGTCCCAACCGCTGCACTTCGGTGACTACGGCGGCATGCCGATGAAGATTCTCTGGGCGGTGCTGGATGTGCTGACCATTATCGTTCTGGGCAGTGGCGTGTACTTGTGGCTGGTGCGGCGCAAGGCGGCCAAGTCATGAAGCCACGGCAGTCGAATTTCTGGAAGGTGTTCGGCATCCCGCTGGCCATCGGGCTGCTGAGTGCCGCCGGGTTGTTTGCGGCGTTGCTGGGGGATGGGTTGTGGGACTCGTTGAGCTGGGTGGGACTGGGCATTCCGGCTGTAATTGGTAGCTGGGCGTTGTTCAAGCGTTGAGATAGATTAGCGCTGCCCTTTTCCGAGGAATGCCCATGTCCACCTCCAGCATGACGTTGTTCCACAACCCTGCCTCGCCGTTTGTTCGCAAAGTACGGGTGCTGTTGCACGAGACCGGCCAACTGGATCGCGTGACCTTGCACGCCTGCGTGCCGACACCGGTCAAGCCTGACGCAGAGGTGATCCAGGACAACCCGCTGGGCAAGATCCCCGCCCTGCGCCTGGCCGATGGCAACGTATTGCATGACAGCCGGGTGATCCTCGATTACTTCGACTATCAACATACCGGGACCCCGCTGATCCCCCGGAACGGCCCGGCCCGCTGGCGCCGCCTGACCCTGGCCTCCAGCGCCGACGGCATCATGGATGCCGCCGTGCTGGTGCGCTATGAAACCGCCATGCGCCCCGAGGAGAAACACTGGGACCTGTGGCTGGAAGGCCAACGCGACAAGATCCGTCGCGCCCTCGACATGCTGGAACAGGACGCCATCACGGAACTGGCCGGGCCGTTTGACGTGGCCGCGATCAGCGTGGCGTGTGCGTTGGCTTACCTGGACTTCCGCCACCCGGGCATGCAGTGGCGGTCGAGCCATCCGAAGCTGGCGGCGTGGTATGCCGAAGTGAGTCAGCGGCCGTCGATGCTCCAGACCCTGCCACCGGCTTAACCTGCTGCAAGGGTTCCTCTGTGGCGAGG
>NZ_JAAAFU010000075.1:685664-724857 GCF_019352905.1 Pseudomonas sp. Xaverov 83 | reverse complement strand
CGGCCCCAAAAATCCTGGGAGCGCTTCGCACTCCAGCGGGAGCAAGCTCCCTCGCCACAAAAAGCTCCCGGGCTTCGGGAAACAGTGCGTTGATCCGCATCATCAACGTTGCTCCTACCTGCTGATCTTCCCGCAACCCCAACGACCTACTCATCACCCACCTCCTTGCGCTTGCCCACGCCATACCAATCCAGCTTGCGGGTCAGTACCATCACCGTGCCCAGCAACCCGAACAGCAGCAACGAGCCCATCAGCAACGCGTAATCCTCGGCACTCAGCAACCCGTACAGCAAGCCATACAACGCCGCCAACGCTGCCGAAAACCCCAGGCCATGGGCGACGCTGCGCAGTACATGGCAGACATAAAACCCGATCAACATCACACAGGCCGCCGCCGATATCAGGTACGCCGGACCAAACCCGATGTGCTCGGACAACGACAACAACAGCAGGTAGAAAAACGCCAGGGCAAACCCCACCAGCGCGTACTGGATCGGGTGCACCGCCAGGCTCTTGAGCACCTCGAACAGGAAGAAACCGGCAAACGTCAGGGCGATAAACAACAGCGCATATTTGATCGCCCGGTCACTCTTGAGGTACTGGTCCACCGGGTCGATAAAGCTCACGCCGAAGCTGCGGCTGTTGAAGTCGTCACAGCCGCGCTCGGCCAGGCAACTGCTGAGTGCTTCTTCCAAATTGGTGGAGAAAAATGTGGTCTGCCAATGGGCGCTGAAGCCTTGTGCGGTGACCTCGCGCTGGGTCGGCAGGAAGTTGCCGATAAAGCTCGGGTGCGGCCAGTTGGACGCCAGCTTGACCTGGCTGGTCTTGCCCACCGGCACCACTTGCAGTTGCTCGGTGCCTTGCAGGCGCAGGTCAAAGGCGAAGTCAAAGGGTGCCGGCTTCTGGCTGTCCTGCTCGGGCAGCATCACGTGCACACCCTCCCCCAGCCACGCCACTTGGGTGCCCGGCGAAAACGCCAGTTGCTGGCTGCCCAACTCCAGCTTCAGCGCGTTTTCGATGCCGCGAATGTCGCTGATACCCACCGCCAGATACGCCGGGTCAAAGCGGTAATCGGCAAAGTGTTCCTTGATGCCCAGCTGCTCCGGCAACACAAACCGCCCGCTGATCCGGCTGTCGGCGTGGAACAACCGCGCTTGGTAAATGCCCCGGGCGCGCACTTCGGTTTGCACCTGCCCGTCGAGGGCAAATTGCTCCGGCAGGAAATACAGATGACCGCGCACCTCACGGGTTTCTTCATAGCGTTCGTTGAGCTTTTCATTGAGCTTCCACTCCCGGACAGTCTTGCGATAAGGCACCACCAGCACCGGGCCATTGAGGCGCTGGCTGTAGCTGGAACTGCGGGCGATATCCTGCAAGACGTCGTCGCGCAATTGCTGACGGTCGGTAATCACCCCGTGGATCATCAGCAACGGAATCAACAACAGCACGATCAGCAGCGCGATGGCGCCCAGTTTGAAAAGCAGATTGCGGTTCATGAAGCTCTCCCTGTTTTGATGGGGGAGAGTCTGGCGGGCGCTTAAGGGGGATTTATGAAGGGAATGTGGAGACTGTGTGGAGATGCAGTTTTACCTGCGCGCCGCCGGGCACGTTGCCGATCTGCAGTGAGCCGCCGTGCAGCTTCATCACCTCTTCGACAAAATTCAGCCCAAGGCCGGTGCTCTTGCGCCCGCTGGCCGGGCGCGGCAGGGAATAGAAGCGCTCACTGAGGCGCGGCAAGGCGTATTCGGGAATCGGCTCGGCTTGATTGAACAGGGTGAATTCGACGCCGTCATTCACAGCCTTGGCGCTGAACCGCAAGGTGCCACCGGGCGGGGTGAAATCCAGGGCGTTTTCCAGCAGATTCCCCAGGGCCTGACGCAGCAGGAACGGCTCGCCGTACACCTGTACATCCGCAGCAATCGCCTGCTGGACCTGCAACCCGGCGCCTTCGATGCGCGCGCATTGAGCCTTGAGTACTTCGTCTACCAACGCTGCCAACGACAGGCTGCTCTGGTCTTCAAGGCCCTGGCGCTGCTCCACCTGCGCCAGGTTCAGCAGGCGTTCGATCAATTGCTGCAAGCGCGCACTTTCGCTGTCGATATTGCCCACGAAACGCTGCTGCTGATCCCGGGACATGTCGCCCTGCAACAGCTCCGCCGCCCCGCGAATCGCCGCCAATGGACTTTTCAGCTCGTGGGTCAGGGTGTGCACATAACGCTCGACGTACGCCTTGCCTTCCAGCTGGGTGCGCATGTGTTCCACGGCGGTGGACAACTGTTCCAGCTCACCGCCGCGATAGTGCGGCAACTCGGCACGCCGGCCTTCACTCACCGCCTGGGCATACGCCGTGAGCCGGCGCAGCGCAACACTCAACCACCACGACAGCAGCGCACCGAACAGCAAGCCCAGGCCCACCAGCCCGGCGCCGTACCACAGCAGCCGGTCTTCGGTGCGGTCCACATACGGCTGCAGCGAGCTGTTGGGCTTGGCCACGGTGACCACTCCGATGATCTGCCCGTTATCGCGGATTGGCGCGCCGACGTGCATCACCGACGAGGCCGGGTCGTCCAGTTCGCTGCGGGTCGAACGGGCGCCGTATTCGCCGCGCAGGGTCAGGTACACGTCGTTCCACTTCGAATAGTCCTCGCCCACTGCCTCGCCGGTGGAGTCCAGCAATACGATGCCCTTGGCGTCGGTGACGTAGATGCGGTGGTTGACCTGGTTTTTCGGCAGGCCCCAGATATTTGCGCCGGGCTGACGCTCGCCGTAGGCCTTGAGCAGTTCGGGCCAGTGGCTCTGGCCGAGGGTGCCGTTCTTCACATCGCTGCGCAGGATTTCCGCCAGCAGGTTGGCGGTGTCCACCAGGGTTTCCTCGGTGGACTGGCGCACACCGGGGCGGATTTCCTTCATCACGGTGCTGAGTACGAAGTAGCCGGTCAGGCCGATAAACAGCGCATAGACCAGGAAGAACCGGATCCCCAGGCGCATCAGCTGTTGCCCGGGCTGTAGCTGTAGCCAAGGCCGCGATGGGTCTGGATCGGCTCAGACTCGGGCGCCACCGTACGCAATTTGCTGCGAACGCTTTTGATATGGCTGTCGATGTTGCGCTCGTACCCTGCATCGGCCGCCACGCCCACCGCATCCAGCAGTTGCTCGCGGCTGAACACCCGCTCGGGTTGCTCCAACAGGCTTTGCAGCAAGCGAAATTCATGGCGCGTAAGGTTAAGAGGCTGGCCGCGATAACTGATCTGCATGCGCTCCAGGTCCACCTGGAACACCGCCGGAGCAACACCGGGGCCAACCCGCTTGAGGATCGCCCGTACCCGCGCCGCCACTTCACGCGGGCTGAACGGCTTGACCACATAGTCGTCAGCACCGATCTCCAGGCCCACCACGCGGTCGATCTCGCCGTCTCGGGCGCTGAGGAACATCACCGGTACTTCACTGAAGCGCCGCAGTTGCTTGCAGGTTTCAAAGCCGGTGATATCCGGCAGGCCGATGTCGAGGATGATCAGGTCCGCCGGTGTCTGCCGCTGATGGGTCAGCGCCGCCTGGCCGAGGCTCAGCCAGGTGGTGGTGAAGCCTTCGCCTTGCAGGGCGAAAATCAGCGTATCGGCGATGGCCGCTTCGTCTTCGACAATCAGGATATGCGCCATGGTGGTCCGTCAGCAGTCCGGTTTGTCCGCAGTGTAACGGCGAGCCGGGTTTACCGCAGCGCCGAATTCACGCAGGGCCTTGGCGCCGATCAGCAGCGGGTAGTTGAAGCTGCTGCGGTCCGTGAGGTTGACCTCGACGGTACGCTTGACGTTGCCCAGGCACATTTCCAGGTCGATCACCGGGCGCTTGGCCACCGTGGCTTCGTCCTTGTCGTCATCTTCGTCGGCGCGGCTTTTGATTTTGCTGATGCGCGAGACCTTGTGCTCGTACACCTTGTTGCTGGCGTCCTTGCCGCCGAGGCGGAAGCGCACCCAGTCGTCACCATCACGGGTGAAGGTCTCGATGTCCCGGGCCGACAGCGAGGCGGTCAGCGCGCCGGTGTCCATCTTGGCCTTGAAGGTCTCGCCGATTTCCGGCAGTTGAATGTATTCGTAGCGACCGTAAAGGGTCGGCTCAGCGGCCATGACAGGCAAGGCCACGAGCGCTAGTAGGGCAAGGATGGATTTCACGTAGGAGGTTTCCTTGAAATAGATGGGCCAATTCTAGACTGCAAAATCGCCGCTTAGTTAGATCACAGAGCATACCCAGCCCGCTGTGAAACATTCGTAAGCTTATTTGCGATTTGGCCTCTAGACCCAAGCTGCTTATCATGGCGGGCCAAAATGATTCCAAGAGTTACTTATGCGCCGCCTGCTCACCGGCTGTTTCGTCACATTGCTGCTATTGCTCAACACTTTGGTGCTGTTCGGACCGCTGATGGTGTTTGCCCTGCTCAAACTGGTGGCGCCCGGTCGCTTTCGCGACTATGCCTCCTGGGCGGTCATGTGGATCGCCGAAACCTGGGCCGAGATCGACAAGCTGATCTTCGCCCTGTGCATCCCCACCCAATGGGATATTCGCGGTGGCGAGGACCTGCGGGGTGACACGTCTTATCTGGTGATCAGCAACCACCAATCCTGGGTCGACATCCCCGCTTTGATCCAGGCCCTCAACCGACGCACGCCGTTCTTCAAGTTCTTCCTGAAAAAGGAACTGATCTGGGTACCCTTCCTGGGCCTGGCGTGGTGGGCACTGGATTACCCGTTCATGAAGCGCTACACCAAGGCGTTCCTGGCCAAGCACCCTGAGTTGGCAGGGCAGGACCTGAAAATCACCAAGGAGGCCTGCGAGCTGTTCAAGCGCCAGCCGGTCACGGTGGTGAATTACCTGGAAGGCACGCGGTTCACCCCGGCCAAGCGCAAACAGCAGGATTCACCCTTCGAGCGTCTGCTCAAGCCCAAGGCGGGAGGCGTGGCGTTCGTGCTCGCGGCGTTGGGTGAACAGTTGGATGCGGTGCTCGACGTCACCGTGGTTTATCCACAGGAAAACATTCCGGGCTTCTGGGATTTGATCAGTGGCGCGGTGCCGAAGGTGATCGTGGATATCCGCACCCGTGAGCTGGATCCGGCGTTGTGGCAAGGGGATTACGAGAACGATCCGGCGTTTCGCCAGACCGTCCAGAACTGGGTCAACCAGCTCTGGATGGAGAAGGATGCGCGCATCGCCCAACTGCGCGCGGAGCGGTCTTAGCCGCCAGTGCCCCAGGCCGAAGCCAGTTTGCCCAGCACCGACTCGCTGGCGCCTTGGCCGCCCAGGTATTTCAGGATAACCGGCGCAAACTGGCCAACCATCCCACTGTCCATGCCCAGTGCGCTGAACGCGGTGTTCAGGTCGTTGGTGTTCTTCACGTTACCCAATACGCCATCCAGACCCGAGGTCTTGCTGCCGCCGCTCTGGCCGAGCATGCCGCTCAGGGCGCCGAGGCTGCCCAGGGAGTTGCTGCCGGAGAGCTTGTCCAGGCCTGGTACGCTTTTGGTCAGTTGCGAGTAATCACCGCCGCCCAATTTATTCTTGGCCAGGCCCAGCATTGCGCCGGTACCGCCGACAGCCTGCTCCGGCGTCACGTTCAATTGCGAGGTCAGGGCGCCCAGCAAGCCGGCGGTCTGTGAGGTCGGCGCAGCCGCTGCTGCCTTGTCGCCACCCTGTGCGCCCGAAACGGCATTGGCTACATCGCCGAGGCTGAAACCTGCCGCAAACACCGGGCTGGCCGCCACGGTCAACAGGCAGGACAGGGCAAAACCGCGTGAAATCTTCATCAAGACAACCTCTGAAAGTAAGCGCTAAAAGCAGTAGTTTGACTGGGTGTTACGAAAGATTGTTCCCACCTCACAGATTAGTTCAGAAAACCACTGCATCCGAACCGCTCTGCGCTGCGTATATCCATCACGAACCGCACGGAGGTTGATGGAATGAATACCCAAGCTGGACTAACCTCAGCCTGCCGTCTTTACCGTCTGCCGTCCCATCGCCCTGTTGCACGTGCCTGGAGAAGCCCTATTTCGACCCACGATGCAGATCAGCTACGGCAATTGCTGGCCCAGTGCTCCCTGGGTAACCGCCAGGCGTTCGAAACGCTCTACCGCAGTGTTTCCCCGCGTTTGCACGGTATTGCCCTGCGTTTCATGGGCCGCCAGGACTTGGCCGAGGAAGTGTTACAGGAGAGCTTCGTGCGCATCTGGTTCAACGCCTCGCGCTATGAGGCCCATCTGTCGGCGCCCTTGACCTGGATGATTAACATCACCCGCAACCTGGCGATCGATCAGTTGCGCAAACACCGCGAACAGCCCTTGAGCGACGGCCAGCAAGACGCCATGACCGACGAAAGCCCCAGCGCCCACGAACAGCTCGACAGCGAGCGCGAAGCCCACGCCCTGAACCGCTGCCTCGACAGCCTAGAAGGCATGCAGCGTCAATCGATCACCGTGGCTTACTTCCAGGGCTTGTCCTGCTCGGAGTTGGCCGACCACCTGGCTGCGCCCCTGGGCTCGGTCAAATCCTGGATTCGCCGCGGCATGGAGCGCTTGCGCAGGTGTCTTGAATCATGAACTACCAGACCACGTCCCTGCGCCGCGCCCTCGCGGCGGATTACGCCATCGGGTTGATGCCCGCCACCGCCCGTCGACGTTTTGAAGCGCTGCTGCTGGACGATGCCGCCCTGCGCGTCGAGCTGGGACACTGGCAGGACGCCCTCGCCAGCCTCACCGGGCCGTTACCTGAAAGGCCAGTGCCGGACCATGTGTGGGAAGGGATCAAGGCCCGCATAGAGCCGCAAGTGCTGCATATGCCAGCGAAGAGGCCATTCTGGATGAACCTGCGGTTGCTGGTAGCGGCATGCGGCGTAGTGATCGCGGTGTTGGTGGGAGTGTTGTACCAGCGCGACCTCGGGGTGGAGTACAACGCTACGCTGGTGGCGGCCAATCAACAGCCTGCGCTGAAGATTCAGGCGTATGACGATCATCTGCAGGTGGAACCGCTGACCCTGGCGGCGGTGGAGCCGACCCGCGCGCTGGAACTGTGGGCAATCCCGGCAGGCGGCAAACCGATCTCCCTGGGGTTGTTGCCGGTGTCGGGTAAAGGCCGGATCCAGTTGAGCAAAGAACACCAGGCGCTGCTGACGGCACCGTTGACCCTGGCGGTGAGTCTTGAGCCTCAGGGTGGCTCGCCAACCGGACAACCGACGGGGCCGGTGTTGTATCAAGGCCAGTTGGCCTCACTCTAATTCCTGTAGGAGCGAGCTTGTTCGCGAAGGTCGTCATCGATAACGCGGGAAACCTGAAAGCCCACGGCGCCCTCAGGTTTTTCGCGACCACGCTCGCTCCTACAGTGGATTGCCCTTTTGAAATAACCCCTCTTTTTTTAATCCGAACTTGATCTACCCCGCTGTCAAATTTGACAGTATCTGCAACGCGTCCACACGCCCACCATGAAGGCTCCTATCACGTAAGGGAGTACGACATGAAGCTGATGAACATCGCGCTGAGCGCACTGGTACTTTCGACCCTTGCGGGCAATGCCCTGGCAGATGAGATTGCCATGTGCCCGCCCAAGGCAAGTATCAAACAGGAAGAGCCATGGGGGCCGTGGGATATTTTTTATGCCCCCGGCCCTCATAAGGGCGTCTGGGTGGGAGAGAACCCCTTTGGCGATGAAAACCTGCTCAAAAAGCTCCACTTCACGGGGGCGCTTTACCGGGATATCAGCTCAGAAGGAAATGCGTACGTAGTGTCCTGCGACTACGAGGGTGAAGGCTGGTTCGACTTTTTGAGGATGACGCTGTACTCCTTCAAAGGCTGGGCACCCGTGCCGGGGACAAAATGGGTGGATGAGTCGAAAACGGATGAAAGCAAAGCCAAGGCCGGGGCCTACAAAAAAGCCAAGGAGGTCCAATACTGCTATGCAGATTCCACCGAGCAGCATCCGGAAAAACAATGCGCATTCACGTACAAGGAACTGGTCCTCCCACCCAAGCACCATTGACGCTCGTTCCGCGGTTCGGGGCCAATTGACATCACGCAGCCCCAAGGCTCAATACGACGGATGAGGAACCGATCGCCGTTAACTAGGTCCATGAAAGACTACAAAACATGTCAGGAAGAGCCTAATGACTGCGATCAACCCCCAAGTGATTGAGCACAAGCCTTCATTCTGGAACCGCCCACGCCTGTTCATCGGCGCCTGTTTGGTGGTAGTTGCGGGCGTCGGCGGCGCCCTCTACACCCAGGACAGCGTCAAGGCTGCCGCACTGCTGGTGAACACTACCCAGCAACCGGCCACGCAAATCGTGGCCCACAAGGATTACCTCGAAGTGCAGCCGATTGCCGCCACGGCACCGGCCCCGGACCAAAGCCTGGAGCTGTGGGCGGTTCCGGCTGACGGTACGCCGGTGTCACTGGGCCTGTTGCCGGAAGACGGCAAAGGCATTATCGGCATCAACCCTCGCCAGCAGGCGTCGATCAGCAAGCCGGTGACGCTGATGGTCAGCTCGGAAACCAAGGGCGGCTCGGTGAGCAAGCAGCCAACGGGGCCAACGGTGTATCAGGGGGCTTTGGCGATTCGCTGATTCTCCCACCCAACCGCAGATGCAAAAAAGGCGACCCTGAGGTCGCCTTTTTATTTGCCCGCGATTTAAGCCGCGCTGAACAACTTGTGCGGATCGATCACAAACTTCTTCGGCACGCCCGCATCGAACTCGCCGTACCCGCGTGGTGCGTCATCCAGGCTGATGACTTCCACACCGACGATATCGGCAATGTTGATACGGTCCCACATGATCGCCTGCATCAGCTGGCGGTTGTACTTCATCACTGGGGTTTGCCCGGTGTGGAAGCTGTGGGACTTGGCCCAGCCCAGGCCGAAACGAATGCTCAGGCTGCCCATTTTCGCGGCAGCATCCACGGCACCCGGGTCTTCGGTCACGTACAGGCCCGGGATACCGATTTTGCCAGCCACCCGCACCACGCCCATCAACGAGTTGAGTACGGTGGCCGGAGCCTCCGCCTTGGCCCCTTCATGGCCATGGCCGCGCGCTTCGAAACCCACGGCATCGACGGCGCAATCCACTTCCGGTTCGCCCAGCAACGCAGCGATCTGTTCGTGCAGCGGGGTGTCTTTCGACAGGTCGGCAATTTCAAAACCCTGGGCCTTGGCGTGGGCCAGGCGAATCGGGTTGACGTCGCCGATGATGACCACTGCGGCGCCCAGCAGGCGAGCGGAAGCGGCAGCCGCCAGGCCCACCGGACCGGCACCGGCGATGTAGACCGTGCTGCCCGGGCCAACGCCCGCAGTGACTGCGCCGTGGTAGCCGGTGGGCAGGATGTCGGAGAGGCACGTCAGGTCGCGGATTTTCTCCATGGCCTTGTCGCGGTCCGGCAGTTTCAGCAGGTTGAAGTCGGCGTAAGGCACCAGGACGTATTCGGCCTGGCCGCCGGTCCAGTCGCCCATGTCCACATAGCCATAGGCGCCACCGGCACGGGCCGGGTTGACGGTCAGGCACACGCCGGTGTGCTGCTCCTTGCAGGAGCGGCAACGGCCGCACGCCACGTTGAACGGCACCGACACCAGGTCGCCGATTTTCAGGTTCTCGACGTCGCTGCCCTTCTCGATCACTTCGCCGGTGATTTCGTGGCCCAGGACCAGGCCGGTCTGGGCAGTGGTGCGGCCGCGCACCATGTGTTGGTCGGAGCCGCAGATGTTGGTGGAGACCACGCGCAGGATGACGCCGTGCTCAATCTTCCTGCCACGGGGGTCCTGCATTTTGGGATAGTCGATTTTCTGTACTTCGACCTTGCCGTTGCCGAGATACACGACACCACGATTACCAGACATGCTTTCACCTCGCTGTTGTTTTTATGGAACCGCGTTGCCCAGGCAGGCAGCGCGTTTAAGTGCTCGGGTACAGATGCTGTTTTGCGTTGTTAGCGATGGCCTCTTCGCGAGCAAGCCCGCTCCCACAGTTGACCGAGTTCTACCTTTGAAATGCGGTCGAATGTGGGAGCGGGCTTGCTCGCGAAGGCGTCCATCAGAGCACCACTGTCCGATTGGCGTTCAAAAACACCCGCCGCTCAATGTGATACCCCACGGCCCGTGCCAGGGTCAGGCCTTCGATATCCCGTCCCTTGGCAATCAAATCTTCCGGATAGTGACTGTGGTCCACCACCTCCACGCCCTGGGCGATGATCGGGCCTTCATCCAAATCGTTGTTGATGTAGTGCGCGGTGGCGCCCACCAGTTTCACGCCCTTGTTGTAGGCCTGGTGATACGGCTTGGCGCCCTTGAAACCAGGCAGCAGGGAGTGGTGGATGTTGATGGCTTTACCGTCGAGCTTGCGGCACAGCTCCGGCGACAGCACTTGCATGTAGCGCGCAAGGATCACCAGCTCGGCGCCGGACTCTTCGATCACCTGCCACACCTGGCGCTCTTGCGACGGCTTGTCGTTAGGGTCCAGGGGAAAGTGGTAATAGGGAATCTGGTGCCAGTCAGCCAGGGGCTTGAGGTCGGGGTGGTTGGAGACCACGGCGACCACGTCCATCGACAGTTGGCCGATGCGCTGGCGGTAGAGTAAATCGTTGAGGCAGTGATCGGCCTTGGAGACCATGATCACCACTTTCGGCCGGTAGTTCGGCGCGGTCAGTTCGAAGATCATGCCGAACGCCTCGCCGCGAGTGGCCAGGCCGTCGCGGAAGGCTTGTTCATCAAAACCGTCAGGCTGGCGAAACTCCACGCGGATGAAGAAACGGCCCGAAAGCCGGTCATCGAAGGAGTGGTGTTCGGTGACGTAGCAGCCCTGCTCGAACAGATAGCGGGTCACCGCGTCCACCGTGCCGAGCACGCTGGGGCAGTCGGCGGTCAAAATCCATGTATCGGGTACGCGGCTCATTATTCGTGACTCCTTGATCGTTCCCACGCTCTGCGTGGGAACGCCGCAATGGACGCTCTGCGTCCGCTCTTGGGACGCGGAGCGTCCCGGGATGCATTCCCACGCGGAGCGTGGGAAAGATCAGGCCTGGACGCTTAAACCATACTCAGCCGCCGCATCCTGCAACCACAGCCACCAGTAATCCGAGAAGCTGCGACGAATCACCAGCTCCCAGGTGTCTTCAGCGGTATGGCGAATCACCAGTTGCGACTTGGCGAACACCGTGCCCACCGCCTTGCCTACCGGGAAGCTGTCGGGGTGCACGTCGTAGCTGGTGGACTTCATCAGCACATCCCGCACGTTGGGGCCGCTGAGTTCGAGGATCTGCTGGCCGCCGCTGACGTTGACGATCTGGATATGCAAATCGCCCAGTGCCTCGCGCAAACTTTTTTCGGCGGCGAATTCTTCACCGCTCGGCACCACCAGCAGCCACTCATCCGGGCCGAGCCATTGCAGGCTGGTTTCACCCTTGACGATCACTGCCAGGGCGCCGGGCAATTCGATGCCCAGAGCCTTGTGCACGCCGGCGGCGAAGGCTGCGTCGTGGCCATCGCCACGAATGGTCAAGTGGCCGAGGAGTTTCTTTTCGCGCACGGTCACGCCGGCGTTCTTGCGACCCTTGCCTACCAGGCTGGCGAGGTCGGCATGGTGCAGCGACGACTCGGCCTTGGCTCCGGAGGTGGGGCGTTGCTGGTAAACATTGGCTGCTGTCATAAAGCACCTGTTTGAATTCTGTAGGTCTTGCGGTGACTGTTCTGGCCTCATCGCGGGCAAGCCCGGCTCCCACAGGGGAATGCATTCCAACTGTGGGAGCTGGCTTGCCTGCGATGCAGGCGACTCGGTCTGTCAGATGTTCTGGCGATCGCCTTTAGGGTCAAAGAACACCGAAGAAACAATCTCCGCCTCGATCACGCTGCCATCCGCCAACGGTGCAAACACCCGCTCGCCGATGCGTTTCAAGCCGCCCTTCACCACGCCCATGGCAAACGAATAGCCGAGGGAGTTGTGGGCATAACTGGAGGTGACGTGGCCGACCATCTTCATCGGAATCGTCTGCTTGGCGTCGAACACCAACTGCGCGCCTTCCGGCAGCCACACGTTCGGATCAATCGGCTTCAGGCCCACCAGTTGCTTGCGGTCTTCACGCACGCAATCTTCGCGATTCATCCCGCGCCAGCCGATCCACGAGAACGGTTTGGTGCGGCCTACACACCAGCCCATGTTCAGGTCGTCCGGGGTCATCGACCCGTCGGTATCCTGGCCGACGATGATGAAGCCCTTCTCGGCCCGCAGCACGTGCATGGTTTCGGTGCCGTATGGCGTCAGGTTGTACTTTTTGCCAGCCTCGACGATTTTCTCGAGCACGCCCATGGCGTAGTCGGCCTGCACGTTGACTTCGTACGACAGCTCACCGGTAAACGAAATCCGGAACACCCGCGCCGGCACGCCGCCCACCAGGCCTTCTTTCCAGGTCATGAACGGGAAGCCGTCCTTGTCCAGGTCGATGTCGGTGACTTCGCTCAACAGCTTACGGCTGTTGGGGCCGGACAAGGTCATGGTTGCCCAGTGGTCGGTGACCGAGGTGAAGTACACCTTGAGGTCTGGCCACTCAGTCTGTTGGTAGATTTCCAGCCACTGGAGTACGCGCGCCGCGCCGCCGGTGGTGGTGGTCATCAGGAAGTGGTTGTCGGCCAGACAAGCGGTGACGCCGTCGTCGAAGACCATGCCGTCTTCCTTGCACATCAGGCCGTAGCGGGCCTTGCCCACGTCGAGCTTGGTCCAGGCGTTGCTGTAGATGCGGTTGAGGAACTCGCGGGCATCCGGGCCCTGAATGTCGATCTTGCCGAGGGTGGACGCATCCAGCAGGCCGACGCTGTCGCGCACCGCCAGGCATTCGCGTTTCACGGCGGCGTGCAGGTCTTCACCGTTGCGCGGGAAGTACCATGGGCGTTTCCACTGGCCGACGTCTTCAAACTCGGCGCCGTTTTTCACGTGCCAGGCTTGCAGCGCGGTGTAGCGCACCGGCTCGAAGATGTGCCCACAGTGGCGGCCCGCTACCGCGCCGAAGGTCACCGGCGTGTAGTTGGGACGGAACATGGTGGTGCCCATCTGCGGGATGGTCACGTTCAGCGAACGGGCCGCGATGGCCAGGCCGTTGACGTTGCCGAGCTTGCCCTGGTCGGTGCCGAAGCCCAGTGCGGTGTAGCGTTTGACGTGCTCCACCGACTCGAAACCTTCGCGGGTGGCGAGTTCGATGGCGGCCGCGGTGACGTCGTTTTGCAGGTCGACAAATTGCTTCGGCGCCCGTGCGGTGGCTTTCTCGTGAGGCACCTGGAACAGCGCCAGGGTCGGCTCTTCCAGACGGCTCAAGGCTTTGGGCAGCGTCCCTTCCACCGGCGCAAACCCGGCTTCGCTGGCGGCGCGCACGCCACCTTCAAAACCGTCAGCCAGGGAATCGCCGAGGCCATAGACGCCATTGATTCCACCGACGCACACGCGTTTTTGCGGTGCTTCGCCCGGCACAAAACCGAGGATGTCTTCACGCCAGGTCGGCTTGCCGCCCAGGTGCGAGGCCAGGTGAACCACCGGGCTATAACCGCCGGAACTGGCGACCAGGTCGCAGTCCAGCCATTCGCCGGGGCTGGTGACTTTATGGGCTTTGACATCGATGGCGGCCACGCGGGCGCCAGTGACGTGCTTGCTGCCACGGGCTTCGATTACGGCGCTGCCGGTGAGGATGCGAATGCCTTTGGCGCGAGCTTCTTCAACCAGTGCGCCGCGTGGGTTATGACGCGCATCCGCCACAGCTACTACGGAAAGACCGGCGTCAAACCAGTCCAGCGCCACGCGGTAGGCGTGATCGTTGTTGGTCGACAGCACCAGTTTTTTGCCCGGTGCCACGCCGTAGCGGCGCACATAAGTCGAGACCGCACCGGCCAGCATGTTGCCCGGCACGTCGTTGTTGCCGTACACCAGCGGACGTTCACACGCGCCGGTCGCCAGCACCACACGCTTGGCGCGAACCCGGTGGATACGCTGACGCACCTGGCCGATCGGCGCACGGTCACCGAGGTGGTCGGTGAGGCGCTCGTGAATGGTCAGGAAGTTATGGTCGTGGTAACCGTTGACGGTGGCGCGAGGCAGCACCACCACGTCCGGCAGGGATTTCAGTTCCGCAATAACACTGGCAACCCACTCGGCCGCCGGCTTGCCATCGAGGCTTTCGCGGGAATCCAGCAAGGAGCCGCCGAACTCTTCCTGCTCGTCCGCGATGATCACCCGGGCGCCACTGCGGGCAGCGGCCAATGCAGCGGACAGGCCGGCAGGGCCAGCGCCCACAATCAGCACGTCGCAATGACGGTTCATGTAGTCATAGGTGTCCGGATCGTTCTCGGTCGGCGAGCGGCCAAGACCGGCAGCCTTGCGGATGTACTTCTCGTAAGTCATCCAGAACGATTGCGGGTACATGAAGGTTTTGTAGTAGAAACCCGGCGGCATCAGCTTGCCGCCGACCTTGCCAAGAATGCCCATCATGTCGTTATTCACGCTCGGCCAGCCGTTGGTGCTGGTGGCAACCAAACCCTGGTACAGCGCCTGTTGCGTGGCGCGCACGTTAGGGATTTGCGTGGCTTCGGTGGCGCCGATCTGCAGCACCGCGTTCGGCTCTTCGGCACCGGCGGCAAAGATGCCGCGCGGGCGGGAATACTTGAAGCTGCGACCGATGATGTCGACGCCGTTGGCCAGCAATGCAGCGGCCAATGTGTCGCCCTCAAAGCCTTTGTAGCTCTGGCCGTTGAAGGTAAAGCTCAGGGCTTTGTTACGGTCGATGCGGCCACCGTTGGACAGGCGATTGATCTGGCTCATACCTTCTCTCCAGAAGCCTTGGCGGTGAATTGCGGCTTGGTGCCAATCTTGTAGGTTTCAAGAATTTCGTAGGTCACGGTGTCGCGGGTCGCGTTGAAATACTGGCGGCAACCGGCGGCGTGAATCCACAGTTCGTGGTGCAGGCCGCGCGGGTTGTCGCGGAAGAACATGTAGTCGCCCCACTCCTCGTCGGTGCAGGTGTTCGGGTCCAGCGGGCGCGGGATGTGCGCTTGGCCGGACGCGTGGAATTCCTCTTCGGAGCGCAGTTCGCCACAGTGAGGACAGAAGATATGCAACATAGGGAATTTCTCCTGTTAGTGGGCGACGGCCGCAGCGCCGTGTTCGTCGATCAGCGCACCGTTGTGGAAACGGTCGATGGAGAATGGAGCAGCCAACGGGTGCATTTCACCCTTGGCGAGGCTTGCGGCAAACACGTTGCCTGAGCCAGGCGTGGCCTTGAAGCCACCGGTGCCCCAACCGCAGTTGAAGAACATGTTCGGGACCGGGGTCTTGGAGATGATCGGGCAGGCGTCCGGCGTGGTGTCGACGATGCCGCCCCACTGGCGGTTCATGCGCACGCGGGACAGCACCGGGAACATCTCGACGATGGCCTGGATGGTGTGTTCGATCACCGGGTACGAGCCGCGCTGGCCATAGCCGTTGTAGCCGTCGATACCGGCGCCGATCACCAGGTCGCCCTTGTCGGACTGGCTGATGTAACCGTGCACGGCGTTGGACATGATCACGCTGTCGATGATGGGTTTGATCGGCTCCGACACCAGTGCTTGCAGCGGGTGGGATTCGATCGGCAGGCGGAAGCCCGCCAGCGAAGCCATGTGGCCGGAGTTACCGGCGGTCACCACGCCGACGCGCTTGGCGCCGATGAAACCCTTGTTGGTTTCCACGCCGATGCACACGCCGTTTTCCTTGCGGAAACCGATGACTTCGGTCTGCTGGATCAGATCCACGCCCAGTGCGTCAGCGGCGCGGGCAAAGCCCCAGGCCACGGCATCGTGACGGGCCACGCCGCCGCGACGTTGCACGGTGGCGCCCATTACCGGGTAGCGGGTGTTTTTCGAGCAGTCGAGGTAAGGGATCTCGTCGGCCACTTGCTTGGCGTTGAGCAGTTCGCCGTCCACGCCGTTGAGGCGGTTGGCACTGACGCGACGCTCGGAATCACGGATGTCCTGCAGGGTGTGGCACAGGTTGTAGACGCCACGCTGGGAGAACATCACGTTGTAGTTCAGGTCCTGGGACAGACCTTCCCAGAGTTTCATCGCGTGTTCGTACAGGTGCGCCGACTCGTCCCACAGGTAGTTGGACCGCACGATGGTGGTGTTGCGCGCGGTGTTACCGCCGCCCAGCCAGCCTTTCTCGACCACGGCCACATTAGTGATGCCGTGTTCCTTGGCCAGGTAGTAAGCCGTCGCCAGACCATGCCCGCCGCCGCCGACGATGACCACGTCGTAGACCTTTTTAGGGGTCGGCGTGCGCCACATTTTCTGCCAGTTTTCGTGGTGGCTGAGTGAGTGCTTGAAGAGGCCGAAGCCCGAGTAGCGTTGCATAGTCATTACTCCAAAACCGCGCTCAGCGATAAACCGGGAAATCAGCGCACAGGGCGGCCACATGCTTGGCGACGTTGGCCTCCACATCGGCGTCGCCGAGGTTGTCGAGGATGTCGCAGATCCAGCCGGCCAGCTCCAGGCATTGGGTCACTTTGAAACCACGTGTGGTCACCGCCGGCGTGCCGATACGCAGGCCCGAGGTCACGAAGGGCGACTGCGGGTCGTTAGGCACGGCATTCTTGTTGACGGTGATGTGGGCGCGACCGAGGGCTGCGTCCGCGTCCTTACCGGTGAGGCCCTGACGGATCAGGCTGACCAGGAACAAGTGGTTATCGGTGCCGCCGGACACTACATCGTAGCCGCGCTTGATAAATACGCCGGCCATGGCTTGGGCGTTTTCGATCACTTGCTGTTGGTAAGCCTTGAAACCTGGCTCCTGGGCTTCCTTGAAGCACACCGCCTTGCCGGCGATCACGTGCATCAACGGGCCGCCCTGGGCGCCTGGGAATACAGCAGAGTTGAGTTTCTTTTCAATTTCTTCATTGGACTTCGCCAGGATCAACCCGCCACGTGGACCGCGCAGGGTCTTGTGGGTGGTGGTGGTGACCACATCGGCGTAGGGCAGCGGGTTCGGGTACAGACCAGCGGCCACCAGGCCGGCGACGTGGGCCATGTCGACGAACAGCAGCGCACCGACCTTGTCGGCAATCTGACGGAAGCGCGGGAAATCCAGGGTCTTGGAGTAGGCGGAGAAACCGGCCACGACCATCTTCGGCTTGTGCTCCACGGCCAGGCGCTCGACTTCGTCGTAGTCGATCAGGCCGGTGGCGGTGTCGATGCCGTATTGCACCGCGTTGTACAGCTTGCCCGAGGACGACACTTTGGCGCCGTGGGTCAGGTGGCCGCCGTGGGCCAGGCTCATGCCGAGGATGGTGTCACCGGCGTTCAGCAGCGCCAGGTACACCGCGCTGTTGGCGGACGAACCAGAGTGCGGCTGCACGTTGGCGTAATCGGCACCAAACAGCTGCTTGGCGCGTTCGATGGCGAGCACTTCGACCTTGTCTACATGCTCGCAGCCACCGTAGTAACGCTTGCCCGGATAACCTTCGGCGTACTTGTTGGTGAGGCCGCTGCCCTGGGCTTCCATGACACGCTTGCTGGTGTAGTTCTCTGACGCGATCAGCTCGATATGATCTTCCTGGCGCTGCTCCTCGGCATTCATGGCCGCCAGCAGTGCATCGTCATAACCCTGGATCTGGTCTTGCTTGCTGAACATCGCGTCTCTCCCAGCGGCGGCGGTGCGCCAATCGTATTGTTGGGGCCGCCGCACGACGGAGGGGCCCTTTGATGCGATGGTAGGGCTGGCGCAGAGAGGTCAAATGCCTATGGACGCCACGCAAAGGTGCGTTTACGACATGGCCGGAACAACACAGAACAAATGTGGGAGCGGGCTTGTGTGGGAGCTGGCTTGCCTGCGATAGCATCCCCTCGGTGCAACGGGTACACCGAGGCGACTGAATCGCAGGCAAGCCAGCTCCCACAAGGGTTATACGATGATCTTTCGAAGGAGTAGCAGCAGCAGGAAATGCGCAGGATAAAGCGCATACGCCCAGCGCCGCATGGCCGGCGGCGACACCTGCCTGGCCTGTCGCAACAAGACCAATCCGGCCAGTGGCGCAATCAGGCATGTCGCCAATCCCAGCATCGCCACCAGCGTGCCGCTATTGAGCAGGATCTGCCATTGATTGGCAGCCAGGCACACCACACCCGGCAGCACGCTGGAATACCACGGCCGCCGAAACACCAGCAGCATCGCCAGCGGCAGCAGCACACCAAAAAACCCGAACATCAACTGCGCCGAAAACAACCCCGCCAAAACCAGTGCGATCAACGCCAATCCTCGATCAATGACCGCCTTCTGCTGCCATCCCCGGGCAACCAGCAAGCCCAGCGCCAGGGTCGGCAGTACGTTGAGCGTATCGGCGTCGTCAATGAACATCCGGTACGGCACTTCGCTGATCACGCTGAACAGCAGCAACCAGCCCAGATAGCGCCACTGCCCCGTCACCGGCGCGTCCTTGACCCGATGCAGATTCGCCGCAATCGCCAGGCAAAACCACGGGAACGCCAGGCGGCCCGGCACATACAGCCCGTCCAGACTCAAACCGACATACCGCAGGTGGTCCAGCACCATACTCAGCAGCGCCAGCCACTTGAGCAGGTCCAGGGCGCCATCGCGGACGCGGCTTACAGGAACGCTTTCAGAACCGTGCATAATTCCCCAATGACTTTGCATTAACAGTGCGTGCGCCCGCCCGACAATCTTGGGTAAAGTGCGCACCAACATCGACCACAGGACTGGGCCATGACCGACAAGAGCCAACAATTCGCCAGCGACAACTATTCCGGCATCTGCCCGGAAGCCTGGGCCGCCATGGAACTCGCCAACCAGGGCCATCAACGCGCCTATGGCGATGATGAATGGACCCACCGCGCCGCCGACGGTTTCCGCAAACTGTTCGAAACCGACTGCGAAGTGTTCTTCGCCTTCAACGGCACCGCGGCCAACTCCCTCGCGCTGTCCTCCTTGTGCCAGAGCTACCATAGCGTGATTTGCTCGGAAACCGCCCACGTCGAAACCGACGAATGCGGCGCGCCGGAGTTTTTCTCCAACGGTTCCAAGCTGCTCACCGCCCGCACCGAAAACGGCAAGCTGACCCCGGAGTCGATCCGCGAGATCGCCCTCAAGCGTCAGGACATCCACTACCCGAAACCCCGCGTCGTGACCCTGACCCAGGCCACCGAAGTCGGCAGCGTCTACACCCCGGAAGAAATCCGCGCCATCAGCGTCACCTGCAAGGAATTGGGGCTGAACCTGCACATGGACGGCGCCCGCTTCTCCAACGCCTGCGCATTCCTCGGCTGCTCGCCTGCCGACCTGACCTGGAAAGCCGGCGTCGACGTGCTGTGTTTTGGCGGCACCAAGAACGGCATGGCCGTGGGTGAAGCGATCCTGTTCTTCAACCACAAGCTGGCCGAAGACTTCGACTACCGCTGCAAACAGGCCGGGCAGCTTGCATCAAAGATGCGCTTCCTCTCCGCCCCGTGGGTGGGCCTGCTGGAAAACGACGCATGGCTCAAACATGCCCGCCACGCCAACCACTGCGCGCAATTGCTCAGCAGCCTGGTGGCGGATATTCCGGGTGTGGAGTTGATGTTCCCGGTGCAGGCCAACGGCGTGTTCCTGCAACTGTCGGAACCGGCGATTGCCGCGCTGACGGCCAAGGGCTGGCGCTTCTACACCTTCATCGGCAAGGGTGGCGCGCGGTTCATGTGTGCGTGGGATACCGAGGAAGAGCGCGTAAGAGAATTAGCCGCTGATATTCGGGAAGTGATGAGCGCCTGAAGTAGGCATCAGTCCCTCAGATAATGGCGAAAGACCGAGACTGTTTTTTGATATTTCTGACAGCAACCAACTCCGCTTTCATTGACTAGCCTCTTGGAACCCGAAAGGAAAAGGCCGCCTTTCGGGACTAACCGCCAGCCGAACAGTCGGCCGGAAACGGAAATCCAGCAGAGGGCAATACCATGGAAGCACAACGCTACGGAAACAACCTGCTAGGCGAAGGCACTATCAGCACCACCGTCATCGACTGGGATGAATTCAGAAAATCCGCGAAAATCGGTGACACCATCAGCGAGCCGACGAGGACATTGCAGATCACTGACAAAGTCTATGAACTGACAGCATCAGGCCAGCACTTCGTCGTGCACATCTACGCCCAATAACCTCTAACTGATCGTTCCCACGCTCTGCGTGGGAACGCCTCCCCGGACGCTCCGCGTCCAGGCCACACCACGGTTCAAGGACGAATTGATGGGCAGAAGCCGCTACACCATTACCGAACCTGAAAAACCACATTTCCTGACATGCACCGTCACGGAATGGATACCGCTATTTACCCGCGACTACCTTGTCGGCCACCTATTGAGTTGCTGGCGATATCAACAAACCCACGAACATTTCAATCTCTACGGCTACGTCGTTCTCGAAAACCATCTGCACTTCGTCGCTCAAGCACCTGACCTGGGTAAATGTGTCAGCCAGTTCAAATCCTTCACCGCCCGAACCATCATTGACGACCTGCAGAAACGAGGAGCGGAGCGAGTGTTGCAGCGTTTGTGTTTCAGCAAACGGGCGCATAAAACGGACCGGATTTATCAGCTATGGCAAGAGGGGTCACACGCCGAGTTGGTGTACAGCGAAGCGGTGATGCGCCAAAAGCTTGATTACATTCACCACAACCCTGTGAAGCGGGGTTATGTGGACTTGGCCGAGCACTGGCGGTATTCCAGCGCTCGCAACTATGCAGGACAGGATGGCCTGATTGATATTCAGCGCTGGGCCTGATCGTTCCCACGCTCTGCGTGGGAATGCAGCCCGTGACGCTCCGCGTCACACAGCGGGACGCGGAGCGTCCAAAGAGGCATTCCCACGCGGAGCGTGGGAACGATCAGGTGGGGTCAGAACTCGATGCGCACATCGCCCTTGGGCACGCTGCAGCACGACAGGATGTAACCCTCGGCTTCGTCTTCCTCGGTGATCCCGCCGTTGTGGTCCATCTCGACCTCCCCGCCCAGTTTCATCACCTTGCACGTCCCGCAAATCCCCATGCCGCAGGCTTTCGGAATCAGCAGGCCAAGCTTGGCCGCCGCTGCGTGTACGGTCTCGCCCGGTGCCACGCGGATGCTCTTGCCAGAGGCAATGAATTCCACCTGGTGCAGGTCCGCCAGGTCGATTTCCGGTGCGTCCGCTGCTTGTTCGGCTTGTTCCACCGCGTCGGCCCGGGCTTCCGGTGGCGTCGCGCCGAAGGATTCCTCGTGATAACGCGTCATGTCGAAGCCGGCAGCTTCCAGCAGGCGCTTCACCGCGTTCATATAAGGCGTCGGTCCGCAGCAGAAGACTTCCCGCTCCAGGAAGTCCGGCACCATCAGTTCGAGCATCTTGTGGTTCAGGTAACCGCGATAACCGGCCCAGGGCTCACCCAGGCCGTGTTTTTCGCAAATCAGGTGCAGGCTGAAGTTATCAATCCGCGACGCCATATGCTCCAGCTCGCGGTGGTAAATGATGTCTTTCGGCGAGCGGGCGCTGTGGATAAACGTCATGTCGACATTGGCGTTGGTGTCGTAGTACCAGCGCGCCATGGACATGACCGGCGTGATCCCGACGCCACCGCTCAGATACAGGACTTTCGGGTTGCTGAAGTCGATGGCATTGAACAACCCCACCGGCCCGTGCACCGCCAGCTCCTGGCCTTCGTGCAGCGTGTCGTGCAGCCAGTTGGACACCTTGCCGCCCGGCACACGCTTGATGGTCACCGAAAAGCTGTAAGGCACCGACGGCGAACTGGAAATGGTGTACGAACGCATGATCGGCTGGCCGTCGATTTCCAGCTCCAAGGTGACGAACTGCCCGGGCTTGAAAAAGAACAGGATCGGCTGGTCGGCCATAAAGCAGAAGGTGCGCACGTCCCAGGTTTCCTGGATGACTTTGACGCAACGGACGATGTGCCGACCATTGGCCCAGGTCTGGGTAGTTACCGGATTCAGGAAGCTGTTGGACATGCTGTTCTCCACCGCCGATGGTCGGCCTTATGGTGGCGATTCTGCGTAACGCGCGAATCACCCATTTACCTATCTGCGACATTCACATACTTATCGCGACCAGCCCCCATACCACGGGGGTTGCGCGTCGGGAACAGAGTGGGCCATGTCGTTCATGGATAAGGTTCTGGCCGTTGTGGGGCCCACACTCGCTCCCAACAAAGACGCTTTCTTTACGCCTTGCTGCAAAACCTGATCAGCCACTATTCGCCGGCCACACAGAATGGCCATGAGGACACACACGATGGACGTCACCGCAACCTTAAGCTTGGGCGATCCGCTGGAACCCGCACGCAAGGCCACTGCGCAAATGCTGCAAGAACGCGAACGCACCTTTTCGCTGCCGCAGCCGTTTTACTCTGATGAGCGGCTGTTCGATATCGACATGCAGGAAATTTTCCAGAAAGAGTGGTTGATCGCCGGCATGACCTGCGAGATCCCTGCCAAAGGCAACTACATCACCCTGCAAGTGGGCAAGAACCCGATCATCGTGATCCGTGGCGCCGATGGCGTGGTGCATGCGTTCCATAACGTGTGCCGCCACCGCGGTTCGCGCTTGTGCACCAGCGACAAGGGCAAGGTCGCCAAGCTGGTGTGCCATTACCACCAATGGACGTATGAACTGGATGGCCGCCTGCTGTTCGCCGGTACCGAAATGGGCGCCGACTTCGACATGAAGCAGTACGGCCTCAAGCCGGTAAACGTGAAGACCGCTGGTGGCTACATCTTTATCAGCCTGTCGGAGAACCCGCCGGCCATCGACGACTTCCTGTCGACCCTGAGCCACTACATGGAACCCTACGACATGGAAAACACCAAGGTGGCGATCCAGACCACCTTGTTTGAAAAAGCCAACTGGAAGCTGGTGCTGGAAAACAACCGCGAGTGCTACCACTGCAACGCGTCGCATCCGGAACTGTTGAAAACCCTGCTGGAATGGGACGACGTCACCGACCCGCGGGCCGACCAGGCCTTCAAGGACCACGTGGCCGCTTCCGCCGCCGCCTGGGATGCCGAGAAGATCCCTTACGCCCACGCCAGCTTCGGCCTGCGTAACCGCATCGTGCGCATGCCGCTGCTCAAGGGCACCGTGTCGATGACCCTCGACGGCAAGCAAGGCTGCAACAAGCTGATGGGCCGCATCAAGAACCCGGACCTGGGCTCGATGCGCATCCTGCACCTGCCTCACTCTTGGAACCACTGCATGGGCGACCACATCATCGTGTTCACCGTGTGGCCGATCAGCGCCCAGGAAACCATGGTCACCACCAAGTGGATCGTGCACAAGGACGCTGTGGAAGGTGTGGATTACGACGTCGAGCGCATGCGTAAAGTGTGGGACGCCACCAATGACCAGGACCGTCGCCTGGCCGAAGAGAACCAGCGCGGCATCAACTCCACCGCGTACCAGCCAGGGCCGTACTCCAAGACTTATGAGTTTGGTGTGGTCAACTTCGTGGACTGGTACAGCGAGCGGATGCTGAGCAACCTGGGGGCGGCACCAGCGCCGTATCTGAAAGGTGTCGCCGTACACGAGTAACCGCCCGACACGCCGCCGGTCAAAATGTGGGAGCCGGGCTTGCCCGCGATAGCGATTTAACATTCAACCCCTCTGTTGGCTGTTACTCCGTCATCGCGGGCAAGCCCGGCTCCCACACTGGCTTGTGACTGTACAAAATTCATCCAACACCCTGACAGACCGCTGCCCGCCTTACTTCCAGCCATTGCCCAACAACTTATCCACAAAGCCACCCACAGCAATTGTGGGCAACTGCGCTCTCCCGTCGAAATAAAACCAAGAAAATCCGTGACTTATTCAAAGGTACCGGTTTTATCCCACATTGATCGTTTTTTGACCTGAAGCCTGAAAGCCACGTCCTGCGTGGGCTACAGAGGAACGCAAACACCTTATCCACAGAAGCGCCAACAGACTTTGGGGGCAACTTTGGACCATCTGTGGAAAACCGGCTTAAATCGAGGAAAATCGCGGCTTTGAGAGCAGAACTCAGCCGGAATGGCGATATTGGTTACATTTCAACCAACACACTGTAAGCCACGCGTTATATGGCCTACAGCGGATAGCGAACATCTTATCCACAGAAGCACCAACAGACTTTGGGGGCAACTCTGTACTGGGCATTTTCCTTATCCACAGAAAAAACCAAGGAAAAACCGTCAGTTAGGTTGGTTGTTTTTCGTACAGCGAGCTGGAGGGCTTGATTTGCATGGGGTGTGGACAGCCGCGAACAGGTTATCCACAGGTGGGTTAACAGGGATTGTGGGTAAAGCCACAATCGCCGCAAAACAGTGTGGGAGCGGGCTTGCTCGCGAATACGGTGGGTCAGTCAATAGATGTGCCGACTGACACGCCGCCTTCGCGAGCAAGCCCGCTCCCACATTGGATTAGCGCACCACACCTTCTTCTATGAGCAATTTAAGAATGGCGTCAGCGCCGGCCTCAGGGCTAACACCCTTGAGCACTTGCCCACCGCCGCCGCTGGCCTTGGCCGTGGCGGCCTTCATGCGGTCGGCGCCGCTCTTGGCCTTGATCACCTTGAGGCGCTTGGGTCGAGGCTTGGCCGGCTGCAGCACAGCGCCTGTGAATAACTCATCGTCCAGCACCTGCACGTCGTGGGCTTCCAGCACCCCGCGCTGAGCCGGGCCGTAGGCGCTTTGCCGTGGTTTGGGCGCGGCGTTATCCACCGTGGCCAGAAACGGCAGGCGCACCTTCAGGCGCCGCCGTTGGCCACGAGGCAAGGCTTGCAGCACATGGGCCACGCCGCCTTCGATGGATTCCACCTGGGCCAGGCCGACAATCAGCGGCCAACCCAGTTGTTCGGCCAGCAGGAACGGCAACATTCCCGAGCCTTCGCCGGTTTCCGCCTGGCTGCCGGTGAGCACCACCTGGGCGCCCGCGTCCCGCAGATAGTCGCCGAGCACCGGCAAGGCGTCCGCCCCGGCCGGTTGTTCAAGCACGTGCAACTGCGGCAAGCCCATGCCCAGGTAAGCGCGCAGGGTGGGTTCGCCGATGTCGCCGGCGTGCAGCACTTGCAGGTTATCCCCAGCCAGTTGCAGGCCCAGTTCCACAGCGCGCGCGTCTTGCTCGGCGCGACGCGGGCGGCCTGAAGTCGGGTGGGCGCCGATGGACACCAGGCTGATTACATTCGTCGTCATGGCCATTTCCTTAAGCCGCATCGCGCTTGGCGCCGTTGCGGTAGGCCTCGACCGCAAGGATCAAGGCTTGCAGAATCGCGGCGCTTTCGCCGATCACCGACAAGTCGGCACGCTTGATCATGTCGCAACCCGGGTCGAGGTTGATGGCCACCACCTTGTCGCAGGCACCAATGCCTTGCAGGTGCTGGATCGCCCCGGAAATCCCCACCGCCACGTAAACCCGCGCGGTGACCCAGGTACCGCTGGCGCCGACCTGGCGATCCCGGGCCATGAAACCGTCGTCCACCGCCACCCGCGAGGCGCCTTCTGTAGCGCCCAACGCGGCAGCAGTCTTGTGGAACAGTGCCCAGTCCTTGACCCCGTTGCCGCCCGAGAAGATGAACTCGGCTTCGGCCATGGGAATTGCCCCCGGGTCCACGGCCACCGCGCCCAAATCCTCAATGCGCGGCAAGCTGCGGGCCAGGCTTGTGGATAACTCCACCGGCAACACTTCGTGACGGGTATCGCTGACAGGCTCGGCGCATTCCGCCGCGGCCAGGATCATGCGTGGCAATGGCCGGGCCAGATCTTGCTGGCCGGCACCCGCACGGCCAATACATTCCTCGCCCTTGATCTGCCAGACCCGCGTGGCCGGGCGCTCCTTGAGGCTTGCGGCAAAGCGCCGGCCCAATTCCCCGCCACCGCTGCGACTGTCCGGCAGCAACCAGTGGCGCGGGTTGAACTGGTTATCCACAGCCCGCAGGCCGTGAACCCGTTGCTCCGGTGAATAACCGTCGAACTCATGCCCATCCAACACCAGCAGCCGATCCACACCCGCGGTGGCGAAGGCGTTTTCCTTGTGTTCGCCGAACACCACGGCCAATACCGCACCGTCGTCGCCGGCCAGCTGCCGGGCCAGACCCAGCAAGTCGCGGTCGTGGCTGCTCAGGCGGCCGCCGACCATGTCCGGCACCACGTTGATGTAGAAAGCGGGCGCCGGTACCTGATGCAGCGGCAACTGCACTTCCACCGCTGCCGTACGCTTGGCCGCGCCGCCCTGCTGGGCGCCGCTGCGGTCAATACGCTTGATGCCGTTGGGGCCGATAAAACCGACACCGTGCACGTTCTTGCGGATGACCCCATTGGGCCCCATCCAGCTGTATTGCACCGGCTGCATCGCCGCGTGCAGCGGGTGCAGGCGGTTACGGGCGATCCATTCGGCCCGTGGGTCGCGGCGGATAATGTCGCTCATCAATGCACCTCCGCAGGTTCGCGTTTCGGGGTCTTGACCGGTGCGGCGTCTTCGAGCAAAGCGTCGGCCACCAGCTCGGCGATGTCCTTGATCAACGGACGCGGCTCAACCACGCCCTCAAGCATCGCCGTGCACTGTGGACAACCCACGGCCACCAGCTCGGCGCCGGTTTCGCGGATGTCTTCCATGCGCATGTCGGGAATCCGCTGCTTGCCGGGAATGTCGGTGATCGGCGCCCCGCCACCGCCGCCGCAGCAGCGGGAACGGAAACCGGAACGTTGCATTTCCTTGACCTCGATCCCCAGCGCCCGCAGCACTTGGCGCGGAGCTTCGTACTCGCCGTTGTAGCGGCCCAGGTAGCAGGGGTCGTGATAGGTCACGCTGTTGCCTTTGTGCTGGCCCAGGTTCAGGGCGCCGGCGTCGATCAGCTCGGCCATGTAGGTGCTGTGGTGCTGCACGAGGTAGTTGCCATCGAAGGCGCCGTATTCGTTTTTCAGCACGTGGAAACTGTGGGGGTCGCAGGTGACGATGCGCTTGAAGCTGTACTTGGCCAGGGTCTGGATATTGCGCGCGGCCAGCAGCTGGAAGGTGGCTTCATCGCCCAGACGCCGGGCCACGTCACCGCTGTCGCGCTCTTCAAGGCCCAGTACGGCGAAGTCGACCTTGGCCGCTTTCAGGACTTTGACGAACGAACGCAGGGTGCGCTGGTTGCGCATGTCGAAGGCGCCGTCGCCGACCCAAAAGAGTACGTCGACGGCTTTCTTGTCGCTGAGCAAGGGCAGGTTCAAATCCGCCGCCCAGTTCATCCGCCCGCCGGGTGCAAAGCCGCCGGGGTTGTCGGTGGCGATCAGGTTTTCCAGGACTTCGGCGCCCTTGTTCGGGGTCGCGCCTTTTTCCAGGGTGAGGTGACGGCGCATGTCGACGATGGCGTCCACGTGCTCGATCATCATCGGGCACTCCTCCACGCAAGCGCGGCAGGTGGTGCAGGACCACAGGGTTTCCGCATCCACCAGGCCGTTGACGATTGGCTGGTGCGGGTTGCCACTGTGTTCGCCGATGGCTTTGCCAGGATAAGGACTGCCGGCGAACTTGGCGTCGGTGCCACCGGCCAGGCCGACCACCATGTCCTGGATGAGTTTTTTCGGGTTCAGCGGCTGGCCGGCGGCGAACGCCGGGCACGCCGCTTCGCACTTGCCGCACTGCACGCAGGCGTCGAAGCCGAGCAGTTGGTTCCAGGTGAAATCCACCGGTTTTTCCACACCCAGGGGCGCGGTTTTATCGGTGAGGTCCAGAGGCTTCAAACCGGTGGAACGGCCACCGCCGAAACGCTCGGCGCGGCGGTGCCAGGCCAGGTGCAGGGCACCGGCGAAGGCGTGTTTCATCGGGCCGCCCCAGGTCATGCCGAAGAACATCTCGGACACGCCCCACAACACGCCCAGGCTCAGCAGCGCGGCGAGCAGCCAGCCGCCGAAGTCCGCCGGCAGAATCCCGGCCACCGGCAAGGTCACCAGGAAGAAGCTCACCGAGAACGCCATCAGGCTTTTCGGCAGGCGCATCCACGGGCCTTTCGACAGGCGCGCAGGTGGATTGCGACGACGCAGGTAGACGAACGTGGCGCCGACAAACATCAGCACCGAGGCCAGCAGCAAGGCGTAGCCGAGGATGCGGTTATGCAGGCCGAAACCGTGCACCAGGATCGCCAGCAACGCCGAGAGCACAAAGCCCAGGGCGGTGGCGACGTGGGTGTTGGCGATGTATTTGTCGCGGGCGACGACGTGGTGCAGGTCGACCATGTAGCGCTTGGGCATGGCCAGCAGGCCGCCGATCAGGTCGACGTTGGAGGAGCGGCCGCGGCGCCACATGTTCACCCGGCGCAGGGCGCCGAGGACGGCAAGGCCCAGGGCGGCGAAGAGCAGGATGGGAAGAAGGGTGTTCAGCATGGTGAAGCTCCCAAAGACCTCGGGGTCAATGATCGTCCCCACGCTCTGCGTGGGGATGCATCCTGTGACGCTCTGCGTCACGACCTAAGAGCGGACGCGGAGCGTCCAGGGCGGCATTCCCACGCAGAGCGTGGGAACGATCAGGCGGATCAGAAATCCTTGCACAGGCGCAGGGCGTCATAGATGGCAGCGTGGGTATTACGCTGGGCCACGCAGTCACCGATGCGGAACAGCAAGTACCCCTCACCCGGCTCGCTCAGGCACGGCTGCGGCTTGATCGCGAACAAGGCTTCGACGTCTATCTGGCCCTTGTTGCGCGAACCTTCCTTGAGCCCGTAGTAGATCTCTTCATCCGGACGCACGCCGTTCTCGACCACCACCTGATCGACCACCCGTTCCTCTTTGGCCCCGGTATATTCGTTCTCCAGCACCGCCACCAGCTTGTCGCCTTCGCGGTAGACCTTTTCCAGCATCATGTCGCCGGTCATGATCACTTCCTTCGGGTACATGCTGCGGTAGTACGTCGGGAAAGACGTACCGCCGATGGCCACGCCCGGCTTGATGTCGTCGGTGACGATCTCCACCTGGCACCCCTTGTCCGCCAGGAAGTCCGCCACCGACATGCCGGTGAACTCGCAGATGGTGTCGTACACCAGCACGTTCTTGCCCGGCGCGACCTTGCCGTCGAGCACGTCCCAGCTGCTGACCACCAGGCCTTCGGCCGCGCCCCAGTGTTCGTTCTGTTCCAGGAACGGATGACCGCCCACCGCCAGCACCACCACGTCCGGACGCAGGTCCAGGATGGTTGCTGCGTCTGCCGCCACGCCCAGGCGCAGGTCAACGTTCAGGCGTGCCAGTTCCAGCTGGAACCAGCGGGTGATCCCGGCAATCTGGTCGCGCTGCGGCGCCTTGGAAGCGGTCGTGATTTGCCCGCCGATAAATTCTTTCTTCTCGAACAGCGTCACGTCGTGGCCGCGCTCAGCAGCAACCCGCGCAGCTTCCATCCCGGCAGGGCCGGCACCTACCACCACGACTTTGCGTTTCGGCCCGGTGGATTTTTCGATGATGTGCGGCACGCCCATGTATTCGCGGGAAGTGGCGGCGTTCTGGATGCACAGCACGTCCAGCCCTTGGTACTGACGGTCGATGCAATAGTTGGCGCCCACGCACTGTTTGATCTGGTCGATCTGGCCCATCTTGATCTTGGCGATCAGGTGCGGGTCGGCGATGTGGGCGCGGGTCATGCCGACCATGTCCACATAGCCGCCTTCGAGGATGCGCGTGGCCTGGTTCGGGTCCTTGATGTTCTGCGCGTGCAACACCGGGACCTTGACCACTTCCTTGATACCGGCCGCCAGGTGCAGGAACGGCTCCGGTGGATAACTCATGTTGGGGATAACGTTGGCCAGGGTGTTGTGGGTGTCGCAGCCCGAGCCGACGACGCCGATGAAATCGAGCATGCCGGTGTCGTCGTAGTACTTGGCGATCTGCTTCATGTCCTCGTGGGACAGGCCGTCCGGATGGAACTCATCGCCGCACAGGCGCATGCCCACGCAGAAGTCGTCACCGACTTCGGCGCGCACCGCTTTCAACACTTCCAGGCCGAACTTCATGCGGCCTTCGAAGGTGCCACCCCACTCGTCGGTACGTTTGTTGACCCGTGGGCTCCAGAACTGGTCGATCATGTGCTGGTGCACGGCGGACAGTTCCACACCGTCCAGGCCACCCGCCTTGGCACGCTTGGCGGCGCTGGCGTAGTTGCCGATCACACGCCAGATCTCTTCCGGCTCGATGGTCTTGCAGGTGGCACGGTGCACCGGCTCACGCACGCCGGACGGCGACATCAGGGTCGGCCAGTTAAAGCCATCCCAACGCGAGCGACGGCCCATGTGGGTAATCTGGATCATGATCTTGGCGCCATGCTTGTGCATGGCGTCGGCCAGGTTCTGGAAGTGCGGGATGATGCGGTCGGTGGACAGGTTCACCGAACTCCACCATTCCTGGGGGCTGTCGATGGCGACCACCGAGGAACCGCCACAGATCGCCAGGCCAATACCGCCCTTGGCTTTCTCTTCGTAGTACTTCACATAGCGGTCGGTGGTCATCCCGCCGTCGGTGGCATACACCTCGGCGTGGGCGGTACTGAGCACGCGGTTGCGGATGGTCAGTTTGCCGATCTGGATCGGCGCAAACATTGCTTCGAAAGCCATGGCTGGGTCCTCGACTTACAACGGCTTGACGGTGAACAGGCCGTCGTCGTGGCCCTCTTCGGAGCCGCCGTAGACCTGTTGCGCAACGGTGCGGATCTTGCTGCCGCGGGCTTCGAGAATCTGGTCCATCGCACCGGCAAACCAGCCGGTGAACATGTAGTCGACCTTGCGCCCGACCTTGCCGTACACGTAGACGAATGCCGAGTGTTCGAGCTTGACGCTGGCAGTGCCTTTGTCGAGGTCGATGTCCTGGATCTTGAACAGGCCCCAGCCGCGCTGCGACAGGCGCTTCATGTAGTGCTCGAACACTGCAACGCCTTCCAGGCCGTGACATTCAGCTTCTTTTTCACACCAGTGCCATGCGGATTTGTAGCCGGCCTTGTAGAGGATTTCGGCGTAGGCGTCAGCGCCCAGGACTTCTTCGATCCCCATGTGGTTGTTGACGAAGAAATGGCGCGGCACGTAGAGCATCGGCAGGGCATCGGACGTCCAGACACCGGTTTCGCTGTCGACTTCGATAGGCAATTGAGGGGCGATCTTGGCCATGGAAACTTAACTCCGGAAAATTCTTTGGTAAGCCCCCAACGCATAAGGTTGGGGGAAAAGATGCGTGAGTGGTGGCTTATTCGCCCCAAACGTCCTTCAAGACGTTGACCCAGTTCTCGCCCATGATCTTGCGCACCACGCGCTCAGGATGGCCGCGCTTGAGCAGGGTCTCGGTGAGGTTGGGGAACTCGCCCACGGTGCGGATGCCCAGCGGGTTGATGATCTTGCCGAAGCTGGTCAGGCGGCGGGCGTAGCCCTTGTCGTGGGTCAGCATTTCGAAGAAATCCTGGCCATGGCCCTGGGTGAAGTCGGTGCCGATGCCGATGGCGTCTTCGCCCACGATGTTCATGGTGTATTCGATGGCTTCGGCGTAGTCGTCGATGGTCGAGTCGATGCCCTTGGCCAGGAACGGCGCGAACATGGTCACGCCGACAAAGCCGCCGTGGTCGGCGATGAACTTCAGCTCTTCATCGGACTTGTTGCGCGGGTGCTCTTTAAGGCCCGACGGCAGGCAGTGGGAGTAGCACACCGGCTTTTTCGATTCGAGGATGACCTCTTCGGAGGTTTTGGAACCGACGTGGGACAGGTCGCACATGATGCCGACGCGGTTCATCTCGGCGACGACCTCGCGACCGAAGCCCGACAGGCCGCCGTCACGCTCATAGCAGCCGGTGCCCACCAGGTTCTGGGTGTTGTAGCACATCTGCACCACGCCAACCCCGAGCTGCTTGAAGATCTCGACATAGCCGAGTTGGTCTTCAAATGCATGGGCGTTCTGGAAGCCGAAGATGATGCCGGTCTTGCCCTGTTCCTTGGCGCGACGGATATCGGCGGTGGTTTTCACCGGGATCACCAGGTCACTGTTTTCGCGAATCAGGGTCTGGCTGGCCACGATGTTGTTAATGGTGGCCTGGAACCCTTCCCAGACCGACACCGTGCAGTTGGCAGCCGTGAGGCCACCCTTGCGCATGTCTTCGAACAGGTCGCGGTTCCACTTGGCAATGATCAGCCCGTCGATAACGATGCTGTCGGCGTGCAATTCGGCTGGGCTCATCAGGCGTCCCCTTATTGGCGATTCATGCGCCGAATCGTCTGCCGGCGCTTTGGGGCCAGCATATGCCCCGGGGCAGAAGGAGCCGGGTGCAAAAACGACAAGGGAATTGCCGAAAGCGTCAATCCGCGACAAAGGCCAACATGACATCTCTGACGGGTGTCTGTTCTTTGTCTTACGCTTGAGCCAGAATTTGCCCATTAACTGATATGAGACGGCGCAATGAAATCGATTTTCCTGGCTTTGGCACTCATCGCAACCGGCGTACACGCCGCTGAAGACACCGATAACACGCCTTGCGATGGCATCGAGAACGACAAGCAAACCCTGGAATGCGCCACCTACAACAAAACCACCGCCGAGCAACTGCTCAAGGATAACTACCAGGGGCTGCTGGAACGCATGGGTTCGACCTATGGCAGCAACAAGACGCAGCTGGCAGACATTACCGCTCGTCTGAAGGATGCCCAGCAGAAGTGGGAAAAGTTACGCGACGCGGATTGCGCCGTGGATACCTTCCCGGCGGTGGCGGGAAGCAAGGATTATGCGATCCAGCAGAATGATTGCCTGGCGCGGATGAGTGATGAACGGTCGGAGTTTTTGGAGTCGATTGGGCAGGAATAAGCGACAATCCCCTCCACTCTTTACTCAGAATCAAGGCTACTCATGACAATCTGCGGCATCGAAATCAAAGGCAGTGAAGCCATTATCGCTGTCGCCTCGCTGGACGGTCAGGCATTGAGCCATGTAGCCCTGGCCACCAAGAAAATCGCCCTTGAAGACGACGATGAGGCGGCCAATGTCAAAGCGTTCGCCGCCCAGGTGAGTGCGTTTGTGCGGGAAAACGCCATCACTCGCATCGCCATCAAGAAGCGCAGCAAGAAAGGCGAATTCGCCGGTGGCCCGACCACGTTCAAGATAGAAGGCGTGTTTCAGCTGCTGGAGGGTGTTGAGGTGACGCTGCTGTCGCCGCAGACCATCAATGCGCAAAACAAGAAACACGACTTTGCACTGCCGGCGACGCTGAACAAGTATCAGCATGAGGCCTTCAAAGCCGCGTGTTCAGCCCTGCTGAAGAAATAAGCCACATCACACATCCCCTGTGGGAGCGGGCTTGCTCGCGAATGCGGTACATCAGTCGATGCATTCGCCGCCTGGCACACCGCTTTCGCGAGCAAGCCCGCTCCCACATTTGATCTCTGTTGTTCTCGGGAGCGCTGCTCATACCGCTTCCCGTCGCCGATCCTCCCTTGGGCACTTGGCAAACCTAGCCCGGTAACTGCGGGTGAAATACGACGGCGACTCAAACCCGCACGCAATACTCACCTCCAGCACACTCAGGTCGCTCTGGCGCAATAGCTGCCGGGCCTTCTCCAGGCGCAAGCCCAGGTAGAAATTACTCGGCGTGTCGTTCAGGTGCAGCCGAAACAAGCGCTCCAACTGCCGCCGCGTGACCTTGATCGCCTCCGCCAGCGCCAGTGTGCTCAGCGGCGGTTCCGTGTGCTGTTCCATCTCCCCAATCACCTGCACCAACTTCTTGTTGTTGATGCCGTAGCGCGTGGCGATCTGCATGCGTTGGTGGTCTTTGCGCGGGCGGATGCGGCCGAGCACGAACTGTTCGGACACCTGGATCGCCAATTCGGGCCCGTGGGCCTGGCTGATCAGGTCGAGCATCAGGTCGATGGAGGCGGTGCCGCCCGCCGAGGTGATGCGCCGGCGGTCGATCTCGAACAGCTCCTGGGTCACTGCCAGCTGTGGATAAGACTCCTTGAAGGCGTCGATGGCTTCCCAGTGCAGGGTCAGGCGGTGGCCGTCGAGCAGGCCGGCTTCAGCGAGGACGCAAGCACCGGTGTCGATGGCGCCGAGGGTCACGCCGTCGTGATCGAGGCGGCGCAGCCAGTGCTCCAGTGCCGGCGTGGCGAACTTCAGCGGTTCGAAGCCGGCCACCACCAATAAGGTAGCGCCTTTTTTCAGCGGCTCCAGTGCGGCGTCAGCGTTGACCGACATGCCATTGCTCGCCAGCACCGCGCCGCCGTCGGCACTCAAGACGTGCCAGCGGTACAGCTCGCCACGAAAACGATTGGCGACACGCAAAGGTTCGATCGCGGAGATAAAGCCGATGGCGGAGAAGCCCGGCATCAGCAGAAAGTAGAAATCCTGGGACATGGAGCGCTCTCGTAGGACGGACAGCGTGGTCACTGTGATACGCCAGTTCATTCGGTCATTCAAGGGGGCAGGTCGCTGCAGTGCAAGAGCTGGTCGCCGCCGTGCGTTTTGTCGGGGACCAAGCTGCGTAACTTGGCTGCACGGTGCACAAAGACGCCGGAACCCACAATAACAACCTGCCGAGGGAACCACCATGAACCGACTGATCAGCCGCTGCGTGCTCGCACTCAGCGCCAGCGTCATTTTGAGCACCAACGTCATGGCAGCTGATGCGGCTTCTTGCCAGAACGTGCGGATGGGCGTGGTGAACTGGACCGACGTAATCGCCACCAGCGCCATGACCCAAGTGTTGCTCGACGGCCTCGGCTACAAGACCAAACAGACCAGCGCGTCCCAGCAAATCATCTTTGCCGGGATTCGCGACCAGCGCCTGGACATGTTCCTGGGCTACTGGAACCCGCTGATGACCCAGACCATCACCCCGTTTGTCGAGGCCAAGCAGGTCAAGGTGCTCGACAAACCGTCGCTGGAAGACGCCCGCGCCACGTTGGCGGTGCCGACTTACCTGGCCGACAAGGGCCTGAAGACCTTCGCCGACATCGCCAAGTTTGAAAAAGAACTGGGCGGCAAGATCTACGGCATTGAACCAGGCTCGGGCGCCAACACCCAGATCAAGGCGATGATCGCCAAGAATCAGTTTGGCCTCGGCAAGTTCCAACTGGTGGAATCCAGCGAGGCCGGCATGCTCGCCGCCGTCGACCGCGCCGTGCGCCGCAAGGAAGCCGTGGTGTTCTTCGGCTGGGCGCCGCACCCGATGAACGTCAACGTGGCGATGACTTACCTCACCGGCAGTGATGACGCGCTGGGCCCGAACGAAGGCATGGCCACCGTGTGGTCCGTCACGTCGCCGACCTACGCCGAGCAATGCCCCAACGTGCACAAGTTGCTCAGCAACCTGACCTTCACCGCCGCCGACGAGAGCCGGATGATGCAGCCGCTGCTGGATCACAAGGACGCTTTCGAATCGGCCAAGCAATGGCTCAAGGACCACCCGCAAGACCAGCAGCGCTGGCTGGAAGGCGTGACCACCTTCGACGGCAAACCCGCCGCGGCCAACCTGCAATTGACCAGCAAATAACCCGCTTTGAATCACCGTTTCGCAGCCGCTCCTGGCTGCGAACGGTATGACTACGCCTGAAAATCACGCCTGTAAGGAACCTGCCCCATGAACCACGACGTCATCATCACCTGCGCACTCACCGGTGCTGGCGACACGACCGCCAGAAGCCCTCACGTGCCGGTCACCCCCAAACAAATCGCCGCCGCGGCGGTGGAAGCGGCCAAGGCCGGTGCTACCGTGGTGCATTGCCACGTACGTGACCCCGAAACCGGCAAGTTCAGCCGCGACGTGGCGCTGTACCGCGAAGTGATGGAGCGCATCCGCGAGGCGGACGTCGACATCATCGTCAACCTCACCGCCGGCATGGGTGGTGACCTGGAAATCGGTGGCGGAGAAAACCCCATGGAGTTCGGCCCCAACACCGACCTGGTGGGCCCGCTGACCCGCCTGGCCCACGTGGAAGAGCTACTGCCGGAAATCTGCACCCTCGATTGCGGCACCCTGAATTTCGGCGATGGCGACACCATTTACGTCTCCACCCCGGCGCAGCTGCGAGCGGGCGCGAAACGAATCCAGGAGCTGGGCGTTAAAGCCGAGCTGGAAATTTTCGACACCGGTCACCTGTGGTTCGCCAAGCAGATGATCAAGGAAGGCTTGCTCGACAACCCGCTGTTCCAGCTTTGCCTGGGCATCCCGTGGGGCGCACCGGCCGACACCACCACCATGAAAGCCATGGTCGACAACCTGCCGGCAGACGCGGTGTGGGCCGGCTTCGGGATTGGCCGCATGCAGATGCCGATGGCGGCCCAAGCGGTACTGCTGGGCGGCAACGTGCGGGTCGGCCTGGAAGACAACCTGTGGCTGGACAAGGGCGTGCTGGCGACCAACGGCCAGTTGGTGGAACGCGCCAGCGAAATCCTCAGCCGCCTGGGTGCGCGGGTCATGACCCCGGCTGAAGGCCGCGTGAAGATGGGCCTGACCAAGCGCGGCTAAGGCTCACCACACGACGCCCTGCAGGAACCGAATCAAATGTGGGAGCGGGCTTGCTCGCGAATGCGGTGGATCAGCCACCGAATGCATCAACTGACACACCGCTTTCGCGAGCAAGCCCGCTCCCACATTTTGATCTTGGCTCTCACACAGAATCACCGAACTCTTTAGGAATTTGCCATGAGCTTTATCACTGAAATCAAAACCTTCGCCGCGCTGGGCAGCGGTGTTATCGGCAGCGGCTGGGTATCCCGCGCCCTGGCCCACGGCCTGGACGTGGTGGCCTGGGACCCGGCGCCTGGTGCCGAAGCCGCCCTGCGCAAACGTGTCGCGAATGCTTGGGGCGCACTCGAGAAACAAGGCCTGGCACCCGGCGCCTCGCAAGACCGCTTGCGCTTTGTGGCCACGATTGAAGAGTGCGTGAAAGACGCCGACTTCATCCAGGAAAGCGCCCCGGAACGCTTGGAATTGAAGCTGGAATTGCACAGCAAGATCAGCGCGGCGGCCAAGCCGAATGCCTTGATTGGCTCGAGTACTTCGGGGCTGTTGCCGAGCGAGTTTTATGAAGGTTCCACGCACCCGGAACGCTGCGTGGTAGGCCATCCATTCAACCCGGTTTACCTGTTGCCGCTGGTGGAAGTGGTTGGCGGCAAAAACACCGCGCCGGAAGCGATTCAGGCAGCGATCAAGGTGTACGAATCCCTCGGCATGCGCCCTTTGCATGTGCGTAAGGAAGTGCCCGGTTTTATCGCTGACCGTCTGCTGGAAGCCTTGTGGCGTGAGGCGTTGCACTTGGTCAACGATGGCGTGGCAACCACCGGCGAGATTGACGATGCGATTCGCTTTGGCGCCGGTTTGCGCTGGTCATTCATGGGCACGTTCCTGACCTACACCCTGGCCGGCGGTGATGCCGGGATGCGGCACTTCATGGCGCAGTTCGGCCCGGCGTTGCAGTTGCCGTGGACCTATTTGCCGGCCCCGGAACTGACCGACAAGTTGATTGACGATGTGGTGGACGGCACCAGCGATCAGCTGGGCAAACACAGCATCTCGGCCCTGGAGCGCTATCGTGATGATTGCCTGCTGGCGGTGCTGGAAGCAGTGAAGACGACCAAGGAAAAACACGGTATGACCTTCGCCGAATAACCGCTGTTGATTCTCTGTGGGCGCTGGCTTGCCTGCGATAGCGATGTTGGATTCACCGCCGCCATCGCAGGCAAGCCAGCTCCCACATTTTGACCGAGTACCTACCGGGAACCGAACCATGGCCGCATTGACCACCTACACCACCAAAATCCTCCCCGAGTGGGTCGACTACAACGGCCACCTGCGCGATGCGTTCTACCTGCTGATCTTCAGCTACGCCACCGATGCGCTGATGGACACCCTGGGCCTGGACAGCGAAAACCGCGAAGCCAGCGGCAACTCGCTGTTCACCCTGGAGTTGCACCTCAACTACCTGCACGAAGTAAAGCTGGGCGCCGCCGTCGAAGTGCACACCCAACTCATCGCCCACGACCGAAAACGCTTGCACCTCTATCACAGCCTGCATCCGGTGGGCGACGAAAAGGAACTGGCCGGCAACGAGCAAATGTTGCTCCACGTCGACCTCGCCGGCCCGCACTCAGCGCCGTTCAGCGAGGCAGTGCTGGGCAAGCTTGCAAGTATCAGCGCCGGACAGACCGACTTACCGAAGCCCGCCCTGCTCGGCCGCGTGATTGGACTGCCACCCCAAAAATAAGGAATCGCCATGCAAACCGCCGCTGCTGTTGCCGACTTCCGTACTTACCCACTGATCAGCGACCTGGCCGAGGTGCAGGTGCACAACGACCACCTCAGCGTGCAATGGGCCGATGGGCGGGTCAGCCCGTTCCATCACCAGTGGCTGCGGGACAACTGCCCGTGCCCGTCCTGTGTGTACAGCGTGACCCGTGAGCAGGTGCTGGAAATCGTCGATGTGGACGAACACCTCACGGCTGTCAGCGCGCGTATCGACCAGGGTTTACTGACGGTTGAATGGAGTGGCGGGCATCACAGCCAGTACGATCCCGGCTGGCTGCGGGCGCACGCCTACGACGATGAGTCCCGCGCTGAACGCCGGGCGGCCAAGCCGAAATCCAAACTGTGGGACCGTAGTTTCGAGCTGCCCGTATTCGACTACGCAGCACTGATGGAAGACCCGAAAGCCCTGCTGCACTGGCTGCTGGCCCTGCGTGACAGCGGCCTTACGCAAGTGCGCGGCGTGCCCACAGAACCCGGCTCCCTGGCACTGATCGCCAAGCGCATTTCGTTCATCCGCGAGAGCAACTTCGGCGTGTTGTTCAACGTGCAATCCAAGGCCGATGCCGACAGCAACGCCTACACCGCTTTCAACCTGCCGCTGCACAGCGACTTGCCCACTCGCGAGCTGCAACCAGGGCTGCAGTTTTTGCATTGCCTGGTGAACGACGCCGACGGTGGCGAGAGTATTTTTGTCGATGGTTTCGCCATCGCCCGGGCGTTGCGCGATGAAGACCCCGAAGCCTTTCGCGCGCTGTGCGAGATCCCGGTGGAGTTTCGCAACAAGGACCGTCACAGCGACTATCGCCGGCTGGCGCCAATCATTGCGCTGGATGCGTTGGGGGAGGTCGCCGAGATTCGCATGGCCAACTTTCTGCGTGGGCCATTTGAGGCACCGGCAGAGCAGATGCCCTTGCTGTATCGCGCCTATCGGCGGTTTAT
>NZ_JAAAFU010000075.1:589831-685449 GCF_019352905.1 Pseudomonas sp. Xaverov 83 | reverse complement strand
CAAGCCAGCTCCCACATTTTGATTTGTGAATACCTTCAAATGTGGGAGCTGGCTTGCCTGCGATGAGGCCAGTTGCGCCCCCACAAATCCCAGCCAAAAAAAGCCCCGATCAAGCCGTGACAGGATCGGGGCAGAGTGCTTTGTGTGAGCTGCGCATCCCGAGGGTGACCAAACCTTCAAGCTGCTTGCTGGATTCCAGTGTGCACACTCCCTTCCCTTGCGAGTTAGCCGAAAACGACCTGTTCATAGGTGTGCCGGACATTCGCGAATTCAGGCCTTGCCGACTCGGTGATGGCCTACCAGAATCGACCTCAGTCCCCCGCTCCCCTAACAAGGATAAACGTCATGATGCACGCGGATTTGATTGACCAGGATGACCTGCTGGGCCAGCTGCGGTCGTTGGGTTTCGAAGTGTCCAGCGGCGCTACCGCCGAGCAGGCTTGTGAATGTGCGGTGCGCGGCTTGAGTGAAGCGCGGGCCAAGGCGCTGAAGAACATGGTTGAGCAGATGTACACCGGCAGCGCGACGATCTTGCCGGCGGTGAGGCAGGCGATCGACAAGCAGTTGTTGCCGGCTTTGGTGCAGTTTCGGCAGAACTCTGGCGCCTGATATACCGCATTCGCGAGCAAGCCCGCTCCCACATTCGACCGCGTTCCTACTGAAAAAACGCGGTCAAGTGTGGGAGCGGGCTTGCTCGCGAATGCAGGCGACTCGGTCTAGAGCCTTACACTGGCGAAAGTCGACTCATTCCTGGCCTGGCTCAACGCCGACAACGGCCCGGACAACGGTGACAACACCAGCGCCTGCGGAATCGGCATCATCGCCACCTGCTGCGTGGTATTGGAACCCACGCGCTCATCCCGCGGCGGAATGCCGAAGTATTCGCGGTAGCACTTGGAGAAGTGCGGCGTGGAAACAAAACCGCACACCGACGCCACTTCGATGATCGACATCGGCGTTTGCTTGAGCAATTGCCGTGCACGGATCAGGCGCAACTTGAGGTAGTAGCGCGAGGGCGAACAGTGCAGGTATTTCTGGAACAGTCGCTCCAGCTGACGCCGGGAAACCGCGACGTACACCGCCAGTTCGTCGAGGTCGATCGGCTCTTCCAGGTTGGCTTCCATCAGCGCGACGATTTCCTGCAGTTTCGGCTGGTTGGTGCCGAGCATGTGCTTGAGCGGCACACGCTGGTGATCCTGTTCGTTGCGGATGCGCTCGTACACAAACATCTCGGAGATCGCCGCCGACAATTCACGGCCGTGGTCGCGGCTGATCAGGTGCAGCATCATGTCCAGCGGCGCGGTGCCGCCGGAGCTGGTGAAGCGGTTGCGGTCGAGGGTGAACAGGCGTGTGCTCATGGCCACGCGAGGGAAAGCTTCCTGCATCGACGCCAGGCATTCCCAGTGCACGCTGCAATCAAAACCGTCCAGCAGGCCGGCGCAGGCCAGGGCCCAGCTGCCGGTGCACACGGCGCCAAGGCGACGGGACTGGCGCGCCTGGCTTTGCAGCCACGACACGTGTTCACGGGTCACGGTGCGCTGGATACCCACGCCGCCGCAGACGATCACAGTGTCCAGGGCCGGGGCTTTGTGCATGGAGGCATCGGGGGTGATTTGCAGACCGTCGCTGGCCCACACCTGGTTTCCGTCCACACTCAACGTCGTCCAGCGATACAGCTCGCGGCCGGAGAGTTGGTTGGCCATGCGCAGGGGTTCGACTGCGGAGGCCAGGGAAATCAGCGTGAAATTGTCCAGCAGCAAAAAGCCGATGGATTGAGGCGCACGGTTCTGGGGTTGAGCCCCTGAGTTGAACGACGTCATCGCGGTATCTCCTCACACAAAGCGGGTGATGGCCTCAGGCGAGGCTCTTGTTATTGCGCTCACCACCTTAAGGAAACTCCTATGGCGAGAGGCTTTGTATTGATAGAGCAAATGCCATGCCTAAAGTTGAATGCGTATTCAATAACTCCTGAAAACGACCTCATGACGTGTCTATATAAGCCCGCGCATGGAGTGGGGGATATGACCCGAAAAAGACGTCAGAGGACGCAGGCTCAGGGTGTGTGAGCAGATCGGTAGCACTTGTGGGAAGGGAGCGAAACGACGTGGGAAAAGTCTGTCACCACAAGCACGAGTGACAGAGGGTCGGGGCGGGAAATCGTTTGGGAGCTACTTATCTAATTGCGACGCGCTAAAAGGTGGCGCTTGTGGGTGTCGGTGTTCACTTTATGAGCAGTGTTGCCTGGTCTACCGCATTCGCGAGCAAGCCCGCTCCCACACTTGACCGCGTTTTTTCAGTAGGAACTCGGTCGAATGTGGGAGCGGGCTTGCTCGCGAATGCAGGCGACGCGGTCTGTCTGGATCAACACTCCACCGCACTCACCGCCAACCCGCCCCGCGATGTTTCCTTGTACTTGTCATGCATATCCGCCCCGGTATCCCGCATGGTGCGGATCACCCGGTCCAGGGAGATAAAGTGCTGGCCATCACCCCGCAGCGCCATCTGCGCCGCGTTGATCGCCTTCACCGCTGCAATCGCATTACGCTCGATGCATGGCACCTGCACCAACCCGCCTACCGGATCGCAGGTCAGGCCGAGGTTGTGTTCCAGGCCGATCTCCGCCGCGTTGCACAATTGCTCCGGCGTAGCACCGAGGATTTCCGCCAGCCCCGCCGCCGCCATGGCGCACGCCGAACCGACTTCACCCTGGCAACCGACTTCGGCACCCGAAATCGACGCGTTCTTTTTACACAGGATGCCCACCGCCGCCGCGCCGAGGAAATAGTCGACGACGTTGGCCTCGGTCACCTCTTCGCTGAACTTCATGAAGTAGTGCAGCACCGCCGGGATGATCCCCGCCGCGCCGTTGGTCGGTGCCGTGACCATGCGCCCGCCGGCGGCGTTTTCTTCATTCACCGCCAGGGCGAACAGGTTGACCCACTCCATCGCGCTCAAGGTCGAGCCGATCACATTCGGTTTGCCCAGCTCCTGCAAGCTGCGGTGCAACTTGGCTGCACGCCGCCTTACATTGAGGCCGCCGGGAAGGATGCCTTCGTGCTTGAGGCCTTGCTCCACGCAATCCTGCATGGCGCGCCAAAGCTTCATCAGCCCGCTGCGGATCTCTTCTTCCGAGCGCCAGGTTTTTTCGTTCGCCAACATCAGCTCAGCGACCCGCAGGTTGTGGGTCTTGCACAACTGCAGCAACTCCACCGCACTGGAAAAATCATAGGGCAACTCGGTGCGGTCCATGTCCGCCACGCCGCTGTTGGCCTGGGCTTCATCCACCACAAACCCGCCGCCCACCGAGTAGTAGGTGTCACGGTGCAGCTCGCCGTTATCACCGAACACCACCAGGGTCATGGCATTGGGGTGGAACGGCAGGTTTTCGTCGATCAGGCGCATGTCCCGCGCCCATAAGAAAGGCACCGGCAAATGTCCGTCCAGCAGCAGTGTGTGGGTCTCGCGCAGGGTTTCGATGCGGACGCCGATCTGCGATGGATCGATCGCATCCGGCCACTCGCCCATCAGGCCCATGATCACGGCGTTATCACTGCCGTGACCGATGCCGGTGGCCGATAAGGAGCCATACAGCTGAACTTCGATGCGCCTGACTTGTTCCAACACATCACGTTCACGTAATCCTTGAACGAACAACGCCGCGGCGCGCATGGGGCCGACGGTGTGAGAACTCGAAGGCCCAATGCCGATCTTGAACAGGTCGAAAACGCTGATAGCCATTGACGTGAAACTCCTCGATGAGCACAGGCCAGGCGCAAATAACGCCTGGTGACGGAGCTGCTACGCTCATGTCGCAATCCGCCCAGATGCGGCCATCATCAAGCTTTTGGTGGCGCTCACGGCGTCTCACACCGACGTACCCATGCTCATCAGCGCCGCTGTTGTGGAAGGCGACGTTTTGGCCGTTTTTTGCGGTTCAGATCGGTAAAAAGTGCAGTTTTGCCGTTGAAAAAATCTGTAAGCGACGTCACCGACACTGGATACGACCATCCCTGTACTGGATACGACGCCCCCTGTAGGCGTCAGATTTTCACTGGTACATGATCAGTCTCGACTCGTTTGCACAGTTGCGTGGCAGAGCTGTGCCGCACGCCCAACCGCAACACCTATAAGCGCGGTGTTATTGCCGCCAGAAAAACACCAGGAGTCCACCCCCATGAAAGGTTCACCGTCGTTGTTGTTGGCCGCCATGCTGAGTCTGCCAGTCCTGGCTCACGCTGCAGAACCGGCGCAATGCCAGACCGTCAACTTCTCCGATGTCGGCTGGACCGACATCACCGTCACCACCGCCACCACCAGCGAAGTCCTCAAGGGCCTCGGCTACAAACCCCGCACCACGATGATTTCCGTACCGGTGACCTACAAGTCCCTGGCCGACGGCAAGAACATGGACATCTTCCTCGGCAACTGGATGCCGACCATGGAAAACGACATCAAGCAGTACCGTGATGCCGGCACCGTGGAAACCGTGCGCGCCAACCTGGAAAACGCCAAGTACACCCTGGCCGTACCGGAAGCGCTGTACAACAAGGGCCTGAAAGACTTCGCCGACATCGTCAAATTCAAGGATGAGCTGGGCGGCAAGATCTACGGGATCGAGCCGGGTAACGATGGCAACCGCACCATCCAGACCCTTATCGACAAAGACGCTTTCGGCCTGAAAACCGCAGGCTTCAAAGTGGTCGAATCCAGCGAAGCCGGGATGCTCTCGCAGGTGGAACGCGCCACCAAGCGCGACCAGGCCATCGTGTTCCTCGGCTGGGAACCGCACCCGATGAACACCCGCTTCAAGATGAAGTACCTGACCGGGGGTGATGATTCATTCGGCCCCAACTACGGCCAGGCCACCATCTACACCAACGTCCGCAAGGGCTACACCCAGGAATGCAGCAACGTGGGCCAGTTGCTGAAAAACCTGTCGTTCACCCTGAACATGGAAAGCACCCTGATGGGTAACGTCCTGGACGACAAAATGAAGCCTGACGCCGCCGCCAAGGCGTGGCTGAAGAAGAACCCGCAAGTGCTCGACACCTGGTTGGCTGGTGTCACCACCGTCGATGGCAAACCAGGATTGGAGGCCGTCAAAGCGTATCTCGCCAAGTAAGTGCTGACCCCGGGCTGGCACGCTGGCCCGGGATGTTTTTCCTCTTCGCATGTGGACATTCACTACCATGCTGACTGAACATAAAATCCCGCTAGGCCAGTACATCGCTGCCTTCGTTGAATGGTTGACCCAACACGGGGCCGCCTACTTCGACGCAATCGCATCGACCCTGGAAACGATGATCCACGGCGTGACGTTCGCGCTGACCTGGTTCAATCCACTGGCATTGATCGGTCTGATTGCGCTGCTCGCTCATTTCATTCAACGCAAATGGGGCCTGACAGTGTTTGTCATCGCCTCCTTCCTGCTGATCCTGAACCTGGGGTACTGGCAGGAAACCATGGAGACCCTGGCGCAGGTGCTGTTCGCCACCCTGGTCTGCGTGGTGATCGGCGTGCCGCTGGGCATTGTTGCCGCGCACAAACCGATGTTCTACACCCTGATGCGGCCGGTGCTCGATCTGATGCAGACCGTACCGACCTTCGTCTACCTCATCCCTACCCTGACCCTCTTCGGGCTGGGTGTGGTGCCCGGGCTGATTTCCACGGTGGTGTTTGCGATTGCCGCGCCTATCCGTCTGACTTACCTGGGTATCCGTGATGTGCCGCAAGAGTTGATGGACGCCGGCAAGGCCTTTGGCTGCTCGCGCCGTCAGTTGCTTTCGCGGATTGAACTGCCCCACGCCATGCCGAGCATCGCCGCCGGCATTACCCAATGCATCATGCTGTCGTTGTCGATGGTGGTGATCGCAGCCCTGGTGGGCGCCGACGGCCTCGGCAAGCCGGTGGTCAACGCACTGAACACCGCCGACATCGCCCTGGGCTTTGAAGCAGGCCTGGCGATTGTATTGCTGGCCATCATGCTCGACCGCATCTGCAAACAACCCGACGCCAAAGTAGGGGGTGATGCATGAGCATTATCCGATTCGAAAATGTCGACGTGATCTTCTCCAAAGACCCACGCGAGGCGCTCAAGCTGCTGGACCAGGGCATGACGCGCAACGAGATCCTGAAAAAGACCGGGCAGATTGTCGGCGTCGAAAACGCCAGCCTGGATGTCGAGAAAGGCGAGATCTGCGTGCTGATGGGCCTCTCAGGCTCGGGCAAGTCGAGCTTGCTGCGCTGCATCAATGGCTTGAACACCGTCAGCCGCGGCAAGCTGTTTGTGGAGCATGAAGGTCGGCAGATCGACATCGCTTCCTGCACCCCCGCCGAGCTGAAAATGATGCGCACCCAGCGCATCGCCATGGTCTTCCAGAAATTTGCCCTGATGCCTTGGCTGACGGTGCGTGAAAACATCAGCTTCGGCCTGGAGATGCAGGGCCGCCCGGAGAAAGAGCGGCGCAAGCTGGTGGATGACAAACTGGAACTGGTGGGCCTGTCGCAGTGGCGCAACAAGAAGCCCGACGAGCTTTCCGGCGGCATGCAGCAACGTGTCGGCCTCGCCCGCGCGTTGGCGATGGACGCCGATATCCTGCTGATGGACGAACCCTTCTCCGCACTCGACCCGCTGATCCGCCAGGGTTTGCAGGATGAGTTGCTGGAGCTGCAACGCAAGCTGAGCAAGACCATCGTATTTGTAAGCCACGACCTGGATGAGGCGCTGAAACTCGGCAGCCGCATCGCGATCATGAAAGACGGCCGGATCATCCAGTACAGCGTGCCGGAAGAGATCGTGCTGAACCCGGCGGATGACTATGTGCGGACCTTCGTGGCCCACACCAACCCGCTGAATGTGTTGTGTGGCCGCAGCCTGATGCGCACGGTGGATAACTGCACCCACGTCAACGGCTCCATCAGCCTGGACCCGGGCGGTGACTCGTGGCTGGACCTGGCGGAAGGCAACACCATCAAGGGTGCGCGGCAGAACGGCGCGGTGCTGAACTTGCAGAACTGGGCACCGGGGCAAGCCGTGGAAGGTTTGGGGCGGATGCCGACGCTGGTGGATTCCAATATCGGGATGCGTGAGGCGTTGCAGATTCGCTATCAGACAGGCAACAAGCTGGTGCTGCAGGACAACAACAAGGTGGTGGGGATTTTGGGTGACAGCGAGTTGTATCACGCGCTGCTGGGCAAGAACCTGGGGTAGATCCTCCTGAAGGAAATGGGTCAATGTGGGAGCTGGCTTGCCTGCGATAGCTGCAGTGAATTCACCACTGCTATAGCAGGCAAGCCAGCTCCCACATTTGACCCCATTCCAACCTTGGAACAGCGGCGCCAGTGAAGGCGCCGCATTGATCGTTCCCACGCTCTGCGTGGGAATGCCGCCATGGACGCTCTGCGTCCGCTCTTGAAATCGTGACGCGGAGCGTCACAGGATGCGTTCCCACGCGGAGCGTGGGAACGATCATCACCACCCACTCTTAGCTATAGACACGGCCAAGGAGCTGCCGATGGCTTTCAAACTGATCGAGCACGTCCCGGGTGATTTGTTCCTGGGTGAAGCCCATCAGGTCGTACTCTTGAGGCCCGTTGTGCAGGTAAACCTCGGCGCGGTAGTAGCGCGTGCGCTCTTCCTCGGGCAAGTCGTTCGGTGCCGACGAATAAGCATCCAGGCTCACCTCGTAGACAAACGGATTACCCTCTTCCATCTCGATGCGCACACCAATGCAGCGCTTGGATTTGCCCAGCAGGGTCTGCACTTCCAGCCCCTGATCACGCAACGCAGTCGCTGCCTCTTCCAGCGCCGGCGTGACGTGCTTGTCCATAAAGCGTTGCACGGTACCTTGGCTCGGTTGCAGGTCCAGGGCAGTCAAACGCTCGCTGAAACCACGCCGACCACGTTCAGCCAATTGCGCCTGCTCCAGCTCGGTCGCCACGTCCTGGCGCATTGCCTTGTGCAGGCCGAACATGAACAGGATCAGCACCACCGAGAATGGCAGGCCGGCCAGCACCACCATGGTTTGCATGGCTTCGAAGTTACCGGCGAACAACAGGCCGATGGTCACCAGGGTGATCACCGCCGACCAGAAGATCCGCAACCAGTGGGGCGCATCTTCGTCAACATTGCCGCCTTTGCAGGACAGGTTCGCCATCATCACCGCGCCGGAATCCGCCGGGGTCAGGAAGAGTACGAAGCCCACAAAGATCGACACACCGATGACGATTTTCGACGCCGGGTAATGCTCAAGCAGTTGGTAGATCGCCATGGACGGCTGTTCCAGTGCGGTCTTGCCCAACTCCACCGCGCCATGGTTGACCACCAGGTCCAGGGCCGAGTTACCGAAGATCGACAGCCATGCCAGGGTGAAGCCCAGCGGGATCAGCAGCACGCCGGCCACCAGTTCACGCACGGTGCGGCCACGGGAAATACGCGCGATGAACATGCCCACGAATGGCGCCCAGGAAATCCACCAGGCCCAGTAGAACAGGGTCCACAGGCCCATCCAGCGTTCGGTCTTGTCGGCGTCGCCTTCGTACACGTACAGGTCGAAGGTCTTCAGCACGATGCCGTTCATGTAGTCGCCGATGTTCTGCACGAAGCCGTTGAGCAAGTGCAAAGTCGGGCCAAACAGCAATACAAAAATCAGCAGGCCGCTGAACAGCACGATGTTCAGGTTGGACAGGCGGCGAATGCCGTTCTCCACACCCGACACGGCAGCGATGGTCGCCACGGTGCTCATCACGATGATCACGATCAGCAGGTTGGTGTTGCTGTGCTCCATGCCGAACAGGTTTTCCAGCCCGGACGACACTTGCATCGAACCAATCCCCAGGTTCGTCACCAGGCCCAGCAGCGTGACGAACATGCCGAAGCCGTCCACCGCGTGACCGGCCGCGCCTTTGACCCAACGCTCGCCCACCAGCGGGTAAAGCGCCGAGCGCAAGGCCAGCGGCTGGTTATGACGGTAGGCAAAGTACGCCACAGCCAGGCCGACCAGTGCGTAGATCGCCCAGCCGTGCAGGCCCCAATGGAGGAACGTCAACTGCAAGGCCTGCCGTGCGGCTTCGCCGGTGGCCGATGCGCCTTCAGGCGGGTTGAAGTAGTGGTCCAGCGGCTCGGACGCGCCGAAGTACAGCAGCGAGATGCCGATGCCCGACGAGAAGAGCATGCCGGCCCAGGCGCCGTAGCTGAAGTCCGGGGTGTCGTCCTTGCTGCCCAGTTTCAATTTTCCGTAGGACGAAAACGCCAGGCCCACCACAAACACCAGGTAGGCGGCGATCACGACCATGTAGTACCAGCCAAAGCTTTTCGACAACCAGGCTTGGGCCACACCGAGCATCCTGCCGGCTTCCTGCGGGGCGATGATCAGAATCGCGGTCAACAACAGAATCAGCGCGGTGGAGGTGTAGAACACCCAACCGTTGACCCGCACCTTTTCCGGCGGGGTCTTTATAAGAGAGGCAGAACTCATGGCACAGATGCTCCGGGCAGTGCAGAGAAACACAAGGCAACGCATGACCCGAGCCATCGATTTTTCGGCAGTCGACGGACGGGTGTATAAAGACACCCCGAAAAACCATGAACCCCGGCGAACCGCTGTGCCGGGCTGTTTCATGGGGTTTCCCGATGTCAGGTGGCGCCACATGCACGTAGGAAATACCTGTAGGCAGCGACCATTTGTCGCAGATCTTATTCTTTGTTGATTGAACGTTCAATCAAAACAAAATAGACTGGCCCATAAGCCGACGGACGTTTATCGCCCGTTGGCAGGCCTAAGGAGAGGTGCACGATGCCCAAGGTCGGTATGCAACCCATACGCCGCCAGCAGTTGATCGAAGCCACATTGACTGCGGTCGATCAGGTCGGAATGGGGGATGCCAGCATTGCGCTGATCGCCCGTCTGGCCGGTGTCTCGAATGGCATCATCAGTCACTACTTTCAGGACAAGAATGGCCTGATCGCCGCCACGATGCGGTACCTGATGAACGTGCTGATCGAGAACGTCACCGAGCGCCGGTTGGCGCTGAAAGATGACAGCCCGCGGGCTCATCTTCAGGTGATCATCGAAGGCAACTTCGACGCCAGCCAAGTCAACGGCCCGGCTATGAAAACCTGGCTGGCCTTCTGGGCCACCAGCATGCACCACCCGTCATTGCACAGGTTGCAGCGGATCAACGATCACCGTCTGTATTCCAACCTGTGTTGCCAGTTCCGCCGAGCGTTGCCGTTGTCCGAGGCACGCAGCGCAGCCCGAGGCCTGGCGGCCCTGATCGACGGTTTGTGGTTGCGCGGTGCCCTGTCGGGAGACGCTTTCGACACGGAGCAGGCGCAACGGATCGCTTACGAATACATGGATTTCCAATTGGCCAAGCAGGTGAGTTAGAGCACACATAACCGCTCAACTCCCGAACCGCGCCAACCACTTATGCACTTGCGAGGACTTTATGGCCCGTTTCGAACTGCAAAAACTCTACATTGACGGCGGCTACTCCGACGCTGGCAGCGATGCCACTTTCGAAGCCATCAACCCGGCTAACGGTGAAGTTCTCGCCAATGTGCAACGCGCCACTAAAGAAGACGTTGAGCGCGCTGTAGTCAGCGCCGAAAAGGGCCAGAAAATCTGGGCCGCCATGACCGCCATGGAGCGTTCGCGCATCCTGCGTCGCGCCGTCGACATCCTGCGCGAGCGCAACGATGAGCTGGCCGCCCTGGAAACTCTGGACACCGGCAAGCCGTACTCCGAAACCCAATACGTCGACATCGTCACCGGCGCCGACGTGCTGGAATACTACGCAGGCCTGGTGCCCGCCATCGAAGGCGAGCAGATCCCGCTGCGTGACACCTCGTTCGTCTACACCCGTCGCGAGCCGCTGGGCGTCGTGGCCGGTATCGGCGCGTGGAACTACCCGATCCAGATCGCCCTGTGGAAATCCGCACCTGCCCTGGCGGCCGGTAACGCGATGATCTTCAAGCCAAGCGAAGTCACCTCGCTGACCACCCTGAAACTGGCTGAAATCTACACCGCAGCCGGCGTTCCGGATGGCGTGTTCAACGTACTGACCGGCAGCGGCCGTGAAGTCGGCACCTGGCTGACCGAGCACCCGCGCATCGAGAAAGTCTCCTTCACCGGCGGCACCGACACCGGCAAGAAAGTCATGGCCAGCGCTTCGAGCTCCTCGCTCAAAGAAGTCACCATGGAACTGGGCGGCAAATCCCCGCTGATCATTTTCGACGACGCCGACCTCGACCGCGCCGCCGACATCGCGATGATGGCCAACTTCTACAGCTCGGGCCAGGTCTGCACCAACGGCACTCGCGTGTTCGTTCCGACCGCCCTCAAAGGCGCGTTCGAAGCCAAGATCGCCGAGCGCGTTGCCCGCATCCGCATCGGCAACCCGGAAGATGAAAACACCAACTTCGGCCCGCTGGTCAGCTTCGCCCACATGGAAAGCGTGCTCGGCTACATCGCCAAAGGTAAAGAGCAAGGCGCGCGCCTGCTGTGCGGCGGCGACCGCCTGACCGACGGCGAATTCGCCAAGGGTGCCTACGTGGCCCCGACCGTGTTCACTGACTGCACCGACGAGATGACCATCGTCCGTGAAGAAATCTTCGGCCCGGTGATGAGCATCCTCACCTACGACACCGAAGAAGAAGTGATCCGTCGCGCCAACGACACCGACTTCGGCCTGGCCGCTGGCCTGGTGACCAAAGACCTGAACCGCGCCCACCGCGTGATTCATCAGCTGGAAGCCGGTATCTGCTGGATCAACGCCTGGGGCGAGTCCGACGCGAAGATGCCGGTGGGCGGCTACAAGCAATCGGGCGTGGGCCGTGAAAACGGGATCAGCTCGCTGAACAACTTCACTCGCATCAAATCGGTACAGGTTGAGCTGGGCGACTACGCCTCGGTGTTCTAACCACTGGGTTTTGTATTGCCCGCGAGGCCGCCATCGCGGGCAAGCCCGGCTCCCACATCTTGACCGTGTGAACCCGGTCAACTGTGGGAGCTGGCTTGCCTGCGATGAGTGCGAAGCACTCGCCTGACCTGACCATATCTAAATGAGGGTGCATTTAATGTCCCAAGAATACGACTACATCATTGTGGGTGCCGGCTCCGCCGGTAACACCCTGGCGACCCGTCTGACCGAAGACGAAGGCGTCACCGTCCTGTTGCTGGAAGCCGGCGGCCCGGACTACCGTCTTGATTTCCGTACCCAGATGCCAGCCGCCCTGGCGTTCCCGCTGCAAGGCCGCCGCTACAACTGGGCCTACGAAACCGATCCAGAGCCACACATGGACGGTCGCCGGATGGAATGCGGTCGCGGCAAAGGCCTCGGCGGTTCTTCGCTGATCAACGGCATGTGCTACATCCGCGGCAACGCGATGGACTACGACAACTGGTCGAAACTGCCGGGCCTGGAAGACTGGACCTACCTGGACTGCCTGCCGTATTTCCGTAAAGCCGAAACCCGCGATATCGGCCCGAACGACTACCACGGTGGCGAAGGCCCGGTCAGCGTGACCACGCCAAAAGCCGGCAACAACCCGCTGTTCCACGCGATGGTTGAAGCAGGCGTACAGGCCGGCTACCCGCGCACTGAAGACTTGAACGGCTACCAGCAGGAAGGCTTCGGCCCGATGGACCGTACCGTGACGCCAAACGGTCGTCGCGCCAGTACCGCTCGCGGTTACCTGGACACGGCCAAGAAGCGCTCGACGCTGACCATCGTCACCCACGCCCTGACCGACAAAGTACTGTTCGAAGGCAAGCGTGCCGTCGGCGTGCGTTACCTGATCGGTGCTGCTGAAGAACGCGTTGAAGCCCGTGCCCGCAAGGAAGTCCTGGTGTGCAGCGGCGCAATCGCTTCGCCGCAACTGCTGCAACGTTCCGGCGTCGGCCCGGCGAAGCTGCTGGAAAGCCTCGACATCCCGGTGGTCCACGACCTGCCAGGCGTCGGCGAAAACCTGCAGGATCACCTTGAGCTGTACCTGCAATACGCGTGCACCCAACCGGTCTCGCTGTACCCGTCGCTGCTCTGGTACAACCAGCCGGCCATTGGTGCCGAGTGGCTGTTCAACGGTACCGGCATCGGCGCCAGCAACCAGTTCGAAGCGGGCGGTTTCATCCGTACCCGTGAAGACTTCGATTGGCCGAACATCCAGTACCACTTCCTGCCGGTAGCGATTAACTACAACGGCAGCAACGGTGTGAAAGAGCACGGTTTCCAGGCGCACATGGGCTCCATGCGTTCGCCGAGCCGCGGTCGCGTGCAGTTGAAGTCGAAGAACCCACGGGAATACCCGAGCATCCTCTTCAACTACATGTCTACCGAACAGGACTGGCAGGAATTCCGCGACGGCATCCGCCTGACCCGTGAAATCATGCAACAGCCGGCACTCGACCAATACCGTGGCCGCGAAATCAGCCCGGGCATCGACGTACAGACCGACGAGCAACTGGATAAATTTATCCGCGAGCACGCCGAGACTGCGTTCCACCCGTCCTGCTCGTGCAAGATGGGCACCGACGAGATGGCCGTGGTTGACGCCGAAGGCCGTGTGCATGGCATGCAGGGTCTGCGCGTGGTTGACGCGTCGATCATGCCGATCATCACCACCGGCAACCTGAACGCGCCGACGATCATGATCGCCGAGAAAATCGCCGACAAGATCCGTGGCCGCAAGCCACTGCCGCGCAGCACTGCGGATTACTACGTAGCAGGCGATGCGCCGGTGCGTGGCAAGCCGATGCGTGAAGTAGGTCCTACTGCGCAGTAACTGATACACCGCGGTGCCTGCATCGCAGGCAAGCCAGCTCCCACATTTGACCTCGTTCGCCAGAACAACTCGGTCAAATGTGGGAGCCGGGCTTGCCCGCGATGAGGCCCGACCAGACACTGCAAAACCCCTCTCCTACACTTTCCTTGATCAGCTCCCCAGCCCAGGCCTACTCTATTTGCCTGCCCGCGCCGAGCCGCCCACAAGGAAGGCCCCATGTTCGAACACCACGCCACACTCAAAAAGCAATTCAGTGCCCTGCGCACCACTGCCGAATTCTTCTCCCTGCGCTATGTCCGCGAGTCCGGCCAGTACCTGTCGGTACGCAAGAACGTCGCCGAGCCGCCACACCTGAGCCAGGACGAAGGCGCGATGCTTACCGTGCGCCTCAACGGCGTCGAAGCCTATGCCGCCACCCACGATATTTCCTTGCCCGGCCTGCAAGCCGCCCTTGAGCGCGCCGAACAGCAAGCCCGGTTGATCAAGCCCCACGCCCTGCTCGACCTGCGCGACCAGCCGGTGTCCAGCGACATCGCCGACTACCTGTCGCCAAGCCTCGACCAGCCCTTCCCGTCCCTGAGCGACTGCTACCAGCTGCTCGGCGCCGAATCGGCCGCCGTGCCCAAGGACGAGCGCCTGGTGAACTGGGAAGTCAGCCTGGGCACCACCCACGTCGAACAGATCTACCTCAACAGCGCCGGCGCCGAACTGCGCCAGGCCCAGCGGTTTGTGTTCCCCGGCGTCAACGTCACGGCCTACGACGGCAACGACAGCCAGACCCGTACCCTGGGCGGCACCAACTTCGGCCAGCAAGGCGGCTTTGACGTGATCAGCCGCTTCGGCCTGGTGGGCGCCGCGCCGCAGATTGCGGACCAGGCACTGCAACTGCTGCTGGCCCCGAACACGCCCCAGGGCCCGCGCGACCTGCTACTGATGCCCGACCAGATGATCCTGCAGATCCACGAATCCATCGGCCACCCGCTGGAACTCGACCGCATCCTCGGCGACGAGCGCAATTACGCCGGCACCAGCTTCGTCAAGGCCAGCGACTTCGGCCACCTGCAATACGGCTCCAGGCTGCTGAACGTAACCTTCGACCCGGACATTCCCGAGCAGCTCGCCAGCTACGGGCATGACGACGACGGTACGAAGGCCAGCAAACAATTCCTGATCCGCGAAGGCCTGCTGCTCAAGCCGTTGGGCGGTGCGTTGTCGCAGTATCGCTCCGGCATGCAAGGCGTGGCCAACAGCCGTGCCTGCAGCTGGAACCGCGCGCCGATCGACCGCATGGCCAACCTGAATATCGAGGCCGGCGACCAGAACATGGCGCAACTGATTGGCGGTATCGAGCACGGCATCATGATGTCCACCAACCGTTCGTGGTCGATTGACGATGCACGCAACAAATTCCAGTTCGGTTGCGAATGGGGCCAGTTGATTGAAAACGGCGAGCTCAAAGGTGTGGTGAAGAACCCCAACTACCGGGCGATTTCCGCGCAGTTCTGGCGCAACCTCAGCGCCGTTGGCGACGCCAGCACCTTCAAGGTGCTGGGCACGCCTAACTGCGGCAAGGGCGAACCCAACCAGGTGATCCGCGTCGGCCATGCGTCGCCGGCCTGTGTGTTCAGCAACGTGGACGTGTTCGGGGGAGACGCCTGATGAATAATTTCAAAGCCTTGGTGGACTGGCTCAAGCAAGCCATCACCGACCACGAACAATTCCACCTCGGCTACGCCGACGAATCGTCCGAGTTTGTGCGTTTCAATCACGGCAAAGTGCGCCAGGCCGGCCAGGTGCAACAGGCCAGCCTGAACCTGAAGCTGATCAACGACGGGCGCCACGCCGACCTCGGCATCACCCTGGCGGGCGAGCCTGAACTGGATCGCCAGCGCCTGGCCGACGGCCTGCAACAACTGCGCGAGACCTTGCCGTTGCTGCCGCAGGATCCGTACCTGCTGCTCAACCACAATGCCTGGCAAAACAAGGACCAGCAGGACCGACCACTGCCAGACCTGGCCCAGGTGCTGGAAGCAATCAGCGCAGCCGCTGAAGGTGTGGACATGGTCGGCTTCTACGCCGCCGGCCCTATCAGCCGTGGCTTCGCCAGTTCATCAGGCGCCTTCGGCTGGCACCAGGCCAACAGTTTCAACTTCGACTTCAGCCTGTTCCACGCCAACGGCGAAGCGGTGAAAGCCAGTTACGCCGGCAACGATTGGGACAGCGCGGCCTTCGCCCAGCGTTTCCAGCAGGCCCGCGAGCAACTGGAGTTCCTCGGCCGCCCGCTGCACCCACTGGCACCGGGGCAATACCGCGCCTACCTGGCCCCGGCGGCCATGGAAGAGATCATCAGCATGCTGACCTGGGGCGGGTTTTCCGCCCAGGCCATCGCCAGCAAGGGCAGCCCGCTGCAACGCTTGTACAACGGTGATCAAGCCTTGAGCCCGCTGGTGACACTGGATGAGCAGGTCAGCGGCTCCCTGAGCTCGGCGTTTTCCCGTGACGGCTACCCACGCAGCGACGTGAAGCTGATCAGTGCCGGCAAGGCTGAAGGCCAACTGGTCAACTCACGCAGCGCGGCCGAATACGGTTTGAGCACCAACGGCGCCAGCGGTGATGAGTCCCCCAGCGCGTTGCAGATGGCCGCCGGCAACCTGGCCCAGGCCGATATCCTCAAGCAATTGGGCACCGGCTTGTACATCAGCAACCTGTGGTACCTGAACTACTCCGACCAGCCCGCCGCGCGCCTGACCGGCATGACCCGCTTCGCCACGTTCTGGGTCGAGGACGGCGAGATCAAGGCGCCGGTCAGCACCATGCGCTTTGATGACAGCGTGTACAGCCTGCTGGGCTCGCAACTGGAAGCGCTGACCGCTGATCGGGAATTGCTGCTGTCGGCGAGTACGTATAGCCAGCGTAATACCTCGTCCAACCTATTACCGGGCGCATTGGTAAAGCGCCTGACCCTGACCTTATAAGCAACGCAAAACCCATGTGGGAGCTGGCTTGCCTGCGATAGCGGTGTATCAGTGCCAGATCTGCTAAATGACACGGCGCTATCGCAGGCAAGCCAGCTCCCACAGTTGATTGCATTCCACATTTTGATCGAGCCCGCCCTCAAAACCCCACTCCAGACACCTGGTCGTCCGGCCAGTTGTCGCTCGCGAAAAACCTCGTTATAAAGGTTAGTGGCATCTAGCCACGTCCGCGCGGTAAAAAAACTCAAACAACACCCCGCCGTCCTCAACCCACTTGCACGCAAGTGATGCATGACCTTGCCCGGGATAGGGCAAGCTGGAGCGTTGACATGAACCATGGAAGTTTTGTCATTGAAAAGCTGTTCAAGCACTACAACGTTCACGTAGAGCAGCTTGGTAACAACCCAGAGAAGAAAACCGTGCTGTTGGTCAATGGCGCGCTGTCCACCACCCGCTCATTTGCCCGTACCAGTAAGTGCCTGTCCGAGCACTTCAATGTGCTGATGTTCGACTTGCCGTTCTCCGGCTATTCACGCCCGCACAACACCGACCTGGACCTTGTGACCAAGGACGATGAAGTGCAAATCCTGAGGGCACTGGTGGAGCGCTTTCAGGTCAACCATCTGGTGTCCGCCTCATGGGGCGGGATTTCCACGCTGCTGACCCTGGCCCATAACCCGCCGTCCATTGAAAGCTCGGTGGTGATGGCGCTGGCGCCCAACCTCAATCAGGCGATGCTCGAGTATGTGGAACGGGTGCGCGTGCTGATCGAAGCCGATGACAAATCCGCCGTCGGCCATCTGCTGAATGAAACCGTCGGCAAATACCTGTCGCCCCGGCTCAAGCGCAACAACCACCGGCACCTGTCGACCATGGCCACCACCGAGTATCGCCAGGCACGCTTCCATATTCATCAGGTGCTGGCGCTGGGTGACGGCAACTACCTGCCGCAATTGACCCGGATCGAAACCCCGGTGCACTTCCTCAACGGCGTGCTGGACGAGTACACCCCGGCAGACGAAGCCCAACTGTTCAAAAAATACGTAGGCCGCAGCAGCTTCGCCACCGCCGAGCACACCGGCCATTTGCTCGACCTGGAATCCCGCGAAGCGGCCCTGGCCGTGCACCGGGCGCTGATTGATTTCCTGGTGGGCAAAGACGTGGCGTTGTCAGATATAGACGAAGCGCCAGTGGGAAAAGGAGTTGCCGATGGCGCATAATCGCCGACACATAGGCTGCTAACAAAAAGGTAACTCATGCCGAATCGCGCCCCTCTCGATGCCAAGACCGCCCGCTGGCTACCCTGGGTGGTAGCGATTGCCTTCTTCATGCAGTCGCTGGATGGGACGATTCTCAACACCGCATTGCCCGCCATGGCCCGAGACCTGGCGGAGAACCCCTTGCGCATGCAAGGCGTGGTGATCGCCTACATGCTGACCGTTGCGTTGCTGATCCCGGCCTCCGGCTGGGTGGCCGACCGCTTCGGTACCAAGAAGATTTTCTTCGGCGCGATCATGCTGTTCAGCATTGGCTCGTTGCTCTGCGCACTCTCCAGCACGCTGACCATGCTGGTGGGCGCCCGGGTGATCCAGGGCCTGGGCGGTGCGTTGATGTTGCCGGTGGGCAGGCTGGTGGTGTTGCGCGCCTACCCGCGTTCGGAGCTGGTGCGGATCATGGGTTTCATCACCATTCCAGGGCTGCTGGGCCCACTGCTCGGCCCGACCATGGGTGGCTGGATGGTGCAATACCTGACCTGGCACTGGATCTTCCTGATCAACCTGCCGGTGGGCATCATCGGCTGCTACGCCGTCTGGAAATTCATCCCCGACCTGCGCGGCAGCGAACGCACCCGTTTCGACGGCGTGGGTTTCCTGCTGTTCGGCGCGGCGATGGTGCTGATCACCATCGCCATGGAAGGCCTCGGCGAATTGCACCTGCCGCACCTGCGGGTGATGTTGCTGCTGTTCGGCGGCCTCGCGTGCCTGGCGGCGTATTGGTTGCGGGCCGGGCATATCGACAATCCACTGTTCTCGCCGGTGCTGTTCAAGACCCGGACCTTTGCCGTGGGCATCCTTGGCAACCTGTTCGCTCGCCTGGGCAGCGGCGCGTTGCCGTTCCTGGTGCCGCTGCTGTTGCAGGTGGCGCTGGGCTATTCGCCGTCCGAAGCGGGGATGAGCATGCTGCCCCTGGCGGCAGCGGCGATGTTTGCCAAGTCCATCGCCCGGCCGCTGATCGAGCGCCTGGGCTACCGAGTGGTGCTGACCGGCAACACCCTGGCGCTGGGCATCATGCTGGCGAGCATGGGCCTGGTCAGCGAACACACGCCCTACCCGTTGCTGCTGAGCATGCTGGCGATCCTCGGGGCGATCAACTCGCTGCAATTCACCGCGATGAACACCGTGACCCTGATCGACCTAGACGACGCCCAGGCCAGCAGCGGCAACAGTTTGCTGTCGGTGGTGGCGCAGTTGTCCCTGAGCCTGGGGGTGGCCTGCGCCGGTGCGCTGCTGGGTGGTTTTACCGCCGAAGTGGGCAACGACGGGGTCGACACGGTGCTTGGGGCGTTCCAGTTGACCTTCGTCACCGTGGGCATCATGGCGATGCTGGCGGCGGCGATCTTCCTGCAATTGTCGCCAAAAGACGGCAAACGCGTGGTCAGCCGTGAGCACGACATTGAGCATTAACAGGCTTCTCGTCTAGAACTTGCAGGGAAAATCCCACGAGACTGGTACACTGCGCGACATTTTGTTTTGCAGAGCCAGTCCCGTGACTACCATCGCCACCGCTTTTAATACTTTGCCCCTGTCCGCCGCCATGCTGGCTAACCTCGACTCGCTGGGTTATGTCGAGATGACGCAGATCCAGGCGCAAAGCTTGCCGGTGATCCTCAAAGGGCTGGACCTGATTGCCCAGGCCAAGACCGGCAGCGGCAAGACCGCAGCCTTCGGCATCGGCCTGCTGAACCCGATCAACCCGCGCTACTTCGGCTGCCAGGCACTGGTCATGTGCCCGACCCGCGAACTGGCTGACCAGGTGGCCAAGGAAATCCGCCGCCTGGCCCGCGCCGAAGACAACATCAAGGTGCTGACCCTCTGCGGCGGCGTGTCCCTCGGCCCACAGATCGCCTCCCTTGAGCACGGCGCCCACGTCATCGTCGGCACCCCGGGCCGCATCCAGCAGCACCTGCGCAAGGGTTCGCTGGTCCTGGACGGCTTGAACACGCTGATCCTCGACGAAGCCGACCGCATGCTCGACATGGGCTTCTACGACGCGATCGAAGACATCATCAGCAAGACCCCGGCCCGCCGCCAGACCCTGCTGTTCTCGGCCACCTACCCGGTGAGCATCAAGCAGTTGGCCTCGAAATTCATGCGCGCGCCGCAGCAGGTCAAGGCCGAAGCCTTCCACTCGGACGATCAGATCGAGCAGCGCTTCTACGAGATTTCCCCGGAAGAGCGCATGGACGCGGTGACCAAGGTCCTGGCGCATTTCCGCCCGGCTTCTTGCGTAGCCTTCTGCTTCACCAAGCAGCAAGTGCAGGAAACCGTGGATCACCTGACCGCCAAGGGCATCTCCGCCGTCGGCCTGCATGGCGACCTGGAACAGCGCGACCGCGACCAGGTGCTGGCAATGTTCGCCAACCGTAGTACATCGGTACTGGTGGCCACCGACGTAGCCGCCCGTGGCTTGGACATTGATGCACTGGACATGGTGATCAACGTCGAACTGGCCCGCGACTCGGAAATCCACATTCACCGCGTGGGCCGTACTGGTCGTGCCGGTGAGACCGGCATTGCTATCAGCCTCGTCGCACCGTCCGAAGCCCATCGCGCCCAGGCCATCGAGCAACTGCAGAAGTCGCCGCTGAACTGGGACCAACTGGACAACCTCAAGCCTCAGAGCGGCGGCCCGTTGCTGCCGTTGATGAGCACCCTGTGCATTGCCGCCGGCCGTAAGGACAAGGTTCGCCCTGGCGACATCCTTGGCGCACTGACCGGTGACGCCGGAATTCCGGGGGCCCAGGTTGGCAAGATCGCGATCTTTGATTTCCAGGCCTTTGTGGCAGTGGAACGCGGGATCGCCAAGCAGGCGCTGCAGCGCTTGAATGACGGCAAGATCAAAGGCCGTTCGTTGCGCGTGCGTATCCTGTAAAAACACCGCGTTCCTGTTGAAGGAACCGAATCAATGTGGGAGCCGGGCTTGCCCGCGATGCAGGTGACTCGGTCTGACAGATTGACCGAGTTGATGCCATCGCAGGCAAGCCAGCTCCCACATTTGATTGCATTTCAGATCAATATTTTTGTGAGGACATGGCTGTGCGCTCGACCGAAGTTGTGATCATTGGCGCCGGCGCCGCAGGCTTGATGTGTGCGCTGACCGCCGCCGGGCGTGGGCGCAAGGTGATGTTGATCGACCACGCGAACAAGGCCGGCAAAAAGATCCTGATGTCCGGCGGTGGCCGCTGCAACTTCACCAATATGTACACGGAGCCTGCCAACTTCCTCTCCCACAACGCGCACTTCTGCAAGTCTGCCCTGGCCCGCTACACCCAGTGGGATTTCATCGGGCTGGTGGCCAAGCACGGCGTGCCGTACCACGAGAAGAAACTCGGCCAGCTTTTCTGCGACAACAAGTCCAGCGACATCCTCGGGATGCTGCTGGATGAGTGCATCCAGGTCGGCGTGAGCATGCACCTGGACACGTCGGTGCAGGAGATTGCCAAGGTCGATGGCGGCTATCAGTTGCAAACCACCCTGGGTGAGTTGCGCTGCGAATCGCTGGTGATCGCCACCGGCGGCCTGTCGATCCCGACCCTGGGCGCCACTGGCTTTGGTTATCAAGTGGCCAAGCAGTTCGGCCATGAATTGCTGCCAACCCGCGCCGGGCTGGTGCCGTTCACCATCACCGATCAGCTCAAGGAATTGTGCGGTGAGTTATCCGGTACTTCCGTGGATTGCCTGGTGAGCTGCAACGACCAGAGCTTTCGCGAGAACATCCTGTTTACCCACCGCGGCCTGAGCGGGCCGGCGATCCTGCAGATTTCCTCATACTGGGAATCCGGCGACACCGTGGAAATCAACCTGCTGCCGGATCACGACGCCCACACCTGGCTGCAAGAGCAACAGGTGGAGCGCCCGAACAGCGAGCTGAAAACCCTGCTGGGTGAGATCTTCACCAAGAAGATGGCCAACCTGCTGGCTGAAACCTGGTTCGTTTCCAAGCCAATGAAGCAGTACACCCACGCAGAGATTGCCGACATCGCCAGCAAACTGGGGAGCTGGCAGTTGGTTCCGGCGGGCACTGAAGGCTATCGCACCGCCGAAGTCACCCTGGGTGGCGTGGACACCCGGGAGGTTTCGTCCAAGACCATGGAATCCCTGAAAAGCCCCGGTTTGTACTTCATCGGCGAAGTGTTGGATGTGACCGGTCACCTGGGCGGGTTCAATTTCCAGTGGGCGTGGGCTTCCGGGTATGCAGCCGCTCAATTTGCCTGATTCAAGGATGTACTCGGTCGAACTGTGGGAGCTGGCTTGCCTGCGATGAGGCCGGCACCTCCAACATCTTGATTGACTGACACACCGCCATCGCAGGCAAGCCAGCTCCCACATTGGTTTGGGGTGTTCTTGAGAGAATGCCTGTAATAAATTTTGCTGTTGGATGTGATCGCCACGCTTGCCGTGGCGTCATTACTGGCTCAATTTAGCGGCATCGTCCCGGAAGACCCCAGACTTCATGTCATCGACCTCCTTCAAGCAGTCCATGCGGCGCCTTTGGGCACTGGATAAGTTCAGTTACAGCGTACGGGTATTCATCGCCCTGACCGGCAGCATGGCGCTGTGCTGGTACCAGAATGAAATGGCGCTGCTGATCCCGCTGTTCCTGGGGATTATCGCCAGCGCCCTGGCCGAGACCGATGACAACTGGCAGGGCCGGCTTAACGCCCTGGCCGTGACACTGGTGTGCTTCAGCACCGCGGCACTGTCCGTCGAACTGCTCTTCCCCTATCCCTGGATCTTCGCGATCTTCCTGGCTCTGTCCAGCTTCGGCCTGACCATGCTCGGTGCGCTGGGGGAGCGTTACGGGGCGATCGCCTCGGCCACCCTGATTCTCTCGGTCTACACCATGATCGGCGTGGACCAGCGCGGTGGTGCGGTCACCGACTTCTGGCATGAACCCTTGCTGCTGGTGGCTGGTGCCGCGTGGTATGGCGCGCTGTCGGTGCTGTGGCAGGTGCTGTTTTCCAACCAGCCAGTGCAGCAGAGCCTGGCGCGGTTGTTTCGTGAGCTGGGGCGCTACCTCAAGCTCAAGTCCTCATTGTTCGAACCGATCCGCCAGCTGGATGTGGAAGCCCGGCGCCTGGAACTGGCGCAGCAAAACGGCCGGGTGGTGGCGGCGCTGAATGCCGCCAAAGAGATTATCCTGCACCGGGTCGGCAATGGCCGCCCGGGCTCCAAGGTCAGCCGCTACCTCAAGCTGTATTTCCTGGCCCAGGACATCCACGAACGCGCCAGTTCCTCGCACTACCCTTACAACGCACTCGCCGAGGCCTTCTTCCACAGCGACGTGCTGTTCCGCTGCCAGCGTCTGCTGCGCCAGCAAGGCAAGGCCTGCCAGACCCTCGCCGAATCGATCCAGATGCGCCAGCCCTTCGTCTATGACGACAGCTTTGCCGAAGCCCTGGGCGACCTGAATGCCTCCCTGGAACACCTGCGCATCCAGAGCAACCCGGCCTGGCGCGGCCTGCTGCGCTCCCTGCGTGCCCTGGCCGCCAACCTGTCGACCCTGGACCGCCTGCTCGGCGACGCCGCCAACCCCGACAGCCTGGCCGATGCCACCGACAGTAGCCTGCTGGACCGTGCACCGCGCAACCTCAAGGAGATGTGGACCCGCCTGCGCACGCAGCTGACACCAACCTCCTTGCTGTTCCGCCACGCCCTGCGCCTGCCCCTGGCACTGAGTATCGGCTATTGGATGGTGCACTTGATTCACCCGTCCCAGGGCTACTGGATCATCCTCACCACCCTGTTCGTGTGCCAGCCGAACTACGGTGCCACCCGGCGCAAGCTGGGCCAGCGGATCATCGGCACCGCCATCGGCCTGACCATCGCCTGGGCGCTGTTCGACCTGTTCCCCAACCCGCTGATCCAGTCGATGTTCGCCATTGCCGCCGGCCTGGTGTTCTTTATCAACCGCACCACGCGCTACACCCTGGCGACCGCTGCGATCACGCTGATGGTGCTGTTCTGCTTCAACCAGGTGGGCGATGGCTACGGGCTGTTCCTGCCACGCCTGTTCGATACCTTGCTCGGCAGCCTGATCGCCGGGCTGGCGGTGTTCCTGTTCCTGCCGGACTGGCAGGGCCGACGCCTGAACAAGGTGCTGGCCAACACCCTGACCTGCAACAGCATCTACCTGCGCCAGATCATGCAGCAGTACGCCGCCGGCAAGAGCGACGACCTGGCTTACCGCCTGGCCCGGCGCAACGCCCACAACGCCGATGCGGCGCTGTCCACCACCCTGGCGAATATGCTGATGGAGCCGGGGCATTTCCGTAAGGAGGCGGATGTGGGGTTCAGGTTTCTGGTGCTGTCCCACACGCTGCTCAGCTACCTGTCGGGGCTGGGTGCGCACCGGGAAACCCAATTGCCGGCGGAGGTGCGCGAGCACTTGATCGAAGGCGCCGGGAAGACGCTGGCGGCGAGCATCGACGAGATCGCCACGGGGCTGGCCAACAAGCAGCCGATCGCGATCCAGAGTGATGCGGAAGAGGCCTTGGCGGTGGACCTGGAGCAGATGCCGGATGAGATTGATGAAGGGCAGCGGTTGGTGCAGACGCAATTGGCATTGATCTGCCGGCAACTGGGGCCGTTGCGCACTTTGGCGGCTCACCTGATCAAAGACACCAGCGCGGATTAAATCGCTATCGCGGGCAAGCCCAGCTCCCACAGGAGTACTCGGTCAACTGTGGGAGCCGGGCTTGCCCGCGATGGGGCCCTCCAAAACACTACATCCCGTGCTGTTTCATCAACCGGGCGTAGCTGCCATCCACTTTCATCCTGGCAATCTCCCGATCAAACCCGGCAACAATCTGCTCATGCTGCGGATTTTTCAGGCTGACCAGAATGTGCAGGCTGTTCTCGCTCAGCGGTACCGGCAAAAACTCCACCGCATTGCGCACCGTGGCGGACTCCCGCGCCAGGTAGTAGCGGGCGACGAACTCATCTTCCACCGTCAGCCGCACCCGCCGTGCCGCCAACATGCGCACGGCCATGGCGAAGTTATGCACCGGGACTTTCTGCAATTGCACATCGGCGTCGAACGCCGCCGAATAAGCGTACCCACGCACCACTGCGACGGGATAATCGTGCAATTGCTCAAGGTTCTGGAACTCGATGGGGTCATCCCGACGCTTTAGAAACAGCACCCGATTGAGCAAGTATTCGCCGGAAAACTGCCCCAACTGAGTTCGCGCGTCGTCGTACCAGGCGTTGATGAGTACGTCGTAACGCCCATCGCCTACCCCCATCAGCGCGCGAGCCCAGGGCACCTGTTCAAAGTCACTGGCGTAGCCGGCGCGGGCCAGGGCGGTGGTGACGATGTCGGTGGCCAACCCGCCATTGATCAGGGTGGCATCGGTAAACGGCGGCCAGGCATCCGCCACCAGACGCAAGCGTTCTGCCGCCGCCGTCTGGGCCAGCAACAACAAACCGATCAAAGCAACGGCACGAGAAAATCGCGGCATGCTCAAGTCCTTGGCGGGCGTTCTATGGCCTGACCTCAGGGTTGAACCCGAGGGTTTAACAGTAGCTCATCAATGAGCCTGTACTGCAGATTACACAAAGACGGCAGCGGCGCATGCACAGAATGATGGCAAATTGATCTCACTCACAAAAACGGCGCAATTTAGACACCCGCCTCCCACGCGCTTACTATCCTGACCAGACAATTAGCCGAGAGAACACCATGACAGTCGAATGGGTCTGCAAACACCACAGTGATCTGGGCAAGGAGCAGCTGTACGCCATTTTGCGCCTGCGCTCGGAGGTCTTCGTGGTCGAGCAGAAATGCGTGTACCAGGACATCGATGGCCAGGACCTGGACGGTGACACCCACCACCTGATGGCCTGGAGCGACGGTCAATTGCAGGCCTACCTGCGCCTGCTGGATCCTGAATCCCAGGGCGGCGACGTGGTGATCGGCCGGGTGATCGTTGCACCGAGTGCACGAGGCACTGGGCTGGGCCACCAGATGATGGATGAGGCGCTCAGGCAGGCGGAGAAACAGTGGCCCGACGTGCCGATCTATCTGTCGGCCCAGGCGCATTTGCAGGGGTATTACGGGCGGTACGGGTTTGTGGTGGCGGGTGAGGAATACCTTGAGGATGACATTCCACATATAGGCATGCGCCGGGCTTAGAACGTCATCGCGGGCAAGCCCGGCTCCCACAGGAGTACTCAGTCAACTGTGGGAGCCGGGCTTGCCCGCGATGGCGTCGGAACAGGCAACCGTTATCTCAGGGGTAACCCAATACCTGCTTGATCTGGGCCAGATTCGCCTCGATCCAGCGCGGCTCGATCGCGCCCCAACTGTGAATCCGATAGCGCCCGGCATGGTTGCGTGCGCCGTCTTCCTGCTCAAACTCACACACAATATCCAGGTCCGCCAACGCCGCAATGGTGTCCTGGGCGGTGCGTCGGGGCATGCCCGTCACGTCTGTCAATGCCGGGACGCTGCTGGCCAACTGGCTGTCGATCAGATACGCCACATACAGGCGCCGGTAGAAGCTGCTTTTGGTCTTGCTCACATCCATGCTCGATCGCCTTTGAAGGTTAGGGCTTGCCCTGCAGGTCCCGCCAGGTCAGGTAAACCCGCAGGTCGAATTCCACCTGATGGTAGCCCGGCAGCATGTATTCACAGAGTTTGTAGAACGCCTTGTTGTGGTCCGATTCCTTGAAGTGCGCCAGTTCGTGTACCACGATCATGCGCAGAAACTCCGGCGCGGCTTCCTTGAACAGCGAGGCGATGCGGATTTCTTTCTTCGACTTGAGGTTGCCACCCTGCACCCGGGAGATGGTGGTGTGCAGGCCAAGGGCGCGGTGGGTCAGGTCCAGGCGGTTATCGAACAGCACTTTGTCGATGGCCGGGGCATTGCGCAGGTGTTCCTGCTTCAGGGCCTGGGCGTAGCTGTACAGGGCTTTGTCGCTCTGCACGCCATGACGCTCGGGGTAACGCTGGGTCAGGTAGTCGCCGAGTTGGTCCTTGGCAATCAACTGGCGCACTTGCTCCTGCAATGCTGCGGGGTAGGCCTGGAGGTATTTCAGCGCGGTCATGGATTCAACAACGGGTATTTGAATGGACGCCAGTGTAGCGAATTCAGCGCAGTGCTGCGCGCAGGTGCCAGTCGGCAATTTCATCGGCCATCAACGGTGGCGCTATCTGCGGCCCCTGGATGAACTGGCAACCATTGGCCTTTAGCCACTCCGCTTGCTCCTGGGTCTCGACGCCCTCGGCAATCACCAGCAGGTCGAAGTGCCGGCACAGTTCGATGATGCTCCGCGCCATTGCCGCGTCCCGGGAAGAGCCTGGCAGGCGGGCCACCAGCTTCGGGTCGAGCTTGAGGGTGTCGAACTCAAGGTCCCGCAGGTGCGCGAGGGAGCAGTTGCCCGCGCCGAAGTCATCGAGGGCGATCCGCACCCCTGCCCGGCGCAACAGCTTGAGCTGCTTGGTGGACTCGTCCAGGTTGTGCATCAGGCTTTCTTCGCTGATCTCCACCTCAAGCTGCCGGCCCTGCAGCCCATGTCGTTCAAGCACCTGCTGCAGCTGGCTGGCCAGGTTCGGCATGTTGAACTGGCTGCTGCTCAAGCTCACGCTCAGCACCAGCCCGTCGCTGAACACTGCTTTCCATTCTTGCCGCTGGGCGGCCACCTGCTGATAGATCCACGAGCTTAATTGGCTGATCAGCCGCGCTTCTTCCAGCAGCGGCAGAAACAGCCCCGGCGGCACATCGCCGACACTCGGATGCTGCCAGCGCAATAGCGCCTCGACACCCCGCAAGTGACCGTCGTGCAGCGAGACCTGCGGCTGGTACACCAGAGTGAAATCCTTGCTGTCGATGGCGTTGCGCACGCTGTCTTCGAGCATCAACCGCGAGCGAGCTCTGCCGTTCATTTCCTGGTCGTAATAGCGATATTGCTGACGCCCGGCGCGCTTGGCCTCGTACATGGCGACGTCCGCAGCCCGCAGCAGGCCGTTGAGGTCCGAGCCGCAGTCCGGGAAGGTGGCGATGCCGATACTGACGCCCAGCATCACATCCAAACCGTCGACCTGCTGACAGATCGACACCCGCTCGATCAATTTTTCCGCAATCTTGGCCGCTTGCTCCGGGAATTCCAGCTCCAGCAGCGCGGTGAATTCATCCCCGCCCATGCGGCCAAGAATGTCGTAGGAGCGCAGGCACGCCTTCAACTGCTCCGAGACCCAGCGCAGCACCCGGTCACCGGCGTCGTGCCCCAGGGAATCATTGACCCGCTTGAACCCGTCGAGGTCCAGGTACAGCAGCACCAGCGACTGTTCGCTACGCTCATTGCGCAACAGCACATTCTCCACCGCCTGGTGAAACCCGCGCCGATTGAGCAAGCCGGTCAGCGGGTCGGTAACCGCCTGGAACTCCAGCTGCTGATGCAGATGGCGCACCTCGGACATGTCCAGCACCGTGACCACCATGGCTTTCTGCTCGGCCGGCAGCGGCGCGCACGACATCGCCACCGGCAACTGCTGGCCGGGCGCGGTACGCAAGATCGCATCGTGCAGGCGCCAGGTTTCGCCGCGCTTGTAGCCTTCGTACAAGGCCGAGTCAGGCCAGCCAGGCACGTGGGGCTTTTGCAAAAAAGCGAGGAACTCGGCGCCCTGCAACTCGGCGACCGGCGCATTCAGCAGCCGCGAAATCGCCGGGTTGGCGTAGCTGATCACGCCGTCCTCGCCCACCACCAGGATGCCTTCGGCGGCGTTGTCGAGCACCGAGGCATTGAAGGCCCGGGCTGACTCCAGGTCATGACTCAGGCGCTGCAAGGCCCGGCGATTACGCTGGTGCTCCAGCAGGGCCTGGACCTTGGGCTTGAGGATATTGGGGTCGAACGGTTTGAGCAGGTAATCGATCGCGCCGCTGGCATACCCTTCCAGCACCGCCGCCGGGGATTGGGCGTGGGCGCTGAGAAAGATGATCGGGGTCATTTGCGTGCGCTGGCTGCCGCGCATCAGCCGGGCGACTTCAAAACCGTCCATGCCGGGCATCATCACATCCAGCAACACCAGGTCGACGTCATGTTCCAGCAGTAACCCCAGGGCTTCAATCCCGGACGCCGCTGTCACTACATGCCAGTCTTCACGCTGCAATAGTGCACGCATGCTGATCAGGTTCTCGGGATAGTCATCGACCACCAAAAGCACTGAACAACCATCGCGAGGCTTGATTGGAGCGCATTCCATTGCTGCTTCTCTTTCGTCGGCGTCACTCCGGTCATTTTTGCGACAAAACCGGATAAACAATAAGGGCTCACTCTATCCCTGGATCCCATAAAGCAGAAGCCACGACGGTGCCATCATCGCGCCAAAGTCCAGGCAACCGACTAACGGTCAGTGTCTACAGCCCACGGTTTACGGGAAACATGGCTTTTTGACATTTAGCTGACGCCAACAAACCGCCACAAAATCATTAACAATCCATTTCGAGCCACCTATAAAGAAAGTGCCGGCTCCCGAGCCAAGGCCTTCTCTCCCCGTTAAAGGCGTATTCAATGATTGACCTGTCCACCTGGAACCTGAGCATCCCCGTCGGCTCCCCGCCCTCGACCATCGACACCCCGAAACTGCTCAGCGGGTTCAAGGACCAATACTTCCAGGCCGAAGGCAGCAGCGTGCAATTCTGGACGCCGGTCACCGGCACGCGTACCGAAAACGCCGTTTACCCTCGCAGCGAACTGCGGGAAACCTACGCCGACGGCCGCTTGCGCAACTGGCTGTACAGCGACGCCGACAACTACCTGCGTGCCACGTTGGCGGTCAACCAGGTGCCGTCTTCCGGCAAGATCGTAATCGGTCAAATTCACGCCTATGACAGCCAGAAACCGCTGATCAAGGTCGAGTACCAGTACAAGGAAAAAACCCAGACCGGCAACATCGTTGCCAAAGTGCGCATGCGCCCCGACGAGTCAGAAGGACGAGTGATCATCGTCGCCGAGAACGTACCGCTGGACCGTGACTTCACCTACGTTATCCACCTGAACAAGGCTGGATTGTTGAGCGTCGACGCCGCCAATGGCCAATGGAACGAACGAATCGGCGCTGCGTGGGGCAAACAACCGCTGTACTTCAAGGCCGGTGCCTACGTGCAGGACAACAGCGGCAACAGCAAGGAAGGCGCCAGGGTGACGTTTGCCAAGCTGGATATTGATCACGAGTGATCTTCCAAGGTGGGTGCGCTTTACCCTGACCGGTTGATGGGCTCTCAGCCACAAAAAAGCCCGCATCGCTGCGGGCTTTTTCATTAACGCGTAAGGCTTAGTTGACCTTGGCGTTCAACTCACCTTTCAGGTAACGCTGGTACATCGCTTCCAGGGAGATCGGCTTGATCTTCGAAGCGTTGCCCGCAGTACCGAAGGCTTCGTAACGTGCGATACATACGTCACGCATGGCGGTCACGGTAGCGCCGAAGAATTTACGTGGGTCAAATTCGCTCGGGTTGGTGGCCATCAGGCGACGCATCGCACCGGTGGAGGCCAGGCGCAGGTCGGTGTCGATGTTGACCTTGCGCACGCCGTACTTGATGCCTTCGACGATTTCTTCAACCGGCACGCCGTAGGTTTCTTTGATGTCGCCGCCGTACTGGTTGATGATCGCCAGCCACTCTTGCGGTACCGAGGAAGAACCGTGCATCACCAGGTGGGTGTTCGGGATGCGCTTGTGGATTTCCTTGATGCGGTCGATGGCCAACACGTCGCCGGTAGGTGGCTTGGTGAATTTGTAGGCGCCGTGGCTGGTGCCGATGGCGATGGCCAGAGCGTCAACCTGGGTCTTTTTCACGAAGTCAGCGGCTTCTTCCGGATCGGTCAGCATTTGGCTGTGATCCAGTACGCCTTCGGCGCCGATGCCGTCTTCTTCACCGGCCATGCCGGTTTCCAGGGAACCCAGGCAGCCCAGCTCGCCTTCAACCGAAACGCCGCAGGCGTGAGCCATGGCAACGGTTTGTTGGGTGACGCGTACGTTGTATTCGTAGTCGGTCGGGGTCTTGCCGTCTTCACCCAGGGAACCGTCCATCATCACCGAGCTGAAACCCAGTTGGATGGAGCGCTGGCACACGTCAGGGCTGGTGCCGTGGTCCTGGTGCATGCACACCGGGATGTGCGGGAATTCTTCGATCGCGGCGAGGATCAGGTGACGCAGGAACGGAGCGCCGGCGTATTTGCGTGCGCCGGCCGAAGCCTGGACGATCACTGGAGAGTCAGTCTTGTCAGCGGCTTCCATGATGGCGCGCATCTGCTCAAGGTTGTTGACGTTGAAGGCTGGAACGCCATAGCCGAATTCGGCTGCGTGGTCCAACATCTGGCGCATGCTGATAAGTGCCATTGTGAGTCTCTCTCCCGGTCGAGGGTCGTTAATCGTGCAAGCCTGCCGTAGCGGCGGCTGCTATTCAAGTTATTGAAGGTCAGGCTTTCAAAGCCTGGCCTGCTGAATCGTTATTGCTGTCGGAGTTACTGTGCTTTACAGCCGCGCCCGATCAAATCGTCGGTGGCAACCCAGTAAACCAGGCCTTCCTCACCCTTTGTGTGAAACGCCAACTGGCCGTCGCTGTACAGCACGCCCGAAGCCGCCACGTCCTGCTTGAGGCGATACACCTGGTCCGAGCCGCCGAGGCGTACATCCACCTGGGTGCGGGCCTGGTCGGCAAAGCGCCAGTTGACTTGCGCCTGGCTGTCACACGTCCAGGTGGTCCACTTGTCTGCAGGCTCTGCCTTCTTGTCGAACATGTTCAGGTTGGTGCATCCGGCCAATAACGCCAGTGCTGCCAGGGCGAAAACGCCTTTCATTGCCAATCCTCAAGCGGCGACCTGCGGCCACCGCTGCTGTCGGTTAGTGAATCAGACCCGTCAAGGGCAACCCTGTTCCTGACCGTTGGGCGCAGAGTCGTATTTCTCCAACCCGTCCGGCCCGATGCGCTTGTTGATCACCGGCATGGTTTCGGCTTGCCAGTCAGCCTGGTAGCAACTCTTCTGCCGCGCCGCCCCGGCCTTTTCAGACTCGGGGGGCGCTTTCGGCGTGCTGCCGCAGCCGGCCAACAGGCCCGCTGCAATCACCAGTGCTAACGACCTGATCATCGGAATGCTCCTTTTCCTCAGCAAGTGCTTCAGCCCTTCGCTCGGCTTTCCAGCACTTCGACAGCCGGCAGTACCTTGCCTTCGACGAATTCGAGGAACGCACCACCACCGGTAGAAATGTAGGATATCTGGTCAGCAACGCCATATTTATCGATGGCTGCCAGGGTGTCGCCACCGCCGGCGATGGAGAAGGCCGAGCTTTCAGCGATGGCGTGGGCCAGCACTTTGGTGCCGTTGCCGAACTGGTCGAACTCGAACACGCCGACCGGACCGTTCCACAGGATGGTCTTGGACGACTTCAGCAGTTCAGCGAAGTTGGCTGAAGTTTGCGGGCCGATGTCCAGGATCATGTCGTCGGCGGCCACATCAGCGATCAGCTTGACGGTGGCTTCGGCGCTTTCAGCGAATTCCTTGGCCACGACTACGTCCACCGGCAGCGGTACGCTGACCTTGGCCGCGATGGCGCGGGCGGTGTCCAGCAGGTCCGGCTCGTACAGCGATTTGCCCACCGGGTGACCGGCAGCGGCAAGGAAGGTGTTGGCAATGCCGCCGCCGACGATCAGCTGGTTGCAGATCTGGCTCAGGCTGTTCAGTACGTCGAGCTTGGTGGAGACCTTGGAGCCGGCGACGATGGCGGCCATCGGTTGGGCCGGAGCACCCAGCGCCTTGCCCAGTGCGTCCAGCTCTGCCGCCAGCAACGGGCCAGCGGCAGCAACTTTGGCAAACTTGGCCACGCCATGGGTCGAACCCTCGGCACGGTGCGCGGTACCAAAGGCATCCATCACGAACACGTCGCACAGGGCGGCGTATTGCTGGGCCAGTTCGTCGCTGTTCTTTTTCTCGCCCTTGTTGAAGCGCACGTTTTCGAACAGCACGATGTCGCCAGCCTTCACGTCTACACCGTTCAGGTAGTCGGCGACCAGCGGCACGTCGCGGCCCAGGGCCTTGCTCAGGTAATCGGCTACAGGCTTGAGGCTGTTTTCTGCCGAGAACTCACCTTCGGTCGGACGACCCAGGTGGGAGCAGACCATCACGGCCGCGCCTTTTTCCAGGGCCAGCTTGATGGTCGGCAGCGAAGCCAGGATTCGCGCATCGCTGGTGACAACACCGTCCTTGACTGGGACGTTGAGGTCTTCGCGGATCAGTACGCGCTTACCTTGCAGATCGAGGTCGGTCATCTTCAACACGGTCATGGGTGGCAATTCCTGAGAGCTAAAGTTGTGGAGAGGCTGTTTGCAGATAATGTTCTGCAACGTCCAGCATTCGGTTGGCAAAACCCCATTCGTTATCGAACCACGCCAGGATGTTCACCAGCCGTGGGCCGGAAACGCGGGTCTGGCTGGCATCGACGATGGCCGAATGCGGGTCATGGTTGAAATCACAGCTGGCGTGAGGCAACTCGGTGTAGGCCAACAGGCCTTTGAGCGGGCCGCTGGTGGCGGCGTCGCGCAGGATCCGGTTGACCTCGCCGGCGTCGGTGTCGCTGACGGTTTGCATGGTGATGTCCAGGCAGGACACGTTCACCGTCGGTACCCGTACGGCTTTGGCCTGGATTCGCCCGGCAAGTTCCGGCAACAGTCGCTCGATACCACGCGCCAGCCCGGTGGACACCGGAATCACTGACTGAAACGCCGAACGCGTGCGGCGCAGGTCTTCATGGTGGTAGGCATCGATCACCGGCTGATCGTTCATCGCCGAGTGAATGGTGGTGATCGACACGTATTCCAGGCCGATCGCCTGGTCCAGCAGGCGCAACAGTGGCACGCCGCAGTTGGTGGTGCAGGAGGCGTTGGACACCAGCAATTCAGCGCCGGTCAGGCAATCCTGGTTCACGCCATACACGATGGTGGCGTCGACATCCGCCTCGCTGGCCATCGGCTGGGAGAACAGGACCCGCGGTGCGCCGGCGTCGAGAAACCGCTGGCCATCGGCACGGGTGTGGTAGGCACCGGAGCATTCCAGCACCAGGTCGACGTCCAGCGCCGCCCAGTCGATGCCCTCGGGAGTGGCACTGCGCAGGACCTTCACGCAATTGCCATTAATATGCAGACAGTCGTCTTCAACCCGCACTTCGCCGGGAAACCGGCCGTGGGTGGAGTCAAAGCGCGTCAGGTATTCGATGCTGGCCATGTCAGCCAGATCGTTGATCGCAACAATTTCAAACCCGGCCGCCGCCCCTCGCTCAAACAGAGCACGCAAGACGCAACGACCAATCCGGCCGTAGCCGTTGAGTGCAACTTTGTAGGGACGCGGTTGAGGCATGGGGTTCTCGATTAATGTTCGTTCAGTGTTGAATGTTCCATCGCCATCGCGGGCAAGCCCGCTCCCACATTAGACCGAGATCAAATGTGGGAGCGGGCTTGCCCGCGATAGCAACAGCACAGACAACGCAGACTTACTTAGTCTTCCAGCAGCTCTTCAGCCTGACCCAGGATGTTTTCCAGGGTGAAGCCGAACTCTTCAAACAACGCTGGCGCCGGCGCCGACTCACCGTAGGTGGTCATGCCGATCACGCGGCCTTCCAGGCCCACGTACTTGTACCAGTAGTCGGCGTGAGCCGCTTCGATGGCGATACGTGCGCTGACCTGCAACGGCAACACCGATTGCTTGTAGTCGGCATCCTGGGCTTCGAAGACGCTGGTGCACGGCATGGAAACCACACGCACATTGCGACCGGCAGCGGTCAGCTTGTCGTACGCCTGAACCGCCAGGCCCACTTCGGAACCGGTGGAGATCAGGATCAGCTCCGGCTCGCCGATGCAGTCTTTCAGCACATAGCCACCACGGCTGATGCCTTCGATCTGCGCCGCGTCGCGGGTTTGATGCTGCAGGTTCTGACGGGAGAAGATCAGCGCCGAAGGGCCGTCTTTACGCTCGATCGCGTGCTTCCAGGCCACAGCCGATTCGACCGCGTCCGATGGGCGCCAGGTGTCCAGGTTCGGCGTGGTGCGCAGGCTGGTCAGTTGCTCGACCGGCTGGTGCGTCGGGCCGTCTTCGCCCAGGCCGATGGAGTCGTGGGTGTAGACGAAGATCACACGCTTCTTCATCAGCGACGCCATGCGTACGGCGTTGCGCGCGTATTCCATGAACATCAGGAAAGTCGCGCCGTAAGGCACCAGGCCGCCGTGCAGGGCGACGCCGTTCATGATGGCGCTCATGCCGAACTCACGCACGCCGTAGTACATGTAGTTGCCGCTGGCGTCTTCTGCCGAGACACCTTTGCAACCTTTCCACAAGGTCAGGTTGGAACCGGCCAGGTCAGCCGAACCGCCGAGGAACTCAGGCAGCAACGGGCCGAATGCGTTCAGGGTGTTCTGGCTGGCTTTACGGCTGGCGATGGTTTCGCCCTTGGCAGCCACTTCGGCGATGTAGGCCGAGGCTTTTTCCGAGAAGTCGGCAGGCAGGTCGCCGGCCAGGCGGCGAACCAGTTCGTTGGCCAACTCAGGGAATTCGGCGGAGTAGGCCGCGAAACGCTGGTCCCACTCGGCTTCGACAGCCAGGCCGGCTTCCTTGGCGTCCCACTCGGCGTAGATGTCAGCCGGGACTTCGAACGGGCCGTGGTTCCACTTCAGCGCAGCGCGGGTCAGGGCGATTTCCGCGTCACCCAGTGGGGCGCCGTGGCAGTCTTCTTTACCTTGCTTGTTCGGCGAACCGAAGCCGATGGTGGTCTTGCAGCAGATCAGGGTCGGCTGCTCGCTCTTGCGGGCGGTGTCGATGGCGGTCTTGATCTCTTCAGGATCGTGGCCGTCGACGTTGCGGATCACCTGCCAGTTGTAGGCTTCGAAACGCTTTGGCGTGTCGTCGGTGAACCAGCCTTCGACTTCGCCGTCGATGGAGATGCCGTTGTCGTCGTAGAAGGCAATCAGCTTGCCCAGGCCCAGGGTACCGGCCAGGGAAGCGACTTCGTGGGAAATGCCTTCCATCATGCAGCCATCACCCAGGAACACGTAGGTGTGGTGGTCGACAATATTGTGGTTCGGGCGGTTGAACTGCGCACCCAACACTTTTTCAGCCAGGGCAAAACCCACGGCGTTGGCCAGGCCCTGGCCCAGTGGACCGGTGGTGGTCTCGACACCCGGGGTGTAGCCGTATTCCGGGTGGCCCGGGGTGCGGCTGTGGATCTGGCGGAAGTTTTTCAGGTCGTCGATGGTGACGTCGTAGCCGGTCAGGTGCAGCAACGAGTAGATCAGCATCGAGCCGTGGCCATTGGACAGGATGAACCGGTCACGGTCGGCGAACGACGGGTTGCTTGGATTGTGTTTCAGGTAGTCACGCCAAAGTACCTCGGCGATATCCGCCATGCCCATCGGGGCACCGGGATGGCCGCTGTTGGCTTTTTGCACGGCATCCATGCTGAGGGCACGAATGGCGTTGGCACGCTCACGACGGCTGGGCATCGCTGATCTCCTGGAGTTGAATAAAAGAAACGGAAAAAAGGATCGGCATTTTCCCTCAGCCACGGCCCTCGGGGCAATGACAGATAGTCACTTGAGGGTGTTTTTCCTGCGGATTGGCTGGAGAAACGGTTTACCGCTTCGTCTATGGGTTATAGCGGCTGCTTATAACCACCGATTATCGACCAATATCAAAACTTTTTGATATTGCCCTTGCGGGGTTTTCCCACCCTCACTAGACTGCTGGCCTTATGAACCTGAGCGCATCTTCCATTCGCCCCGACGACAGCGACGAGCTGGCAGCCCTGTGCAAGGCCGGCGGTGATCCGTTGCGCCTGAATGTACTGCGCGCGCTGACCAACGATTCGTTCGGAGTGTTGGAGCTGGCGCAGATCTTCGCCATCGGCCAGTCCGGCATGAGCCATCACTTGAAGGTACTGGCCCAGGCCGACCTGGTGGCAACCCGCCGTGAAGGCAATGCGATTTTTTACCGTCGCGCCCTGCCCCATACCGAACAGTTGGGCGGCAAGCTGCACGCTGCGCTGCTGGAAGAAATAGACAGCCTGGCCCTGCCGGCCGAGGTCCAGTCGCGCATCAGCCAGGTGCACGGACAACGCGCTGCAGCCAGCCAGGACTTTTTCTCACGGGTAGCCGAGAAGTTTCGCGCCCAGCAGGATCTGATCGCCGGCCTGGCGCAATACCGCGAAAGCGTGCTGGCACTTTTGGACAAGCTGAGCTTCAGTAATGAAGCCACGGCGGTTGAAGTGGGTCCCGGTGACGGCGGTTTTCTGCCGGAGCTGGCGCGGCGCTTTCATCAGGTCACGGCGCTGGACAACAGCCCGGCGATGCTGGAGCTGGCCCGCCAACTGTGTGAACGCGAGGCACTGGGCAACGTCCACCTGCAGTTGGCGGACGCCCTGAATGACACCAGCCTGCGGGCCGATTGCGTGGTGCTGAACATGGTCCTGCACCATTTCGCAGCCCCGGCAGAAGCCCTCAAGCAGATGGCGAATTTGCTGCAACCAGGCGGCAGCCTGTTGGTCACGGATTTATGCAGCCACAACCAGAGCTGGGCCAGGGAGGCCTGCGGTGATCTCTGGCTGGGTTTTGAACAGGACGATCTGGCCCGTTGGGCCACCGCTGCGGGACTCGTTCCCGGGGAAAGCCTCTATGTAGGTTTACGTAATGGTTTCCAGATTCAGGTCCGCCATTTTCAGCGGCCGGCTGGCGACACTCACCATCGGTAAATATCAGGAAAACATCGAGATGAGCGAATACTCCCTTTTCACCTCCGAGTCCGTGTCTGAAGGGCATCCGGACAAAATCGCCGACCAGATCTCTGACGCGGTGCTGGACGCCATCATTGCTGAAGACAAGTTCGCCCGAGTGGCGTGCGAGACTCTGGTGAAAACGGGCGTGGCGATCATCGCCGGCGAAGTCACCACCTCTGCCTGGGTAGACCTGGAGCAGATCGTTCGTGACGTGATCATCGACATTGGCTACAACAGCTCCGACGTCGGCTTCGACGGCGCGACCTGCGGCGTGATGAACATCATCGGCAAGCAGTCCCCGGACATCAACCAGGGTGTCGACCGTGCCAAGCCTGAAGATCAGGGCGCCGGCGACCAGGGCCTGATGTTCGGCTACGCCAGCAACGAAACCGACGTGCTGATGCCAGCACCGATCACCTTCTCCCACCAGTTGGTGAAGCGCCAGGCCGAAGCCCGTAAATCGGGTGCGTTGCCATGGCTGCGCCCGGACGCCAAGTCCCAGGTGACCTGCCGTTATGAAGGCGGCAAAGTCGTCGCCATCGACGCCGTCGTACTGTCGACCCAGCACAACCCGGACGTGTCCTACAGCGACCTGCGCGAAGGCGTCATGGAGCTGATCGTCAAGCACGTACTGCCTGCCGAACTGCTGACCAAGGACACCCAGTTCCACATCAACCCCACCGGCCAGTTCATCATCGGTGGCCCGGTGGGCGACTGCGGCCTGACCGGTCGCAAGATCATCGTCGACAGCTACGGCGGCATGGCCCGTCACGGCGGCGGCGCGTTCTCCGGCAAGGATCCATCCAAGGTTGACCGTTCCGCCGCCTACGCCGGTCGTTATGTAGCCAAGAACATCGTGGCTGCCGGCCTGGCCGAGCGTTGCGAGATCCAGGTGTCCTACGCCATCGGTGTGGCTCAGCCTACGTCGATCTCGCTGAACACCTTCGGTACCGGCAAGATCAGCGACGACAAGATCGTCAAGCTGGTGCGTGAAATCTTCGACCTGCGCCCTTACGCAATCACCACGATGCTCGACCTGCTGCACCCGATGTACCAGGACACTGCGGCCTACGGCCACTTCGGTCGCACCCCAGAGCAGAAGACTGTTGGCAACGACACCTTCACCACGTTCACCTGGGAAAAGACCGACCGCGCCAACGACCTGCGGACCGCCGCCGGCCTGTAATCGCCTTACGGTGTACACAAAGCCCTGCCGGGTTATCCCGGCGGGGCTTTTTATTGCCGGAGGATTTGCGGGCAATGCTCACTTTTTTGGATCCAATGCTTGCAGGCTAAATGATGGCCCACTAGAATCCGCGCCCTCCCGGGCCTTCACCTCTTATTGGATATTGCACTGCGCCTGCCCGGGGTCGATAAGCGCGCAGGCAATCGTACATTGAGGTTTTCCATGCGCATTTCCACATTCGCCCCTGCCGCTCTTCTGCTCAGCCTGTTTGCCCTGCCGGCGCACGCCGACTTGAGCGCACTCAGCGGCCTGACTTCCCAGTTGGGCGTGTCTTCCGGCGATTGCGAAAAACAGGGCAAAGACCTGCAAGCCAAGGTCGACGCAGCCAAAGCCAATGGCGAAGAATTGAAAGTGAAGGCCATGCAGGCCGCCTTGGATCAAGTAAACAAAGGTTGCAAAAAAGTCGGCGAGTCCCAGGCCAAGCTCGATGCCAGCCAACAAAAGCAGCAGGCCAAGGCGGACAGCAACGACACCGTGAAAGCCCTGGGTGGTCTGTTCAAGTAAACCGAAACATCGGGTAAAAAGCCTCGCGGTTGCGGGGCTTTTTTATGCCCGCAGGGATGACTTAGGCTGGGTGCCCTTTCAGAGCAAGGATGCTCATGATGACGTTGCCTATGCGCTTACTGTTCTTCTTTTTACTCAGCGTCTCGTCGCTTATTGCGTGGGCGCAGGAATGTCCCGACTGGGAGGCCGATCACGCCCAGGCTCAGATCGCCACCCTGGCGCAGCAAGTCCACCTCTGGGATGACAGCTATCACCGACTCGGCCAGTCATTGATCAGTGATGAACTCTATGACCAGGCCCGCCAGCGCCTTGCCCAATGGCGCAGTTGTTTCGCCCCCTCCGCGCCGGCCAAGGACAATCCGCTGGCCAGCGCGCGAGGCACCATCGCTCACCCGACGCCACACACCGGCCTGGAAAAACTGCTGGACGACAATGCCGTTCAAACCTGGCTGAGCTCTCGCCAGGACGTGTGGATTCAGCCCAAGGTCGATGGCGTCGCCGTCACCCTGGTTTACCGCAAAGGCCGACTGAGCCGGGTCATCAGTCGTGGCGATGGCCGGCTGGGGCAGGATTGGTCAGCCTCCGCCCGCAGGATTCCCGGGATCGTCCAGCAACTGCCCGAACCCGTAGACCTGTTGTTGCAAGGCGAACTCTATTGGCGACTGAATGACCACGTTCAGGCCGCCAAAGGTGGCCTCGGCGCCCGCAGCAAAGTGGCTGGGCTGATGAACCGCCGTCAGTTGAGCGAAGCCGAAGCCGCCGGAATCGGCCTGTTTGTATGGGCCTGGCCCCACGGTCCCGAGGATTTTCCCAAACGACTGAGCCAGCTTGCGCAATGGGGCTTCACCGACAGTAGGCGCTACAGCCACCCGATCAAGGACTTTACCGAAGCGGCGCACTGGCGCAGCTACTGGCAAAGCCACCCACTGCCCTTTGCCAGCGACGGCGTGGTGTTGCATCAAAGCCAGCGGGCGCCGGCCGAGCGCTGGCGGGTCAGTTCGCCCTATTGGGCGGTTGCCTGGAAATACCCGGTCGTCAAGGCGCTGGCCCATGTGCGCAAGGTACATTTCAAGATTGGTCGCACCGGGCGCATTACCTCCATCCTGGAGTTGGAGCCGGTACTGCTGGATGACCGGAAAATCAGCAGGGTCAGTGTTGGCTCCCTGAAACGCTGGCGGGAACTGGATATTCGCCCGGGCGACCAGGTGTCCATCAGCCTTGCCGGCCAGGTCATTCCGCGTCTTGACCACGTCGTGCTGCGCAGCCAGCCACGGGTCGAGCTGCAGATCCCCCAGGCCAACAACTTTCATCCGCTGAGTTGCTGGAAACTGGCCCCAGGCTGTGAGGAACAATTGCTCGCGCGCCTGACCTGGTTGAGCGGCGCCCAGGGGCTGGCCCTGCCACATATCGGCCGTGAAACCTGGAACACTTTGATTCAGGCCGGTCTAATCGGCGGGCTGCTCGATTGGTTAACCCTGGATGAGGCAGAGCTTGCTAACATTGATGGCTTAGGTGAACGCAGCAGCGCACGTTTACTCGACAGCTTGCGCAGCGCCCGGCAGCGACCGTTCGCGCAATGGCTGATGGCCCTGGGAGTACCGCCCACGGCCCGCAACAATCTACAAGGCGGCTGGCAAACCCTGGCCGCCAAAGACACTCAAGCCTGGCTGGCCGAAGACGGCATAGGCCCGGGCCGCGCGGCGCAACTGAGCGCTTTTTTTCGCGACCCGCAGGTGCTGGCCTTGGGTGAAACATTACGGGCTGCCGGGATAGATGGTTTTTGACCTCTGCCCCACAGCATTAACCGGTGCCGGCAGAATTCATCCTGCCCACCTGATTGCGACCTTGTTTGCCTTGGAGTCTTTATGAAGTTTCTCGCACCTTTTGCCCTGTTGACCGTCGCAACCTTTATGGCCACACCACTACTGGCGGCCGACGAAGTCCCGCAACTCACCGGCTGCGCCGCCAAGCGCCAGGCCATCAGCACCCAGATCGAACAAGCCAAGGCCCACGGCAACAGCGAGCAGCAAGCCGGCCTGGAAAAAGCCTTGAGTGAAGTCACTGCCAATTGCACCGACGCCTCCTTGAAAAAGGAGCGCGAAAACAAGGTGCTCGACGCCAAGCACGAGGTCAGCCGCCGTCAGGCCGACCTCGACAAGGCGATGAAAAAAGGTGATTCCGACAAGATCAACAAGCGCAAGGACAAGCTGGCCCAGTCACGCAAGGACCTGCAGGAAGCCCTGGACGAACTGGACAAGTAAGACGCCTCAGTGATCGCGGAACTGTTTATGGCACGCAGTGCAGGCATCTTCGACTTTCTGCACGGCCGGTCCCAGGTTGCTGGCCTTGTAGGGCTGGACCTGGCTGGCGATCACCAATTCACCGGTGGCCGCTTCAAGGTTGCGGGCCATCTCCTGGAAGCGTGCCTGTTGCTGCCACACGTCGTCCTTGGCGCTGGTGTGGTCTTCCTCACGCACGCTCGGGAAATGTTTCCACGGTTCATGGGACAACGCATCAAGCTTGACCGCGCCTTCGGCAAATTTGGCGCCGTCGAACGGAAGGCGTCCACGCAGCATGCCGCCCAGGTCTTCGCCGGTCTTGAGCATCTGCTTGAAAATGGCCTTGCGCTGGCCAAGGGGCGAATTCGGATCAACTCCGCCGCAGGCGGACAGCGTCAGGCAGGCCAGCAATACAACGGTCAGTCTTTTAAAAGTCATGATGGCTCAAGGTCACGGGAAACGGCGGCCAGTATCCTCGCCCCGCCCGTAAAGACCAATACCCCTATTAATAATAAGGGTTGTTCGAGCGCCTACCCGCGCGGGCAATCGCTTCAGGAATTTTGTGTATGAATACCCGCTTTAAACCCTGGTGCCGCCGCTTGGCGTGGGCCCTGCCAATGATCGCGTTGCTGGCCGGTTGCGACACCGGCAAGGACGAGAAAGCCAAACCCCACGCCATCGCCACCTACGTCGGCGCGACCTGGGAAAACCTGCCGGCCGTGTCGGACACTGACCTGCAAGCCGGCTTTGAATCCTGGCGCAGTGCCTGTCAACGACTCAAGGCTGACCCGGTGTGGGGCACGACGTGCGCGGCATCGGCCACTGTGCCGTCGACGGCAGTAGCGATTCGCGACTTCCTCAAGGCCAACCTTGATGTCTACGGCCTGCGTTCGGCCGACAACAGCCCCAACGGCCTGATCACCGGCTACTACGAACCGGTTTACCCCGGCAGCCTGACCGAAACCGCCACCGCCCATGTGCCGGTGTTCGGCGTGCCGGATGACCTGATCATCGTCAACCTGGAAAGCATCTACCCGGAGCTCAAGGGCAAACGCCTGCGCGGCCGCCTGGAAGGTCGGGTACTCAAACCCTATGACGACGCCAGCGCCATCAACCAGCAAGGCTCAACCGCCAAGCCCATCGCCTGGCTGACCAATCCGATGGACCTGCAATTCCTGCAGATTCAGGGTTCGGGCCGCATCCAACTGGCCGATGGCCGCCAATTGCGCGTCGGTTACGGCGACCAGAACGGCTACCCGTACCGCCCCATCGGCCGCTGGCTGGTGGAGCAAGGCGAACTGAAAAAAGAAGACGTGACCATGGGCGCCATCGCGGCCTGGGCCAAGGCGCATCCGCAGCGTATTCCTGAATTGCTGGCAAGCAACCCCAGCTACGTGTTCTTCAGCGCCCGCCCCGACAGCAACGAAGGCCCCCGCGGTTCGCTGAACGTGCCGCTGACTGCGGGTTATAGCGTCGCGGTGGATCGCAAGGTGATTCCCCTGGGCAGCCTGTTATGGCTATCGACTACGCGACCGGACGGCGCACCGATTGCCCGCCCGGTGGCCGCGCAGGATACCGGTGGTGCAATTACCGGCGAAGTGCGGGCCGACCTGTTCTGGGGAACCGGTGAGGCTGCTGGTGAGTTGGCGGGCAACATGAAGCAGCAGGGCCAGATCTGGATGCTGTGGCCCAAAGGCGCAGCGCTGCCGAAAGTGCCCGATGCGCCGACAGGCACCTGAAGAACACCACGGTCTATGTGGGAGCGGGCTTGTGTGGGAGCGGACTTGCTCGCTCCCACATTTGAACAGTGTCAGGCTTCAGATCGAGACAAAGAAGAAACTCGCAATCAACGCCATCCCCACCGCCCATACCACCGACCGCAGAATCGCCCAGTCCGCCAGGTAGCAGATGATGTAAAGCAGCCGGCTGGTAATAAACAGCACCGCCAATACGTTGATCGTCACCAGCGACGCAGCGCCGGCCAAATGGGCAATGATCACCGCCGCCGCGAAGGCCGGGGTCACTTCAAAGCTGTTGAGTTGCGCACTGTGGGCACGCTTGGCGAACCCCTCGAGGGTTTCCAGGAAAGCTCGGGGGTCATGGTTCTGCCGGGGCCCGAACTTGCCACCGCTGAACTTGGCCACGCCCGTGCACAGATACGGCAGAAAAATAGCGATCAACACACACCAGAAAGCGACTGTCATAACCCATTCCTTTTTTAGTTTTGTCCGACGGTTAGAGTTTCATCACGAACATGCCGATCAGCACCAACCCACAGGCTATGAGCCGTGGGCGGCCGAAAGGTTCTTTCAGGTAACGCATGCCGAACAGCACCACCAGAATCACGCTGACTTCCCGCAACGCAGCAGCCTCGGCAATCGAGCCCAACTGCATGGCCCAAAGCACCAGAGCGTAGCTCAACAACACGCATAACCCGACGCTCAGCCCCAGTCGCCACTGCGTGCGCCAGAACAGCCCGAACGCCGCCCGTTTGCGCACCATCGCCAGCAACGGAAACGGCCACGCACTGATCAGCGTCAGCCACACCAGGTAGTCCAGCGGGTGTGACCAGCGCCGCAGCGCCTGCCCATCCAGAAAGGTGTAGCAGCCAATACACAGGCCGATCAACGCCACCACCGGCAGCATCGACCAAGGCAACCGGTCGCCACCGCCGCCCTGCCACAATAGGCACAGCATGCCGAACGGAATCAGCAGAATGCCAAGGATCTGCTGGGTACTGAGCACCTCACCGGCAAACACCAACGTCAACGCCAGCACCACCAGAGGCGACAAGCCACGCATCAGCGGGTACACCAACCCCAGGTCACCGACGCGATAGGCCTGGATCAGCAGGTAGCGGTAGAGCAATTCAAACAGTGCCGAGGCGATGATCCACGGCCAGATCTCCAGCGGTGGAAACGATACAAACCCCACCGCCAGTACCACAAACAACAACGCTACCGTGTCCATGCACGCGACGACCAACAGGCGCTCGCCACTGAATTTGATCAAGGTGTTCCACGTCGCATGCAACAACGCCGCTACCAGTACCAGAGCTGTTGCAATCACAGTGACTCCCCAGTCAGAAAAAGCAGATTTGATTCGCCATATTTCAGCACCTGTTTATACTAAAGCCGACCACGCCGCACTCAGTTGCGCAAAGACCTAGACCAATAAATTTCTGCTGCTGCCCAATCCTCACCGACTCGGGCCTCGGCATGCGTATGCCTGATCAGAGCGTCACGATTACCGACAGGAGATCCTCGCATGCCGCTCGCCTTGCTTGCACTGGCCGTTGCCGCCTTTGGCATCGGTACCACCGAGTTTGTCATCATGGGCTTGCTGCCCGATGTCGCCCGCGACCTGTCCGTGAGCATTCCAAACGCCGGCCTGCTGATCACCGGCTACGCCCTGGGCGTGGTGTTCGGCGCACCGATCCTGGCGATCGGCACTGCCAACATGCCGCGCAAGGCCACGCTGCTGGGCATGACCGTGATGTTCATCCTCGGCAATGTGCTGTGCGCCCTGGCGCCGAACTACGCGACGCTGATGGCCGCCCGGGTGGTTACCGCGCTGTGTCATGGGGCGTTCTTCGGCATCGGGTCGGTGGTGGCCGCCGGCCTGGTGGCGCCGAACAAGCGGGCGCAGGCGATTGCGATGATGTTCACCGGCCTGACCCTGGCCAACGTGCTCGGCGTACCGCTGGGCACCGCGCTGGGCCAATACGCCGGCTGGCGCTCGACGTTCTGGGCGGTATCGGTGATCGGCGTGATTGCCGCCGTAGCCCAATGGCTGTGGTTGCCCAAGCACATCGTGATGGACAAGGCCAACCTCGCCAGCGAGTTCAAGGTGCTGACCAAACCCAACGTGCTGCTGGCCCTGGGCATGAGTGCCCTGGCGTCCACCAGTCTGTTCAGCGTCTTCACCTATATCGCACCGATCCTGCAGGACATCACTGGCGTCAGCCCCCACGGCATCACCCTGATGTTGCTGTTGTTCGGCGTCGGCCTTACGGCGGGCAGCATGCTTGGCGGTCGCCTGGCCGACAGCCGCCTGCTGCCTTCGCTGGTAGGCATGGCCCTGGCGGTGGTGCTGATACTCGCGGTGTTCACCCAAACCAGCCACTCGGTGATTCCGGCCGCGATTACCTTGCTGCTGTGGGGCGTGTTCGCCTTTGCCCTGTGCCCGATCCTGCAACTGCTGATCATCGACCAGGCCCACGAAGCGCCCAACCTGGGCTCGACCCTGAACCAAAGCGCCTTCAACCTGGGCAACGCGGCCGGCGCCTGGATCGGCGGGATGGTGGTGGCCAGCGGTGCCGACCTGTCGGACTTACCGTGGACCGGCGCACTGCTCGGCTGCCTGACAGTGCTGACGGCACTTTTCTTCATCTACCTGCAACGTCGCAGTACAACTGCGGTCAACGTACCCAACTGATAAATGTGTTCTGTGTGGGAGCTGTCCAGCCCCACAGTTGATCTCCACTCACTCCTCCATCCAAGGACCCCGGATGCTTGAACTTGTCGCTGCGTTTATTTGCCTGACCACCCTGCTCACTTACGTGAACTACCGCTTCATCGGCCTGCCGCCCACCATCGGTGTGATGGTAACGGCGCTGATGTTTTCCCTGCTGCTACAAGGCTTGAGCTTTATCGGCTACCCCGGCCTTGAAGAGCGCATCCAGCAGTTGATCGGCCAGATCGACTTCGGCGACTTGCTGATGAACTGGATGCTCTCGTTCCTGCTGTTCGCCGGCGCCTTGCACGTAAATCTGAGCGACCTGCGCAGCTACCGCTGGCCGATCGGCCTGCTCGCCACCTTCGGCGTATTGATCGCCACCGTGGTGATCGGCAGCCTGGCCTTCTACATCTTTGCCCTGTTCGGCTGGCATGTGAGCTTCCTGTACTGCCTGCTGTTCGGTGCGCTGATTTCTCCCACCGACCCGATTGCCGTACTCGGTGTGCTGCGGACCGCCAACGCGTCGAAACCACTGAAGACCACCATCGTCGGCGAATCGCTGTTCAACGACGGCACGGCGGTGGTGGTGTTCACCGTGTTGCTGGGCATCGCGCAACTGGGTGAAACGCCTACGGTCGGCGCGACGGCCATGCTGTTTGCCCATGAGGCGATCGGTGGCGTGGTGTTCGGCGGGCTGATCGGCTACATCGTGTACCTGATGATCAAGAGCATCGAGCAGTACCAGATCGAAGTAATGCTCACCCTCGCCCTGGTGATCGGCGGTTCGGCGATGGCCACCGAGCTGCACGTCTCGGCACCGATTGCGATGGTGGTCGCCGGGCTGATCATCGGCAACCTTGGCCGCAAGCTGGCAATGAACGACATGACCCGCCGCTACCTGGACGGTTTCTGGGAACTGCTCGATGACATGCTCAACGCCCTGCTGTTCGCGCTGATCGGCATGGAGCTTTTGCTGTTGCCGTTCAACTGGCTGCACGTGTTGGCGGCAAGTTTGCTGGCGGTGGCGATCCTGTTGTCACGCCTGCTGACGGTGGCCCCGGCGATCCTGCTGCTGCGGCGCTGGCGCACAGTGCCCCGCGGCACTATCCGCATCCTCACCTGGGGCGGCCTGCGCGGCGGGGTTTCCGTGGCCCTGGCCCTGGCCCTGCCGCTGGGCCCGGAGCGCGACTTGCTGCTGAGCATCACCTACATCGTGGTGCTGTCGTCGATCCTGTTGCAGGGCTTGAGCATCGGCAAGCTGGTCAAGCATGTGACCAAGGATGAGCCAGCGCCTGCTGCGGTGCCGGAGACTCACTGATCCTTTTTGATCTGCTGCGGATGCCTCGGGTCCGCAGCAGCCTTGCCCGGCAAGCTGCTTTCACTGCGAATCTGCGCATGGCTGATCAGCGCAAAGATAAAGCTGCCGCCGATGATATTGCCCGCCAATGTCGGCCCGGCGAACACCAGCCAGAAGTCTTTCCACGGCAGCTCGCCGGCAAATACCAGGTACGACACTTCCGCCGAGCCCACCACGATGTGGGTGAAGTCTCCCAGTGCCATCAGGTAGGTGATCAGGATGATGATCCAGATCTTGGCACTCTCCATGGACGGGATCATCCAGACCATGGTGGCGATCATCCAGCCCGACACGATGCCCTTGGCGAACATCTGGTAGGCGTCGTTTTCCATGACCTTGCGCCCGATTTCCAGGAAGGCCAGGTCGGTCTTGGTGTCAAAGATCGGCAAGTGCAGCATCACGTACGCCACCAGCAAGGTGCCGCACAGGTTGCCCACCAGCACCACGGCCCATAAGCGCAGCAGGCGTGCGAAATTCTTCAGCGTGGGTTTGCTCATCACCGGCAACACCGCGGTCAGGGTGTTTTCGGTGAATAACTGCTGACGGGCGAGGATCACGGCAAGAAAGCCGGCGCAGTAACCAAAACTGGCGATCACCTTGAACTCTTCGCCATCCGGCAGGCGCGAGTTGAGCAAGCCCATGCCCATCAGCGACAGGCCCATGGTCAGGCCGGCGGCCAGCGCCGACCACCACAACGCGGCGACGTTGCGCTCCAGTTCCTGATCGCCTTGAGTGCGGATGATCTCATGCAGAACCGCCGCGCGAGGCGGCTGGTTCTTGTCGACGTCGTGCTGCTCTTCCTGCGACAGATTGGGGGTCTTGCCGTCTTCTTGCGTGGCCATGGTGATACCTGAACGGGGGGCGATATTCAGGTACGACCTATGGTTGATCAAGAGCGTTCACTGGCCCTGCGCAGGATTACTCGCCGAGGCCTTCCGACTGGAACTGATCCTTCACGTACTTGATCTCGGTACGGCCATGGGGCGCCGGCAGACCGTCTTCACCCAGGTTCACGAAGACCATTTTTTCCACGGTAAGGATGCTCTTGCGGGTGATCTTGTTACGCACTTCGCAGGTCAGGGTGATGGAGGTACGACCGAACTCGGTGGCGGTGATGCCCAGCTCGATGATGTCGCCCTGGCGCGAGGCGCTGACGAAGTTGATTTCAGAGATGTACTTGGTCACCACCCGTTGGTTGCCCAGTTGGACAATCGCGTAGATGGCCGCTTCTTCGTCGATCCAGCGCAGCAGGCTGCCACCGAACAGGGTGCCGTTGGGGTTGAGGTCTTCGGGTTTTACCCATTTGCGGGTGTGGAAGTTCATGTTCACTCCAAAGCGTGTTGCGAAATGATGGGCAATATCATGGCAGAGGCCGGGCCCAAGCTCTATGAGCCATTGCCTATCAACCCCATGAGCGATCTTCATGCCGCCGACAGAAAGGCTTTAGAAGTCAGGCGCGGGCGGCTATAATCGCCTCCGCTTCAAAACGGTCATCTTCGATTGATACCGTTCTCCCGCCACCTGTCCGAGGGGCGCTGCAGCAGGCTCGACCTGTCAGGCTCGGATGGGGCGTTGTCCGGCCTGGTTAGCCAGCTGGATACTAAACGCACAACGGCGCCCATTCGCACACTACGAATGGAGGCTCTTCATGAGCGCTGTAATCACGCCTGCAGGTTTTACCGACTACAAAGTCGCCGACATGTCCCTCGCTGCCTGGGGCCGTCGCGAAACTTTTATCGCCGAATCCGAAATGCCAGCCCTGATGGGCCTGCGTCGCAAGTACGCCGCTGAGCAGCCGCTCAAGGGCGCGAAGATTCTCGGCTGCATCCACATGACCATTCAGACTGCCGTGCTGATCGAAACCCTGGTTGCCCTGGGTGCCGAAGTACGTTGGTCGTCCTGCAACATTTTCTCGACTCAAGACCAGGCCGCTGCCGCTATCGCTGCTGCCGGTATCGCCGTGTTCGCCTGGAAAGGCGAGACCGAAGAAGAGTACGAGTGGTGCCTGGAGCAAACCATCCTCAAGGATGGCAAGCCATGGGACGCCAACATGATCCTCGACGACGGCGGCGACCTGACCGAGTTGCTGCACAAGAAGTACCCGCAGATCCTCGACCGCGTCCACGGCGTGACCGAAGAGACCACCACCGGCGTCCACCGCCTGCTGGACATGCTGGCCAAGGGCGAGCTGAAAATCCCGGCCATCAACGTCAACGACTCGGTGACCAAGAGCAAGAACGACAACAAGTACGGCTGCCGTCATAGCCTGAACGATGCGATCAAGCGCGGCACCGACCACCTGTTGTCCGGCAAGCAAGCGCTGGTGATTGGCTACGGTGACGTGGGCAAGGGTTCGTCCCAGTCCCTGCGTCAGGAAGGCATGATCGTTAAAGTCTCCGAAGTTGACCCGATCTGCGCCATGCAAGCCTGCATGGACGGTTTCGAAGTGGTTTCGCCGTTCATCAACGGCCAGAACGACGGCACCGAAGCGAGCATCGACAAAGCGCTGCTGGGCAAGATCGACCTGATCGTGACCACCACCGGCAACGTGAACGTGTGCGATGCAAACATGCTCAAGGCCCTGAAAAAGCGCGCCGTGGTGTGCAACATCGGTCACTTCGACAACGAAATCGACACCGCTTTCATGCGCAAGAACTGGGCATGGGAAGAAGTGAAGCCACAGGTACACAAGGTTCACCGTACCGGTGCGGGTGATTTCGACCCACAGAACGATGACTACCTGATCCTGCTGGCCGAAGGCCGTCTGGTCAACCTGGGCAACGCCACTGGCCACCCAAGCCGCATCATGGATGGCTCGTTCGCCAACCAGGTACTGGCCCAGATCTTCCTGTTCGGCCAGAAATACGCCGACCTGTCGCCCGCCCAGAAAGCCGAGCGCCTGACCGTGGAAGTACTGCCGAAGAAACTCGACGAAGAAGTGGCCCTGGAAATGGTCCGCGGCTTCGGCGGCGTAGTGACCCAACTGACCAAGACCCAGGCCGACTACATCGGCGTGACGGTCGAAGGCCCGTTCAAGCCGCACGCTTACCGCTACTAAGTCCTACTGTAGGCACCGGCTTAAGTGGGAGCTGGCTTGCCTGCGATAGCATCACCTCGGTGTGACTGACGCACCGAGGTGCCTGCATCGCGGGCAAGCCCGTCTCCCACACAAGCCCGCTTCCACATTGACGGTGTACACCTTCTGGCTTTATGAGTTTCCATAGGTATGACCATGTCCCAAGACCGTCGCTACAGCTTCGAGTTCTTCCCGACCAAGACCGATGCTGGGCATGAAAAACTGATGGCGACTGCCAAGCAGTTGGCCAGCTTCAACCCCGATTTCTTCTCCTGCACCTACGGTGCCGGTGGCTCCACCCGCGATCGCACGATCAACACCGTGCTGCAGCTGGAAAGCGAAGTCAAAGTCCCAGCGGCTCCGCACTTGTCCTGCGTGGGTGACAGCAAGGCCGACCTGCGCAGCCTGCTGACCCAATACAAGCAAGCCGGCATCAAGCGCATCGTCGCCCTGCGCGGTGACCTGCCGTCCGGCATGGGCATGGCCAGCGGCGAGCTGCGCTACGCCAATGACCTGGTGAGCTTCATCCGTGAAGAAACCGGCGATCACTTCCATATCGAAGTGGCCGCTTACCCGGAGATGCACCCTCAGGCGCGCAATTTCGAAGACGATCTGCAGAACTTCGTGCGCAAGGCCAACGCCGGCGCCAACAGCGCGATCACCCAGTACTTCTTCAACGCAGAAAGCTACTTCTACTTCGTTGAACGTGTACAGGCGATGGGTGTAAATATCCCGATCGTGCCGGGTATCATGCCGATCACCAACTACAGCAAACTGGCGCGCTTCTCTGACGCCTGCGGCGCTGAAATCCCACGCTGGATTCGCAAACAACTGGAAGCCTACGGCGACGACGTCAAGAGCATCCAGGCGTTCGGTGAGCAGGTCATCAGCGAGATGTGTGAACAATTGTTGCAAGGTGGCGCGCCAGGGTTGCACTTCTATACCCTGAACCAGGCTGAGCCTAGCCTCGCTGTCTGGAACAACCTGAAGCTGCCACGCTAAGGTCTGTTCCGAAATGCAAAGGCCCTCATAATGAGGGCCTTTGCCGTTCTAAACGCCCACGGAATCCTGCAGTCCATGAATAAAACCGCCCCGACGTCCCGCCCGCAACTGGTCTACCTGGTATTCGGCGCAGAGACTTACCATCAGGAAGCGGTATTCAGCATCGCCAGCGCCCTGGCTTTCCTGCGAGATACGCCGGATGCCGGCATCGACATCCAGGTCTTCAGCGACAACCCCGAGCCCTATCGCCTGCTGCCGGTACGGGTACGCCCGCTGGACGAAGCCACGCGCAAACGCTGGAGCGAGCCCCATGGCTACCACTTCCGCACCAAGCACGTGGTGCTGCGGCAAGTGTTGCAAGAATCGGAAGTGGCGCTGCTGATCGACACCGACACGTTTTTCCACCATTCGCCCCTGGCGCTGTTTGAACGCGTGCAGCCCGGCACCCTGCTGTGCAACGCCTTCTACACCAAGTACGGCGACAACCACGAAAGCATTCTGTACAGCGCCTTGTACCAGCGCCTGCTGGACATGGGCGTGGCCGACGACGACATGATGACCCTCAACTCCGGGGTCATGGGCCTGACGCAGCAGGACGCGCACATCCTCGACCGTTCGATCGAGTTGATGGACGAACTGTTTCCCCATGCCCAGGGCGCCTACACCCTGGAAGAGTTCTGCCTGTCGATCGCCGCCTATCGCACCCTCAATGTGCGCGAATGCCCAGACCTGATCCACCACTACTGGAGCCGCAAGCAGCTGTTCCGCGCCAAGGTCAAGGCGTGGATCACCAAGCACGGGGCTAACCCCACCAGCGCCACGGCCTTGGACGATACCCGCCAGGTCTCCGCTCACCTGCCCCGCCCGCCGCGCCTGCAACGGCTGATGTACAAGCTGATCACCCTGGCATTGCCCAAGCACCAGCAGCAGTTCATCCGGGAAATTCTCTACGGTTGCTATGAACATGAGAACGAATTCGACCAGGCGTGTGGCCCGGTTTGGTGGGACAAGGCCCGACAAAATCAGGAAGAGCGCCAGGGTCGACCCGTAGATGCCCACCTGCTGGAGCACTGGTTTGCCAATCCCGTGGTGCGGCTGATTCTCGGTGAGCGGCGCGAGGCGATCTACGAACACTTGATCAAATCTCCGGGCAAGTAAAACCTGCAGGTGCCCGCAGATCGCTGTGCCAGAGCTTCTCTTTAGCCCGCCACAGTCGTAATCTCAGGGCATGCCTGTCACTTTCCGGTTGTTGACTGCTGTTCTTTTCGCTTGCCTGAGCCTCGGCGCCCATGGCGAGAAATTGCGTATTGTCACCGAGCCCTGGGCGCCTTACGTGTATGACGACCACGGCACCATGCGCGGGCTCGACTACGAGACCACGGTGATTGTGTTCCAGCGCCTGGGCATCGACGTGGATTGGCAATTCTTGCCCTGGAAGCGCTGCCTGGCGATGCTCGACCAGGGCCAGGCCGATGGCGCGCTGGATATTTTCCACAGCCACGAACGCGATGCGGTGCTGCTGTACCCCAGCGAGCCGCTGTCCGAGGTGGAGTTCGTGCTGTTCTATGCCAACGAGCGCCCGCATCCCTTCCAGTCCTTCGAAGACCTGCGCGGCCTGACCATCGGCACTTCACCGGGCTACCTCTATGGCGCCGAATTCAGCGAGTCCACCCTGTTCAAGCAGGAACCGGCCGCCAGCCACGAGGCCAACTTCGGCAAGCTGGCTCTTGGCCGGATCGACCTGGTCATCACGGACCGCCGGGTCGGCCAGCATGTGCTCAAGGCCCTCGGACTTGAGCACCAGATCACCCAGGCGCCCCAGGTGGTCAGCAGCCAGCCACAGTTCCTGGCCGTGCGCCGGGGTGCCGGCATGGACTTGCTGGTGCAACGCTTTGCCGCCGAACTCAAACGCTTCAAGCAAGAGCCGGCCTACGCGGCCTTGAGCGCCAAATATGCCGGTGCGAGCCTCCAAACCAGCGCATCAGCCCTGCCTGCAAGCACCGTTGAGCAGCAGGAAAGCAGCGCGAAGTGATTGCTCTGTTATACTCCGGCCTTTCCGCCAGGCTTACGCCCGGACGCTTCGGTCTTGCAAAAGGCACCCGACCCCGCTACAGCGCAGCTTTCAAGCCCGCGCGAGCCGTCTGAGTGCCTGCCAGCCCCAGCAGGACCGGACGGGATTGCGTTCATCTAAACGCCATTCACGCCAGGCAAGACTATCCCTCTGGGCCAAGCCCTAACTAAAACAGGATTACTCATGTCCTTTGCTTCCCTCGGTCTCTCCGAGGCTTTAGTCCGCGCCATCGAGGCAGCGGGCTATACCGAGCCTACTCCGGTGCAACAGCGGGCCATTCCCGCCGTGTTGCAAGGCCGCGACCTGATGGTTGCGGCTCAGACAGGTACTGGTAAAACCGGCGGCTTCGCCCTTCCGATCCTGGAGCGGTTGTTCCCCAACGGTCACCCGGACAAATCCCAGCGTCACGGCCCGCGCCAACCGCGCGTACTGGTCCTGACCCCTACCCGCGAACTCGCCGCCCAAGTGCATGACAGCTTCAAGCTGTATGCCCGCGACTTGAAGTTCGTCAGCGCCTGCATCTTCGGCGGCGTCGGCATGAACCCACAGGTTCAGGCCATGTCCCGTGGTGTCGACGTACTGGTTGCCTGCCCGGGTCGTTTGCTCGACCTGTGCGGCCAAGGCAGCGTCGATTTGTCCCACGTGGAAATCCTCGTGCTGGACGAAGCCGACCGCATGCTCGACATGGGCTTTGTCCATGACGTGAAAAAGGTCCTCGCGCGCCTGCCGGCCAAACGCCAGAACCTGCTGTTCTCGGCCACGTTCTCCAACGACATCACCGCTTTGGCGGGCAAGTTGTTGCACAACCCGGAGCGCATTGAAGTCACACCGCCGAACACCACGGTCGAGCGTATCGAGCAGCGCGTATTCCGCCTGCCGGCCGCTCACAAGCGTTCGCTGCTGGCCCACCTGATCACCGCCGGCGCGTGGGAACAGGTGTTGGTCTTCACCCGCACCAAGCACGGCGCCAACCGCCTGGCCGAGTACCTGGACAAGCACGGCCTCACCGCCGTCGCGATCCACGGCAACAAGAGCCAGAACGCCCGCACCAAAGCCCTGGCCGACTTCAAGGCCGGTGAAGTGCGCATCCTGGTCGCCACCGACATCGCCGCTCGCGGCCTGGACATCGACCAACTGCCCCACGTGGTCAACTTCGAGCTGCCAAACGTCGACGAAGACTACGTGCACCGTATCGGCCGTACCGGCCGGGCCGGTCGTTCGGGCGAGGCCATTTCCCTGGTTGCACCGGACGAAGAAAAGCTGCTGAAAAGCATCGAGCGCATGACCAAGCAGAAAATCGCCGATGGCGACCTGATGGGCTTCGACTCCAGCGCCGTTGAGGCTGAGAAGCCTGAAGTGCGCGAGCGTCCGGACGTGCGTAACCCGCGCAACAACCCACGCGGTCCGAAGGGCGATGGCCCGAACGGCGGCGGCGGCGGTGGCGGTCGTAAAGACAAGGGCAAGGACAAGGGCGGCAAGGACAAGGCTGCGACCAATGGCCGTGGCGAACGCCCGGCCCGTGAGCAAAAGCCCCGTGAAGGCACCCCGGCCCGCGAACAGCGCCAGCCGAGCCAACCGCCACGTGCTGCTGCCGACCGTGCTCCGGACGAGTTCCTGGACGACGACGTAGACAACTTCGGTAACCGCGTTGACTACGTGCCCCAGGCCAAGCCGGCCCAAGGTCGCGGTCGTCGTCCGGGCGCTCCCGCCCAGGGCGCAGGCGCAGGTTCTGCACCACGCACCGGCGGCCAGCCACAAGGTCGCCAGAACGGTCCGCGCAGCAGCAACGGCGCCACCACCGGCACCCCGCCGGCCAAGCGCAGCGGCCCGCGCAACGGTGCACCCCGTGACGGCCAGGCCCGTCGCGAAGAGTCGCGCAACCGTCGCCCGGCCCGTGATGATCAACCTCGTCTGTCGGAGCCAGCGGTGCAAAACCCGCGCGGCGGCCCGGCACCGAAGATCATCCACAAAGAGTCGAAAAGCGATCGCACGCTGACACCTGAGCAGTTGGATCAACTGCCGGGCCGTCCACGTGGTGAAAAACCGGCGTTGCTGACCCGCAACCGCTGAGTTTTCAAAGCGCCATAAAAAATGCCCCGGATCGCGAGATCCGGGGCATTTTTGTGTGGCCGGCGAAAATTTACTTCGCTTTCACACCTTCAAAGGTCACATACAGCTCAACCGTGTTGGACGCTGGGCCCAGGTCCATCTGCTTGCCGAAGTCCTGGCGATTGAAGGAGGTAGTACCTTCAAAGCCGGCACGGTAGCCGCCCCATGGATCCTTGCCTTCACCCAGGAAGGTCGCCTTGACGACGATCGGCTTGGTCACGCCGTGAAAGGTCAGGTCGCCGGTCACGTCAGCAGTGACTTGGCCAGCAGCGTTCTTACCAGTGGTCTTGACGCTGGTGGAGACGAACTTGGCGTCGGCAAACTTGCCAACGTCCAGGAAGTCTTTGCTGGCGATGTGCTTGTCACGTTCGGCGTGGTTGGTGAACACGCTGGCGGTGCGGACGTTGAACTCAATCTTGCTGTCTTCAGGCTTGGCAGCATCGAAGCTGAATTTGCCGTCCAGGTCCTTGAAGGTACCGGTGATGAAGCTGTAGCCCAAGTGGCTGATCTTGAAGTCAACGAAGGCGTGCTGGCCTTCCTTGTCGACAACGTAGTCAGCTGCCATCGCCTGACCGGCAGTCAGCAGGGCGGAACCGATGGCCAGAGCGGCGAGAGTCTTTTTCAACATGCTTTCTATTCCTTGTGAGTCGAGGTTGAACATCAGGCTTTGCGCCCCAGCATACGAACCAGGGTCACATCACGATCAATGAAATGGTGTTTCAGCGCGGCCACGCCATGCAGGCCGGCGAACACCACCAATACCCAGGCCAGGTACAAATGCACCACGCCTGCAGTGTCTGCCTGGTCCGGTAGCCCGGAAACCAGTGCAGGAATCTCAAACAGGCCAAACACCGGGATCCCGACACCGTCTGCGGTGGAAATCAGGTAACCGGCAATCATCACGGCAAACAGCCCGAGATACAGGAATGCGTGGCCAAACGCAGCCCCCAGACGCGTCATGCGGCTATAGCTGGCAAGCGGTGGTGGCGGCGGGCTGACCAGGCGCCAGACGATCCGCACGAGCATGATGGCGAACAGCGTGATGCCAATGCTTTTGTGCAGGTCCGGGGCGTCTTTGCGCCAGGTGCTGTAGTAGTCGAGACCGACCATCCACAGGCCCAATGCGAACAGACCGAACACCACCAGGGCCACGCCCCAGTGCAAAACGATGCTGACCCAGCCATAGCGGGCCGGTGAATTACGTAGTTGCATGTCCCAAATCCCGTAAGAGCTGTGGCAAGACTATCGATTTACCTATCGAATTAAAGCGGAAAATTTCGCTTTGAAATATCGAGAAATACGATCAAGAGCGTATGCAGAGTAAGTTAACAAGAGATTAAGGACTATCCAGAAGAAACGTGACGGACTGTCCTGCGTTTACCACCAATTTACGCTTCAAACCCGCAATGGGTTGTGACACACGTCTGCATTGCATAGGCTTGCGCGATTGTTTCGCCCGCGCACGTCGCGAGCCGCTTCGAGGAGAATGAACATGGGTTTGAATAATCAGTGGATGCAACGCGACCTTGCAGTGCTTTGGCATCCCTGCACCCAGATGAAAGACCACCAGCAACTGCCGTTGATCCCGATCAAGCGTGGCGAAGGCGTCTGGCTGGAAGACTTCGAAGGCAAACGCTACCTCGACGCCGTCAGCTCCTGGTGGGTCAACGTGTTTGGCCACGCCAACCCGCGCATCAACCAGCGCATCAAGGACCAGGTGGACCAGCTGGAGCACGTGATCCTCGCCGGGTTCAGCCACCAGCCGGTGATCGAACTGTCCGAGCGCCTGGTGAAGATGACCCCCGAAGGCCTGACGCGCTGCTTCTACGCCGACAACGGTTCGTCGTGCATCGAAGTCGCGCTGAAGATGAGCTTTCACTATTGGCTCAACCGTGGCCTGCCGAACAAGAAGCGCTTTGTCACCCTGACCAACAGCTATCACGGCGAAACCATCGCCGCGATGTCGGTAGGCGATGTGCCGCTGTTCACCGAAACCTACAAGGCCTTGCTGCTGGACACCATCAAGGTGCCGAGCCCGGACTGCTACCTGCGCCCCGAAGGCATGAGCTGGGAAGAACACTCCCGGAACATGTTCCTGGCCATGGAACAGACCCTCGCCGAACACCACGACACCGTGGCCGCCGTGATCGTCGAACCGCTGATCCAGGGCGCCGGCGGCATGCGCATGTACCACCCGGTGTACCTCAAGCTGCTGCGTGAAGCCTGCGACCGCTATGGCGTGCACCTGATCCACGACGAAATCGCCGTGGGCTTTGGCCGCACCGGCACGATGTTCGCCTGTGAACAGGCCGGCATCCGCCCGGACTTCCTGTGCCTGTCCAAGGCCCTGACCGGCGGCTACCTGCCATTGGCGGCGGTGATCACCACCGACGATGTGTACGACGCCTTCTACGACGACTACCCGACCCTGCGCGCCTTCCTGCATTCCCACAGCTACACCGGCAACCCGCTGGCCTGTGCGGCGGCCCTGGCAACCCTGGATATCTTCGAAGAAGACAACGTCATCGAAAACAACAAGGCCCTTGCCCAGCGCATGGCAACCGCCACCGCGCACCTGGTGGATCATCCCCATGTCTCGGAAGTGCGCCAGACCGGCATGGTGCTGGCCATCGAGATGGTGCAGGACAAGGCCACCAAGACCGCCTACCCGTGGCAGGAACGCCGTGGCCTGAAGGTATTCGAGCATGCCCTGGAACGTGGCGCGTTGCTGCGGCCGTTGGGCAGCGTGGTGTATTTCCTGCCACCGTATGTGATCACCCCGGAGCAGATCGACTTCCTGGCTGAAGTGGCCAGCGAAGGGATTGATATCGCCACCAACAGCAAGGTCAGCGTGGCGGTGCCCAAGGATTTCCACCCGGGGTTTCGTGATCCGGGCTGATTGAGTTCACTTGATTAATCGGGTGCACGGGCTGCCGCGATCGCGAGCAAGCTCGGCTCCCACAGGTTTTGTATTTCTTCCGAGAACAGAAATGAGACTGTCCCGCTTTTTTGTCGACGCCCCCCTGAGCCTTGGCGACCACGAGCTGCCGGAGGCCCAGGCGCATTACATCAGCCGCGTCTTGCGTATGAACGAAGGCGACGCCGTGCAACTGTTCGACGGCTCCGGCCAGGAGTTTCGCGCCAGCTTGCTGGAAGTCGGTAAAAAACGCGTGGTGGTGCAGGTCACCGAAACCTTCGCCGGGCAGGTCGAATCGCCCTTGCAGATTCACCTCGGCCAGGGCCTGTCCCGTGGCGAGCGGATGGACTGGGCGATCCAGAAAGCCACCGAGCTTGGGGTGAATGAAATCACCCCGATCTTCAGCGACCGCTGCGAAGTGCGCCTCAAGGACGAACGTGCCGACAAACGCCTGCAGCACTGGCGGCAGGTGGCGATCAGCGCGTGCGAGCAATGCGGTCGCTCGCGGGTGCCGGTGATTCACCCACCGCTGTTGCTGGCAGATTGGTTGAAGCAGGCGGAGGCGGATTTGAAGTTGGTGCTGCACCCGGTAGCCGAGCCGCTGGTGAGCCACGCCAAGCCTGGGAGCCTGGCCTTCCTGATCGGGCCGGAGGGTGGATTGACTGATGGGGAAGTCGAGACGGCACAAGGTGCGGGTTTTCATTCTGCACGCCTGGGCCCACGGGTACTGCGTACCGAAACCGCGCCGGTCGTGGCGCTGGCCGTAGCCCAACAACTCTGGGGCGACTTCTAAACCCTGCCTTGCAAACCCAATCAAATGTGGGAGCTGGCTTGCCTGCTCCCACATTTTGATCGGGTTTCCACTCCACTACTCCACCGGGTCACTCACAGGCGTCGCAATAATCGCCTTCAACTCACTGGTCATCGGGAATTCCAGGTTCAGGCCCTTGGGCGGAATCGGCTGCTCAAACCAGCGCTGGTAAATCCCGTTGATCTCCCCCGAGCTGTACAGCCCGGCCAGGGTCTCGTTGACCACCGCGAGAAACTGCGGGTCGTCCTTGCGCACCATGCAGCTGTAGATTTCCCGCGACTGCTCTTCCCCCACCACCACCCACTTGTGCGGGTCCTTGGCCTTGGCGCGCTCGCCGTAGAGCAATGCGTCGTCCATGTAGAACGCCGCCGCCCGGCCCGATTGCAGCATCTGGAAGGCTTCGCCATGGTCCTTGGCGCTGATCACCGACATGTTCAGTTTGTGATCAACGTTGTAGCTCTTGAGAAACCGCTCGTTGGTGGTACCGGCGGTGGTTACCACGTTCTTGCCTTGCAGGTCGGCGAAGCTTTTGATGCCGCTGTCGTTGGCGGTCAGCAACTGGCCCTTCACGTAGATAAACCCGTAGGAAAACGCCACCTGCTTCTGCCGCTCGGCCGTCACACCGGTGGAACCGCATTCCAGGTCCACGGTGCCGTTTTGCACCAGGGCTATGCGGGTCTGGGAAGTCACCAGGTTGTACTTCACGTTGAGCTTCGGCACGCCGGTTTTCTGCTGGATGCGCTCGACGATCTTGTTCGCCAGCTCCACCGAATAGCCCATGGGCTTGCCGCTGTGATCCCCCACATAGGAAAACGGCACCGAGGCATCGCGGTAGCCGAGGGTGATGCTCTTGGCGTTGGCGATCTTGCTCAGCGTGCCGTCCAAGGGGGCCTCAGTGGCATGGGCCTGAGCCCCCAATAACAGCCCCAGGGTGCAGCCGATCAACGTGATTTTTTGCATTGTTATTCTCCGTTGGTGGTTAAAGGTTCAGGTACGGCGCACCGCAATGACACTGATCTCGACCAGCACGTCCGGTCGCGCCAACTGTGCCTGCAACGTGGTACGCGTCGGTGCCTGCCCCGGCGACAACCAGGCGGACCAGACTTCATTCATCAGCGCAAAACCCTCCTGAATATTGTTCAGGTAGATGGTCGCATTCAGCAGATGATCCTTGTCGCTGCCGGCCTCCGCCAGCAGCGCATCAATCTTGGCCAACACTTCCTCGGTCTGGGTCGTCACATCGCGCCCTTCCCCCGGCACCTGGCCGGACAAAAACACCAGGTCCTGAAACACCACGGCGCCAGACAGGCGACTGTTGCTGTTGATTCGGGTGATGGTCATCTAAACATCCTCAAGCGGCACGGGGCGCGAAGCCCTGCATATCAATGGAAGTGGTGTGCCGGCCAATCAACTCGGCCAGCACCTGGCCGCTGCCGCAAGCCAGGGTAAACCCAAGGGCGCCGTGGCCGAGGTTAAGCCACAGGTTGCTATAAGCGCTGGCGCCAATCAGCGGCACACCCGTAGGCGTCGCCGGGCGCATGCCGGCCCATTCGACCGCGTGCTGGTAATCACCGGCCAGCGGGAACGTCTCAAGTGCCTGACGTTTAATCAGCGCCAGGCGCTTGGGTTCAAGGCGGGTGTCGAAGCCGACGATATCCACCATCGCCGCGACCCGCAGTTGCTCACCGATGCGCGCGTAGACGACCTTGCGGTCGTAGTCGGTGATGCTGATGTTCGGTGCCTGATGCTGCGCGCCAATCGGCACGCTCAGGCTGTAGCCCTTGAGGGGATAGAGCGGCAGCGACATGCCGGGCAAGGCCAGCTCGGGGCTGCGGTGCCCGGCGGCGAGCACCAGGTGCTGCAAGGGCAGCCGCTCACTGCCCATTTCGATAGCCTGCACGGCGCCTGCGCTGTGACGAATCGCCGTCACCTTGCGCCCCAACAGGAACGTGCAACGCCCCGACGCTTCAAGGCGCGCCGCCAACTGTTGGCAGAACGCATGGCAGTCACCGACTTCTTCATTGGGCGTATAAATACCGCCGGCAAAACTGGCACCGTCCAGGGTCGGTTCCAGCCGGGCGCAGTCCGCCGCCGAGAGCACTTGTTGCTGCAACGGGTCGGTCACTTTATTCAGCGCGCGCTCATAGCTGTCGAGGCTGCGAAAGGTCACCAGCTTGCCATTGCGCCGCCAGTGGAAATCCCCCAACTGGTCCTCTTCACGCCAGCGTTGCAGGGTGTCCTGGCTCAGGGACGCCAGGCGCAGTAGATGGCCCGCATTGCGCTGGTTCACCGAGCCACGGCAGGCTCCCAGGAACGACGCCATCCAGCGCCACTGCGCCGGGTCCATGCGCGGGCGCAGCTTCAGCGGCGAGTCACCGCGCAGCATCCAGCCGATGGCTTGCAGCGGCACGCCCTTGTCGGCCAACGGCGCGACATAGCGGTAGGACAGCTGCCCGCCGTTGGCGAAACTGGTCTCGCTGCCCAGGGTTTCCCGAGCCTCGACCACAGTCACCTGCATACCGGCACGCACCATGGCGTAGGCACTCGCCAGGCCGATAACCCCACCACCGATGATGCAAACCTGCTGAGCCATGTGCGTCCCTTAACCGTGCGATGTCAGGCTTGAAGGTTAGAGGCAGGTGACAGCGGCGGGACAATGAATAAAGATGGGTCACCCATAAACAAAGGTTATGGACTGCTCATGCGCTTGCGTCATATCGAAATCTTCCAAGCCATCCGCCAGACCGGCTCCATCAGCGCCGCCGCCCAGCTGCTGCATGTCTCGCAGCCAGCGGTGAGCAAGGTGCTGCAGCATGCCGAGTTGCAGCTGGGGTTCCCGCTGTTCCTGCGCATACGTGGCAAGTTGCAGCCGACGCCGGAAGCATTGGCGCTGGAGCGGGAAGTCGACAAGGTGACCGAAAGCCTGCAAGGCGTGCGGCGCCTGGCGCAGAACCTGCGGCGTGAGCCGGGCCAGAGCCTGCGTATCGGCGCCACACCGGCGCTGGCCCTGTCGTTGCTGCCGCCGGCCATCCGCGAATGGACCCAACGCTACCCGGACATTGCCTGCGAGCTGTCCAGCGCCCACAGCCGCGAGCTGGTGCAAAACCTGTTGATGCGTGAGGTCGACGTGGCACTGACCCTGCAACCGCCCGATCACCCGGGCCTGACCGCCCAGGCCCTGGCCCACGGCGTGCTGGTGGCACTGGCGCCGAAGGCTTACTGGAAAGAAAACGAGTTGGGCAAACCCCTGCCGCTGATGGCCCTCGCAGGAGCACCGTTGATTGGCCTGTCCAGCGCCGACCCGTTGTCGGCGAAGCTGGACAGCTACCTGGAAGCGGTCGATCCACCGCCACGGGTCAGCATTGCAGTGCAGACCTATTCCCTGGCCAGGGCCATGGTCGAGTCCGGCGCCGGGCTGGCCGTCATCGATCCGTTCACCGCCCTCGGCGCGTCACCGGCCACCACCTCCATTCGCCCGTTGGCGCCGCCGCTGCCAATCACCTTGTACGCCCTGACCCGCGCCGACGAACCGCCGCCACATATGCTGGCGAGCCTGCTGGAGATCTTCGGCAGCCGGGCCCAGGAGCAATTGGACCGGCTATAACACGTACCCCATGATCGCCACGAAATGCAGCAGGCTGCCGCCGATCACGAACAAATGCCAGATCCCGTGGGAGTGCCGCAAGCGGTCCTCCAGGGCAAAGAAAATAATGCCCACGGTGTACAACACCCCACCCGACGCCAGCCAGGCAAAACCCGTGGGGCCCAGCGCGGCAATCAGCGGCTTGACCGCCACCAGCACGATCCAGCCCATCACCGCATAGATCACGATCGACAGGATCCGCGCCTCGGAGCGTGGCTTGATCTCCTGCAGGATGCCGATCACCGCCAGCCCCCACACAATCCCGAACAACGTCCAGCCCCACGGCCCGCGCAGCGTCACCAGGCAAAACGGCGTGTAGCTGCCGGCGATCAGCAGGTAGATCGAAAAGTGATCGACCTTCTGCATGATCGCTTTCTTGCGCCCGCGCACGCTGTGGTAAACGGTGGACGCGCTGTACAACACCAGCAATGTGAAACCGTAGATCGCTACGCTGACAATCTTCCAGGGGTTGCCGTCCATACTGGCCACCACCAACATCCATACCGCACCCACAAAAGCCGCAACCGCCCCGAGCAAGTGGCTCCAGGCGTTGAATCGTTCCCCGTGATACATGTGTCACTCACCTCGAATAACGGTTATCACCCAGACCATTCTGACGTCACCCATCCAATATCAGGTAACAACCTTTCTTCATTTGCCCAAATACACGAGCCGATGGATGATTCGCTTCATCCTGTGGGAGCTGGCTTGCCTGCGATAGCGGTGTATCAGCAGCAGATACATGTCTGACCCACCGCTATCGCAGGCAAGCCAGCTCCCACATAAAACCCCTCATCGGTAACGCCCATGCCCGACCTTGAACCTGCCCAGCCCCACCCGAGTCTGTGGCAGTTGTTTTACAACTTCGCCATGGTCGGCCTGTTTGGCTTCGGCGGCGTGATGCCCTGGGCGCGGCAGATGATGGTCGACCGCAGGCAGTGGGTCAGCGAACAAGGCTTCAACGAGCTGCTGACCACCGGCCAATTTTTCCCCGGGCCGAATATCGCCAACGTCGGCATCATCTACGGCCGGCGCCTCCACGGCTTGCCGGGTGCGGTTGTGACCGTGGTCGGCTTGTATCTGTTCCCCTCGCTGATCACCGTGCTGGCCGGCTTCGCCTATGCCAAATGGTGGAGCCATGACGTGGTGCAGCAGATCTTCGGCGCGGTCATGCCAATCGCCACCGGGCTGATGCTCGGTACCACCTTGCGCCTGCTCAAGGCCATGCCGCGGACCCTGGCCAACTACAGCGCGTTCGTCCTGACCTTCGTGTTGATGGCGGTGCTGGTGTTGCCGTTGTGGATGGTCTTGTTGATCTGCATTCCCAGCTCCCTGGCCTTGAGTTTCATGGGCAAGCAAAAGGTGGCCGGCTGATGCAGAGCGTGCTGTTTCACCTGATGATCCAATGCGCGCTGTGGTCGCTGATGGCGATTGGCGGCAACACCGTGGCCCTGAGCGATATCCACCGCTACACCGTCACCGACATGAACTGGATCACCGACGCGCAGTTCGTCGCCTTCTTCGCCTTGTCCCAGGCCTTGCCGGGGCCCAATGGCATGTTCCTGGTATTTATCGGCCAACAAGCCGCCGGGTTGCCGGGCGCGCTGGTGGCGCTGACCGCCAAGCTGGTGCCCTGCTCGGTGCTCACCTACTTCGGCGCCGGCTGGCTGGAAAAACACACCGAGACGCCGTGGGTGCAGCGGGTCAAAGGCAGCCTGTTGCCGATCTCCATCGGGCTGATCCTGGCCGCCAGCTACATCCTGATGAACAGCCTGGAAAACAATGCCACCAGCCTGGTGCTGACCTTGGCCAGCGCCGCCGTGGTGTATTACACAAGGCTCAACGCAATCTGGCTGATCATCCTCGGCGTGGTGTTGGGCCTGTGCAGCGCATGGCTGGGAGTGAACTGGTTTTAGGGGCACAATCGACGGCATTCGAACAAGAGTCACGCCCATGCTGATCGACGAAGAGTTCACCCTCAAAAAGCTGGAAATCTTCCTGGCGTTCATGCGCACCGGCAACCTGGCGCGGGCGGCGGCTGAATTGCAGACCAGCAACGTCAGCGTGCACCGGGCGATCCACTCCCTGGAAAACGCCCTGCGCTGCCCGCTGTTCAAACACGAAGGCCGCAACCTCACACCGCTGGAAAGCGCCTATGTGCTGGAAGAGCGTGCGCAGAAGCTGGTGCAGGATGTGGTGGACAGTGTGCGGGTGACCCGCGAGGCCGCCGGCTTTTCCGCCGAGCGCTTCAAGCTGGGCTCGCTGTATTCGCTGACGGTGAAGACCGTGCCGCAGTTGATCATGGGGCTGAAGATCCGCCGCAGCGAACTCAACATCGACCTGATCCTCGGCTCCAATTTCGACTTGCTCTACAAGTTGAAAAACATGGAAGTCGACGCGATCCTGATCTCCCTCGACGAGCACGCCAACGATCCCGACTGCGAGCAGATCGCCCTGTTCTCCGACGATATTTTCCTCGCCACCCCGGCCGATTCACCCTTCGACCGCGAACAGGAAATCGACCTGGCGGATGTGCGCGACGCCACCTTCATTACCCTCACCCAGGGCTTCGCCACCCACCAGGACGGCAACCGCGTGTTCAAGCAGGCAGGGTTCGAGCCGAAGGTGGCGATGCAGGTCAACGACATCTTTACCCTGCTGAGCATGGTCAGCTCGGGTGTGGGCTATGCGCTGCTGCCGGGGCGGATAGCGGCGGTGTACGAGAACCGGGTCAAGCTGATTCCCCTGCAACCGCGCTACCGTTTGCAGCAGCACATTGGCGTGGTGTTTCTGAAAGCCAAGGAGCGCGACCCGAACTTGCTCGCGCTGTTGGCAGAGTGCCGGATGTATGCGAACCGCCAGACTTGAGACCGCTATCGCAGGCAAGCCAGCTCCCACATTTGACCGAGTACTCCCAGACAACCCAGTCAAATGTGGGAGCCGAGCTTGCCCGCGATGAGGCCAGCCCATTCAACCCAGCGTTTGGATCTAGCCAACAATCCCGCGCACGATGAAGTAGAGCACCGACGGCCCCAGCAAGCACCCAAGCCCGGTGTGAAAGGTGGCGGTCAACGCGCCATACGGCACCAACCGACGATCCGTCGCTGCCAGTCCTGCCGTCACACCGCTCACGGTACCGGCCAGGCCGCCAAACACCATCGCCGAGCGCGGATTATCCAGGCCCATCCAGCGTGCCGCCATGGGCGTGCCCACCATCACCAGGATCGCCTTGATCAACCCAGTCGCAATGGACAGCGCCACCACATCCGAGCTTGCACCCAACGCCGCCCCGGTCACCGGCCCAACGATGTAAGTCACCGCGCCCGCACCAATGGTGGTCATGCTGATCGCATCGCGATAACCAAACGCCCAGGCGATACTCGCGCCCACAATAAACGGCAACACCGTACCCAGCAGCAAGGCAATCGCACCAATCAAACCGGCCTTGCGCGCCTCGGTGGCCTGCACTTCAAACGCCGTGGCCACGATGGCAAAGTCCCGCAGCATGGCCCCGCCCATCAAGCCGATCCCGGAAAACAGCGCCACATCCGCCAAGCCTTTCTGCCCACCGGTCAAGGTGCCGCCCACCCAGGCCAGCACCAGCCCGATCACAATCGCGATGGCAGAGCCGTGGATGCGTCCGAAGGTCAGGCGCTTGGACAGCACCACCGAAATCCACATCACCACGCCGACAAATGCAAAGGCGGTGACCAAGCCGTTATTTGCCAGGCCTTTCTCGATGAGTTCCCACATATCAGCGACCTCCCGCGACAGGTGCAGCCGCGATCAGCGGCTCTTCATCGGGCAGCGGTTCGCCTTTGTGCGTACGGCTGATCAAGGCAATCGTGCAACCGCACACCACCACCGAACCAATCGCCGCCAGCACCGCCACCGGGCCGCCGTGCAGCGCGGTCACGACGTTTTGCTGGGCCGCCATCGCCACCACCACCGGGATGTACATGGCGCCCCAGAAGCCGACACCCATCTCGCATTCCTTGGTCATGCCGCCGTGCTTGTGCATCCACAGCCGCGCGCAGATCAGCAGGATCATTGCGATGCCCACCCCGCCCACGTTGGATTTCACGCCCAGCAACACGCCGAGCATGTCTCCCAGAATCACGCCTGCCAACATGCAGATCGCCAGCAACGCCACACCGTAAATAATCATGATGGTTGTCCTCAAAGTGCTTCATCGAAATTGTTGTTTTTGTGCTTCGAAAGCCTTGGGTGGAGCTTTATCGGTGGTGGGCGCCCTCCTCTCGCAGCAAGGCCTGCAAGGTGTCCAGGCGGGCACCTTCGAAGGCGATGACGGTGCCTTGCTCGAACACCCGCCGCGCGAGGCCCGTGAGCACGGCGCCGGGCGGCAGTTCGAGATGCAGGCGCACGCCACGCTCATAGGCGCTTTGCACGGTGCCGCGCCAATCGACGATGCGGCACATGTTAAAGGCGAGGTCGTCGCGCAGGTGTTCGGTGTTGTGGATCGGCCGGGCGCGGGTGCTGCTCAAGTAGGTAATGCTCGGCGTTTTCAGCGTCACTTCAGCGAAGGCTTGGGCCAGTGTTTCGGCAGGTTTTTCCAGCAGCGCACAATGGGACGGCACGCTGACGGCCAAGCGTTTGGCGACGCCGTTGCCGCGGACCAGATTGGCGACTGCTTTCATTGCCCCGTCGCTGCCCGCGATAACCGTCTGGTTATCGGCATTGATATTGGCCAGGTACACCGGGGTTTGTGTGCTGTGGACCTGGGCGAGCAAGGCTTCGACGGTGGACAGGTCCGGGCCGATAAGCGCGGTCATGCCGTAGCCGTGGGGATACGCGTGTTGCATCAATTCGCCGCGCAGGCTGACGAGTTTCAACGCGTCGGCAAAGTCCAGGGAGCCGGCAATTACAGCTGCCGGATAGGCGCCGATGGACAGGCCGGCTACGTAATCGGGGGTGTGTTCCAGCAAGCGCGCACTGGCGACACCGGCAATCAAAAGGCAGAGCTGCACGGCACGGGTCGAGGCCAGCGCTTCGGCAGAATCGAGTTTCAGCACGTCTTCATTCAAGGCAGCACTGGCTTCGTCCAGCACCGCGCGCGGCAGTTGCTGGAGCATGCCGGGACGCTGGGCGCCCTGCCCCGGGAATGCCAGGAGGCTACTCATGCCACGGCCTGCCACGGGTCGACCACCAACTGCGCGCCGCTGGCATTTTTCAGCAGCACGCGACGTGAACCACCGGCCCACTCGCGCAACGCGACGGCGCCAAACGGCGTTTGCAGTTGCAGGTCCACGGCGCACACCGCTGTATCCAGTATCGCCAGCAAGTCTTCGGCATCGCCGCGATCAAGTCGCTCGGGCGTGCGCAAAATCAAATCCAGATCACTCTTGGCGTGCAGCGCTTCGATGCCGCTGGCCAGTTCGAAACCGGCACTGCCGGTGACGCCCCAGTCCTCCTTCGCCAACACCGGACGCAATTGAGCGAGGGCCTGCAACGTCGGTAAATCCCGTGGCGAAATCACGTCCCGCAGGTCTTCCGGCACCACGCGTCGCCGCACGGCGGCCATCGGCATCACGGCGGCGAAGCGCTGCTCGCGCAAGCGTCCACGCACACCCACCGGCACATAGCCCGGCGGCGCGATGGCACGCCGCACCACCACCGGATGCCCAGCGGCCAATGCATCCAGCACCCAGGCCGGTGCATCAGCGGGGGCATGCACCGGGGTCATGCCCCAGAGCAAGTCGTGGGCGTTCACCATTGCTCCCGCAGCAGTTGACGCACATGGCTGGAGGCCGCGCGATTGGTGGCGCCCAGGCGGCTGCTCAGGTCACGGCCGCCTGCCTGCACATCCTTGATCGCCTGCACCAGGCAATCGCTGACACGCGCCACATCTTCGGTGGTGGGCCGCTCAATCTGGCTGACAGATAATGTCTCCCAGAGCAGGCCGAGGCTGGCATAACTGTCGATGTCATAGGCCATCGGCGGCACGCTGGCGGCCAAGGCTTCCAGCTCTTCGACACTGCGCAGGGTTACCCGCGCCGCCGAGGCTTTGCCCATGGCATGCACCATCACGCCGGGATCGCGCAGGGCAATCAGGCGGTTGGCCTGGTAACCATGGGCGAGGAAGGCGCCGGACATCGCCTTGCCCACCAGCAGCGCGATCACCGGGTGACCGGCCAATCGAGCGCGAGCGTAGCTGTCGGCAGCGGCGGCGAGGGCTTGATGGATGCCCAGAGCCTCTTCGCGACGACCGTAGGCCTGGCTCGGCACATCGACGATGGCAATCAGCGGACGCTTGTCGCCGGTGTCGATTGCTTCATCAACCGCCTTGGCCAAGCCCCAGCCTTCCAGCAAACCGACCTCACCGTTGCGAGCGCGAGGAAAGCGGTTTTGCGCATCGGTGACCACCGCGATAAAGCGCACTGGCTGATCACCGAGCACACCGTCGGCGACTTTCAGCGAGTTCGGCAAACCACTCACCGGCGTTGCATCGCCGCTCAATGCGTTGAACCACTGCAAACCTCTCATGAGCGTTCTCCCTGATACAGATCGCGAACCGTCGCCGGGTCGATTTGCGGTTCGGCGTTCAGTGCAGCCAGGCGTTCCAGATAGTGTTCGACCTGACGGCTGCGCTGTTTTTCCGGCAAGCCCTGTTGCAGCAGTTCAGTGATTTTCTGCTGAATCTGCGCCACGTCGTCGGCCACATACCGGTCGGCCAAGCCGCTGTTAAAGCGTTGTTCGCCGCCGGTCAGGCTCCAGATGAAAGGCCGGTCACGGGAGTCGTATTCCTCTAGCCCGGCCTCCTGCTCGATCACCTGCGGGCCGTTCAGGCCAAGGCGCGCCTCACGGGTCACCAGCAGATAACTGCACAGGCCAGCCGCGATGGACATGCCGCCGAAGCAACCGACGCTGCCCGCCACCACGCCGATCACCGGCTGGTATTGGCGCAGGTCGACAATCGCCGCGTGGATATCGGCAATCGCGGCCAGGCCCAGGTTGGCTTCCTGCAAGCGCACGCCGCCGGTTTCCAACAGCAGGATGGCGCGCGTCGGGATGCCGTTGCGGTTGTCTTCAGCGGCCAGCTCCAGGGCACCGGCCATCTTTGCGCCGCCGACTTCACCGAGGCTGCCGCCCTGAAAATTGCCTTCGATAGCGGCGATGACCACCGGCAAGCCGGCGATGCTGCCCTTGGCGATCACCACGCCGTCATCTGCCTGAGGCACCACACCCTGGCGACTCAGCCATGGCGACATGACGCGCTGGAACGGATCGATCAGTTCGCGATAGCTGCCTGCATCAAGCAAGGCCTTGGCCCGCTGCCGGGCGCCGAGTTCGACGAAGCTGTGTTTGTTGAGCAAGTCAGTCATGACCGATCTCCTCGAAGCCTTGCTCCAGGCGCAAGCGCACCACGCCGGGTGTGGCGCCGAAGTCGTGGATATCGATATTCAGTGCGGGGGGCGTCTGCTCCTGGAAAATCCGTTCAAACAGATGCTGCCAACGTAGCTGCGCACCGTTCACCGAGGTCTGCACCTGAATCGTCAGGGTGCCGGCGGTGCCCGGTTCCAGCAGCACTTCCAAATCGCCGGAGCCGACGCAACCCACTAGCGCGCGGCCCTTGGCGGGCTGCCCGGCGGGGAATTCAAAGGATAAGGTTTCCATCACAGCGCTCCGTCGAGGCGGTCGATAAACAGGCAGGCGGCCAACAGGTCGGCGGCGCCACCGGGGGAGGCATTCAGCGCCAGCAGTTGCTGGTCCAGCTCGTGCAGTTGGCGGCGGCCGGCGAGGCTTGCACTGCCACCGGCGTCCAGCACCGCTTGGGCGCCTTGTTGCATGGCCTGCAAGCCTTCAGGGCCGGCGCGGTAGAGCACGCAGGTGTCGGCCAGGTCCGTCATGATCGCCAGCAACGCATCGAGGCGCGCGTTCTGTTCGCCGTGTTGTTGCAGGCGGCTTTTTTTCAGCTGTGGCAGGCCGCGCTGTAGCACTGACGGGAAGCCCAGTTGCGCTTCTTCACGGGCCCCCCGTGCGCCGTAGCGTTGTGCGACCTGGGCACCGTGGCTCAGCGGTTGAGGTGCGTAGCGATCGTTGAGCAAGGCCAGGCGGGCGGCGCGCAACGTCACCGCGCTGGCAGTGCAGGATTCGGGTTGCAGTGCGGCGGCAGCGACTAACAGGCCGAGGGCCCAGATCGCACCCCGATGGGTATTCACGCCGCTGGTGGTGACGAGCATCGCCTGTTCGCCTTCGCGACCGATCCGCCCGAGGGCTTCACGCAAGGGCAAACCCACTTCGCCAAATTCGATAGCGGCCTCGGCCATTTCCTTGAACCCCGGCCACAGCGACAGCGCCGAGGCGTGCATCAAGCCGAGGTGCAAATCGGTATGGGCGCCATTGCCGCGACGGTCCACCAGGGCAGGTTTCGGCGACAGGTCGGCTTCATCAATCAAGGCGTCAACGGCCATATCAGCCAGGCGTTCGGCCAGCGTCAGATCGTGCAGTTTGAGTGCGTGCATTTACCAGCTCCTGAACTTGGCGGGCGGGTTGTACAAGCCACCGGACCACTCCACCAGATCGGCCACGCTCTTGGCGGCCAGCAACTCGCGGGTGGCGTCGGTGCGGCGGATGCCGAGGTCTTCGGGCAGCGCGATCAGGCCTTCGCGGCGCATGCGCGCGGTGTCCTTGGGGTTGTGGCGCATGCCGATGGCGGTTACACCGGCGACGGCGGCGATCATCGCCTGGCGCTCTTCCAGGGAACGGGCCTTGTACAGATAGGCGATGCCTTCTTCGGTGAGCAGGTGGGTGACGTCATCGCCGTAGATCATGATCGGCGCCAGGGGCATGCCGCTTTTTCGTGCGACTTCCACTGCATCGAGGGTTTCAACGAAGGTCGGTTTGCCGCCTTCCTGGAAGGTCTCGACCATCTGCACCACGAGTTTTTTGCCGCGTTCGAGCAAGGCTTCCGGGGCATCGTCGTGGCGCATGTCGAGCCAGGCGGGCGTGCCATGGCGGCGACCGCGCGGGTCGTGGCCCATGTTCGGTGCGCCGCCAAAACCGGCGAGGCGGCCACGGGTGACGGTGGAGGAATGCCCGTCGCCATCGACCTGCAGGGTGGCGCCGATAAACAGGTCCACCGCGTATTGGCCGGCCAGTTGGCAGAACATTCGGTTGGAACGCAGCGAGCCGTCGCGGCCGGTGAAGAACACATCCGGCCGGGCGGCGATGTAGTTTTCCATGCCCAGTTCGGTGCCGAAGCAATGCACGCTTTCCACCCAGCCGCTTTCGATAGCCGGGATCAAGGTTGGGTGCGGGTTGAGCGTCCAGTTGCGGCAGATCTTGCCCTTCAGGCCCAGGGATTCACCGTAGGTTGGCAGGATCAATTCGATTGCGGCGGTGTTGAAACCGATACCGTGGTTCAGCGACTGAACGTTGTGTTTTTCGTAGATTCCACGGATCGCCATCATCGCCATCAACACATGCACCGGCTTGATGTGCCGTGGGTCGCGGGTGAACAGCGGTTCAATGTAGAAAGGCTTGTCGGCGACCACCACGAAATCGACCCAACTTGCCGGAATATCAACGCGCGGCAGGTCGGTGACGTCATCCACCAACTGGTTGACCTGGACGATCACGATGCCATCGCTGAAGGCGGCCGGCTCAATCAGCGCGGGAGTGTCTTCGGTGCTGGGGCCGGTGTAGATATTGCCGGCGCGGTCGGCCATGAAACCGGCGGAGAGCACGACGTTGGGGATCAGGTCCACCACCAACCGCGCGTAGAGTTCGATGTAAGTGTGGATCGCGCCGATTTCCAGCAGGCCGTCTTCCAGCAACTGGCTGATGCGCAGGGATTGAGTGCCAGCGAAAGAGAAATCCAGCTTGCGGGCGATGCCCTTTTCAAACAGATCCAGGTGCTCGGAGCGGCCGACACTGGGCATGATCATGTGCAGGTCGTGGAGCTTGGCGGGGTCGGTCTTGGCCAGGGAGCGGGAGAGGAAATCGGCCTGCTTCTGGTTGTTGCCTTCCAGCACCACACGGTCGCCGGGGAGGATCAGGGCTTCCAGGGCTTCGACAATGCGCTCGCTGGGGAGCACGGCGCCATCGGCGAAGGATCGCACCAGTGCGAGGCGGCGCTGCTTCTCATCGCGCCGCCGCGTCCAGCGCGAGTCGGGGGAAGTTGTTGTTGTCATGGTCGCTCCACGGGATTTGCTGTCGTGGGCTGTACCTTAGGAGGGTATTGGGGGGGCATCAATCAAGCTGCGCGGTGAACCGTTACGATTGGAGTAATGGTTTGCCAGCAAACGCTGAGGCTCCGGCTAAGCGCAGTTCAAATGTGGGAGCGGGCTTGCTCGCGAATGCGGTGGGTCAGTTGATAAATCTGGTACTGACACACCGTATTCGCGAGCAAGCCCGCTCCCACATTTGCTCAGCGCTGTTCGGGAGAACGTGCGCAGAAGTCCCAAAAGGGGAACGATCAGTCCCTTTTTGGGACCGATCCCACTTCGTCACATCGCCGCTGGGCTCACCTGCTCCAACGCCTGATCAACCAGTAACTGCCCCAGCTCACTCATCTGCTGAATGGCCAGCAGCACGCCGCGCTGGGAGCCTTCCAATTCGAAGGCCAGGTTGGAGGTCAACGCGTTGAGTGAGGCAAAGGTTTCAGAAGCGTTGGCCAGCAGGGCTTCGGTGGATTGAGAGGGAGAGACGGCAAAGAGTGACGATGACGCAGGAGTCGGAAAGTAATGATCCATGGCACGCTCGGCGGCGGCCTGGAGTTTGCGGTGTTCGATTTCGGTGTTATGCGGCGGATTGGGGGTAGGTTTGAACATGATGAAACTCCTAAACAGATGAGTAAGGAGCGCCACCGTTCGCTTGCACGCGAATGAGGGTGGCGACCGTGCGCAGGTGTGCAAGACCGGGCCTGTTTAGGACACCCAGCAGGTCCGAAGACCTCCTGCGCGCAGCCGCCATAAAGCAGCGAGCACAAAAAACGCCCGTTGAATGGCTGGGCGTTTGTACGCCTAAACAGTTTCGTCGGACTTGCACGTCCGTGTCACCGTTTTTTGCGATGACGGACGAAGACTAGGCGCGATCACAGGGCACAACAAGTTCATGCACAGCGCGAGAGGTTGCAGGAAAAATCCGACTGTAAAGCGCACGCCGATTGCTCCTACAAACTTTTCGGGTTGTTGCTCGGAACCCGTCTCTTTAGCCTTCATGGCTAAATCAGATAGCCGCAGGACACAACCGAATGGGTATGCATAATCCTCCCCACCCTGGCGAAATCCTGCTTGAGGACGTGATCCCGGCCTTGGGCATCACCATTACTGAAATGGCACGGCGCCTTGGCTTCGCCAGAGAAACATTCTCTAGAATCCTCCACGGACACGCGCCAATCAGCCCGGATCTTGCGGTAAGGCTTGAACGGGCAGGTATCAGCAAAGCTCGGTTGTGGCTTTCGATGCAAAGTGCCTATGACCTGTGGCAGGCAGAGCATCGAGATCAACCGAAAATCGAACGGTTTGCACGGATTGACTGACGGTTACACTCAGGCCAACCCCGCCTCCACCAACAACGCCTCCAACCCCATCAAGTCCGGCACCCGGGCCACATGCTCCCCCACCTGCACCGCCGCCAGTTCCAGCGGGCACAACGGCACGTCCACATAACTCAGCTGGCTATCGAGCTTGTACGAACGCGGAATCCCCTGGATCACCAACGCAATAAACTTCAACGTCGGCCGTCCGCCCAAGGTATTCAGCACCACAATCCGTGCCCGCTCCCCGACCACGCCCGACTCACCACACGCGGCCTCAAAGCTGATCAACGGCAACTGCCGATCCCGCCAGGTAACCTGCCGCAAATACCACGGCGGCGCGTCGCTGGCCGGTTCGCCGCGCTGGAAGTCGATCAGCTCGGCCACGGCGACGTTGGGCAGCAACAGGTAGCGATCCGCCAATGGCAGCAGCAAGCCGGTGAGTTGCGTAGCGCGGTGATCAAGCACGGGACTTGCTCCAATAAGCGATGCTTTCCAGCAACACCGACTCTTGATAAGGCTTGCCGAGGTAGTCGTTGACGCCAATCGCCATGGCCCGGTCGCGATGCTTTTGCCCGGTGCGGGAAGTGATCATGATGATGGGCATGCGCATCAGCCGTGGGTCGTCGCGCACCTGGATCGCCACTTCGAAGCCGTCCATGCGCGGCATTTCAATGTCGAGCAGCATCAGGTCCGGCGTGTGTTCTTCCAGCACGGCCATGGCATCGATGCCGTCCTTGGCGGTGAGCACGTTCATGCCGTTGCGCTCCAGCAGGCGGCTGGTGACTTTGCGTACGGTGACCGAGTCGTCCACCACCAGCACCAGCAACGGGCGCTTTTTCAGGGGGTCGTTGAGGATCAACGGTGCATCGGCTGCCTGGGCCGGCAACGCCGGGGGCCGTGCGCGGATATGCGCCAGCAGGTCGATGATCAGCACCACGCGGCCATCGCCAAGGATGGTTGCGCCCGACAGGCCCTTCACCCCGGCAAATTGCGGCCCCAGGCCCTTGACCACGATCTCCCGGGTGCCGGCCATCGCATCTACCTGCACCGCCACGCGCCGCTCGTTGCACTGCACCAGCAACACCGGCAGCGGCTGGTATTGGCCGAGCAGGTTCGGACGGCCGACGGTGTGCAGCAGGTCGCCAAGGTAGAACAGCTCGTAGCGCTGACCGGCGTATTCGTAACGCGGCGGATTCAGCTGATAGTGCCCTTCCAGCTCATGGGGCATGACCCGCACCAAGCCTTCGATGGTGTTCAGCGGGATCGCGTATTGATCATCTGCACACTGCACCATTAACGCCTGGTTGACCGACACGGTGAACGGCAGGCGAATGCGAAAGTGCACGCCCTCTCCCGGCGTCGAGTCGATGACCATCGAGCCGCCCAGCTGGCGCACTTCCTCATGCACCACGTCCATGCCCACGCCACGCCCGGAAATCTGGGTGATTTTTTCGGCAGTGGAAAACCCCGGTTGCAGGATGAACTGCAACACGTCGCGGTCGCTGATTTCCAGGTTGGGGTCGAGCAAACCGCGCTTGATCGCCTTGCGCCGCACGGCTTCAAGCGGCACGCCGGCGCCGTCGTCGCGCATGTCGAAAACGATGTCGCCGCCTTCGTGGGTCAGGTCCAGGGTGATCCGGCCTTTCTCGGGCTTGCCCGCCAGCAACCGCGCATCGCGGGATTCCAGGCCATGGTCGACGGCGTTGCGCAGCATATGCTCGAGCGGCGCAACCATGCGTTCCAGCACGTTGCGGTCCATCTCGCCTTCGGCGTTGCCGACGATGAATTCCACATCCTTGCCCAGCTCTCCAGCCACTTGCCGCACGATGCGCTTGAGCCGTGGCAGCATGCGCTCGAAGGGCACCATGCGCGTGCGCATCAGGCCTTCCTGCAGCTCGGTGTTGATGCGCGCCTGTTGCTGCAAAAGGTTGTGGGCGTCCTGGTTGCGACGCTCGAGGGTTTCCTTGAGGTCGAGCAGGTCGGAGGCGGACTCGAACAGGGCCCGGGACAGTTGTTGCAGTTGGGAATGGCGGTCCATTTCCAGCGGGTCGAATTCTTCATAGCCCAGGCGTTCGGCCTCAGCTTGTTGGCGGCTGAGAATGCGGCCCTGGGTTTCGGTGTCGAGCCGGCGCAATTGGTCGCGCATGCGCTCGATGGTGGTTTCCACTTCGTTGAGGGCAATGCGCGCATCGTTGACCTGCTGCTCGATACGCCCACGGAAGATTGAGGTTTCACCGGCCAGGTTGACCAGGTCATCCAGCAAGTCGGCAGAGATCTTCACCATGTCGGCAGCCGGATCGCTGGCCGGCACCGCGTCGGTTTTGGTAGCCGCCAACGCCACCGGTGCGGCCGTCACTTCAGCCGGATGCACCAGGCTTTTGATCCGCTCGATCAGCAGATCCACCGAGCCCACCGGCATACCCGCCGCCACTGCATCGATCATCTGCGCCAGGCGGTCGTGGCAGCCTTGCAGCAACGCGAAGAGTTCCGCCGAGGGCGCCAGCAAACCGGCCGACAAGCCTTCGTAGAGAAACTCCAGCTCATGGGCCAGGTCGCCAATCGGGCCGATCTCGACCATACGCGCGCCACCCTTGAGGGTGTGCAGGTCCCGCAGCAGTGTCTCGACTTCCTGGCGATTTTTCGGCTCGGCCTGCCAGCGCAACAGCGCGGCGCCAGAACTGTCGAGGATGTCAGCGGCTTCTTCGAGAAAGATATCCAGCAGCTCGGGATCACTGCCCGCCGTCTCGACTTCGACGGCTGCGGCGGGCGCCGCTTGTCCGATGCCGTGGCGCAACTCACGCAAATGGCTGATCAGGTCGGAGGAGTCGCTCAACGGTTGCTGATGTTGCAACTGCTCAAGCAGCAGCGCCAGTCGCTCATGACTGGCCATCAACACGTTCGCCAACTCGCTGGAATAGCTGTAGCGACGGTCCACCAAGCCTTCGTAAAGGTTTTCCAACTCAAGGGCCAGGTCGCCCACCGCACCGATTTCAGCCATGCGTGCACCACCCTTGAGGGTGTGCAAATCCCGTTGCAACGACGACAGCGGTGCTGCGTTATCCGGGTCCAGCAGCCAGCGTTTCAGGGACTGGCCGGCGCTGTCGAGAATGTCTACCGCCTCTTCAAGGAAGACCTCGACGATCTCATCGTCTACCGCAAAACCTTGGTCCAGCTTCGCCGTGGCGGCACCCAGTTCGGAGATGCTCAGCGCACGGCTGCCATCGGTTTTGATCAAGCCGGTGGCCGACGGGTCGAGGCCTTCATCCAACAGCTCGCGCAGGGCTCGAACCCGTGCCGGAGCCGCGCTGATTTCCTGGCCGGCAGCCAGTTGGTCGAGCATGTTGATCAGCGCTTCGTGGGCCTGTTCAGCCTCGTGGAAGAAGCGCTCGCTGACCGCCAGGCTGCTTTCTTCCACCGCGCCGTAGAGGTCGAGCAAGGCTTCGCACAACTCATCCATCGGGTGCAGGTCGGCCAGGTGCGCGCCTTCGCCGAGGGTGGTCAGTTCATCCAATAGCGCACTCAGTTCCTGGCGCTCGTCGGGATGCTGCTGCCAGCGACGCAACAGGCTTTCGGCGTCCAGCAGGATGTCCATGCCCTGGGCCAGGAAGTTGGTGATCAACTGCGGGTCGCGCTTGATGCGCAGGCCGGTGTTGGGCGCATTCAGCAGGGCTTCGAGCTGGCTGTTCAGCAGGTTTTGCGTGCGTTCGATCAAGGCTGCTGCGCCGTTGATGGGCGCGTGGGGATCACTGTCCAGCTGGCGCACGCCACGCTGGAACAGCGCCTCGGCCTCCAGCAGCAATTCGATCTCATCCAGGTCCAGCGGCAGGCGATGGGCCTTGTATTCGCGGGTCAGGTGATCCAGCGGGCGCGCCAGTTCGGCGATGGGCAACACGCCGGCCATATAGGCGCTGCCCTTGAGGGTATGCAGCGCCCGTTGCAATTCATCACTGACTTGCAGCGGCAGGTGCTCGGTGGCCTGTTGCAGGAAATGGTTGAGGCTGTCGAGGTGGCTCTGGGCTTCGTTGCGGAAGATTTCCAGCAACTGCGGGTCCAGGGCGACCGGGTCTGTGGCCGAGGGTCCGACACCGCTGGCCAAGGCATGGGCGCGTGCCGCCAGTTCGTCTACGTCGTCGCGCTGGCGCTGGGCATCGTCGGCAAAATCGGTGATCAGCTCAGGCAGCAATTCCAACACATCGTCGAGCACCGCTTGCACATCCGGGCCCGGTGCGACGCTGCGCTCCAGCACGCGGTTGAGCAGGTTTTCCATCGCCCAGGCCAGCTCCGCCAACACCAGGGCGCGCACCATGCGACCACTGCCTTTCAGGGTGTGGAAGGCGCGGCGCATTTCGCTCAGGGTGGCCTTGTCTGCCAGGCTCGCAGTGCCGGCGGGTACGTAGCGATGCAGCACGTCGAGGACTTCGGCGGTTTCTTCGAGGAAGACTTCCCGCAGTTCATCATCGATGGCTTCTTCACCGGCGGGCGGTGGCAACAGGCTGCCGGGACGCTGGAGTGCTGGCGGGTTGAGGCGTGAAGTGGGGCTGGCCAACGCATCGGCGAGGAACGGGGTTTGCTCCGTGGGCGTCTCACCCTGCTCAAGCAGGGCCTGGCGCCACGGTTTCTCGGCCGGCAAATAGCCCAGTGCAGCGAGGCCTTCGGCGGCGACTTCCAGCACCCGTTCCCCAGGGGCGTCGTGGTCCTGCAGCATGCGCTCCAGGTAGTACTCGAGGCTGGTGAGCACATCGGCAAAATGCTCAAGCTGCGCCTCCGAAGGCGCGGCCTCACTGACCATCAGCTGCTCGTTGACGTAATCGTTGCAGCCGCGCATCAGGCTCGCCGCACGGGGCAGCGGAATCATCGCCAGCGCACCGCGCACCTGGGTCAGCAACTCGGGCAGTGACTCCAGGCGCTGACGATCCCAGTGGGCCTCGATGCAGTCGATCACCAGCTCTTTGGCCTGGGTCAGGCACTGGCAGGATTCGCGGATCACCAGGTGATGGATCTGCGTCAGGTCGGTGGTGGGCAGGCGGCTTTCTTCCCGGCGTTCCGGCTCAACCGTGCCGACCATCCCGGCCAACGTCGCCTCGACGTAGAGCAAGGCGCCGGCGACGTCCATCAACACCGCATCGTTGGGCTCGCGCTGCCCTTGGGCCAGGCCGAGCACCACCGCCAATTGGTCGATGATCACTTTGCGCGGCTGGCCGAAACCCAATACCGCCAGGGTATCGGCGATCTGCCGCAAGGGCGCCAGCAAGGCCTCAAGGTCGGAGGCGTGCTGGCGGTCGCTGCGTACGAACAGGTCCAGGCGTTCCTTGACCCGCACCAACTCCTCGCACAACGCGCCGAGCACCGAGCCCATCGCGTCGCGGTCCGGGCCGGCCAGGCGGGCGCGTTCGGCATCCACCACGGCGCTGTCGGGCAGGGCTTCATCGAGGCCATAACGTTCTTTCAAACTTTGCATCCGTGGAGTCGGTCGGGTGACTTTGGCAACGTAGAACAACAGGCTCTTGAGCAACTCATCCGGGGCCGGGGTGTTGATGCCGTTGATACCCTGGATCAGCAGACGCTTGAGTTCCTTGTCGCAGGCTTTGAGCAAACTGCGTAACGCCGGGCTATTGGCAACCACGCCAATGAGCATGCCTTCCACCAGCGCCGAGGTCACCTGCCACAACGGTAACAGCGGCGCACCATGGCACAGGGCTTCGAGACGGGCGAACACCCGCGCCATGTCTTCCAGGTTGCTGGGGCCGTGGTCTTCGCGCAGCAAGCCGACCAACGCCTGTTGCAGCATCTGCCGCCACTGACGCAGCAGCTCGGGGAAATCCTCCGGCGTGCGCTGGGCCAGCGCTTCCTCGGGCAGCGACGGGATCACCAGCAGTTGCGGGGCGAACAGGCTGGTTTCCGAGAGCAGGCTTTCGCCGCGCACGCTGCGCAGGTCGTTTAGCAGCGGCAGCACCACCAGGGGCAGGTCGCGCCGGGCGCTGTGCACGCGGTCGAGGTACAGCGGCAGTTGGCCGAGGCCCTGTTGCAACAGGCGAATGCCTTCGTCGCGCTGGCTGACGCGCGCGCCTTGCAGGGCGAGGGCCAGTTGCTCCATTTCTTCGGCGAACAGGGCTGCGCCGTAAAACTCGACCATCAGCAAACTGCCATGGACCTGATGGATGCATTCCAGGCATTGGCCGATGGCCTCGCTGCTGCCTTCTTCAACATAGGCGTCCAGCGCCGAACGGGCCTGTTTCAGGGTTTCGGCAATTTCGCCCTTGACCCATTCGAGGGCCACGTAGTCGTGCCGATCAACCATAACCGCTCCCGTCTGAATTCATTTGTCGCTTTGTGAATGACGACTCCAAGGACCATGGAGATCGAATGTGGGAGCTGGCTTGCCTGCGATGGCGGTGCATCAGTTTGCATCTTCGGCACTGACACACCGCTATCGCAGGCAAGCCAGCTCCCACAGGGATTCGGTGGTGCCTGACAGATAGCATTTCACTCATCCACCTGCCGTGCCGCCGGCAAGGTGAACCCCGACACCGAGCGCCGCAACTGACTGGCCATTTTTGCCAGGTTGCCGATGCTCTCGGCAGTGGCCGTGGAGCCCGATGAAGTCTGAGTGGTGATCTGTTGAATCACGTTCATCGTCAGGGAAATCTGCCCTGCCGACGACGTCTGCTGCTGCGCCGCGTTGGAGATACTCTGGATCAACGCCGCCAGGGTTTTCGACACGCCTTCGATCTCTTCCAGCGCCACGCCGGCGTCCTGGGCCAGCCGCGCACCGCGCACCACTTCGGTGGTGGTCTGCTCCATGGAAATCACCGCTTCGTTGGTGTCCGTCTGGATCGCCCGCACCAGGGTTTCGATCTGCCGCGTCGCCGCTGAAGAACGCTCGGCCAGGCGCTGTACTTCATCGGCCACCACCGCAAAACCACGCCCGGCGTCACCGGCCATGCTCGCCTGGATCGCCGCGTTGAGGGCGAGGATGTTGGTCTGCTCGGCGATGTCATCGATCAGGCTGACGATGTCGCCAATCTCCTGGGACGATTCCCCCAGGCGCTTGATGCGCTTGGCGGTGTCCTGAATCTGTTCGCGAATGTTGTCCATACCGTGGATGGTGTTGTGCACCACCTCATTGCCTTTGTTGGCAATCTCTACCGAACGCTCGGCCACTGCCGAGGATTCGGCGGCGTTGGCCGACACCTGGTCGATGGACTGGGCCATCTGGTTGATCGCCGTGGAGGCTTCGGCAATCTGCTGCGCCTGATGCTCCGACGCTTGGGCCAGGTGCATCGCGGTGGCCTGGGTGTCCTGCACCGCGCCAGCCACCTGGCCGGCGGTAAGGTTGATCGTGGCCACCAGGTCGCGCAGTTGGTCCACGGAATAGTTGATGGAGTCGGCGATGGTGCCGGTGAAGTCTTCGGTGACCGAGGCGGTGACGGTCAGGTCACCGTCGGCCAGGTCTTCAATCTCGTCCAGCAGGCGCATGATCGCGTTCTGGTTGCGCTCGTTCTTCTCGGCGGTCTCCCGCAACTGGCGGTTGGTCTCGCGGACCATCACCAGGCCGATCAGGATGATCGAGGCCAGCGCCAGTAAGCCCAGCACGTAGCCGCCGATGGTGTCGAAAGTGCGCCCGTCCGCCAGGTTTTCAAAACCGGTGGCCAGGTGCGAGGCTTCGTCCAGCAGGGTTTGCGACAGGTTGAAAATATTGCTCGCCGAGGCGCGCACCTGGAACAGCTGCGGCGAAGTCTCGAGGATTTCATCCACGGAGCCGGAGACGAATTCGAATAGCTCGGAAATCTCCGCCAGCCGGGCGCGGGCGTCGTGATCTTCAACCTGTGTAATACGCAGCCCGGGATTGCCGTTGAGCATGCCGCTGAGCACCACGCCAAAACGGTTGGCATCGCGGCCAAAGGCATCGGCGGCCTGCACGGCGGTTTCGTCGCCCGCCAGCACGGTGTTCACTGCGCCGAGGATGCGTTCGGCCAGCAACGATTGGCGCTGGGCCAACGCCACCTGGCTGGCCGGAGCACCGCGCTGCAGGAGGATGTCGACGACCTTTTCCGACTCCATCTGCAATTGCGGAACGGTTTCCGCCAGGGTCGCGGCCACTTGATGCAGTGACAGCACCGTTTGCTCGCTGGCCAGAATCGCATCGGCGTTTTTCAGCAGCGCTTCCCAGTCGGTCTGCACAGCGCGCATTTCTGCACGCACGGCGGTGGGTGCAGCGGGCAGGCCGGTGGCGGGGTCACCTTTTTTCAGGTAACCCCAGCGCTGGGCAAAATCGTTGCGTGCATCCCCCAGCAGCTTGAACGCAGCAGCCTTGCCGGCGGCGGCCTCGGTGGCGTTCTTGGCGATGCGCTGGGACAGCACCCGCAGCTCACCGGCGTGACCGATGTACTGTTTGTCGTAGGTGGACTGGGTATTGAGGTACGCGAAGTTGGCGAACAGCAGCATGATGAACACGATCAGCGCGATAAACAGCACGATGATCTGCGAGCGGCTGCGGGACGCTTCCTGGGGTTTGGCGGGGGTAACGGTACTCATGCGGCAACATCCATGAAGCCTGGAGCCTGGGCCAGGGCGAAGGGGCTGAAGACCTGCCACAGCTGGTCGCCGTCGAACTGGCCCTGGATAAACGGCGTGTCGCCTGCGGTGCTCGTCGACAATGCGTCTTGTGCGAAATGCTGCATGCCCACCACCTCGTCCACCAACAGGCCGACAAACACGTCCTGATATTCCACCACCAGCACCCGCCGCTGTTTGCGCGCCACCGACAGGTCAAGGCCGAGGAACCCGCCCAAATCCATCACCGGCAGCAAGCGCCCCCGCAGGTTGGCCACGCCCTTGACCCACAGCTTGACCCCCGGCATCAAGGTGCAGCGCGGTTCGTGCAGCACTTCTGCGACCTCACCCATGGGCGCCACGTACCAGTGCTCACCCAGGCGAAACCCGATCCCGCTCCAGCTGTACAGCCGGGTTTCCTGGGACGGCAGGTCGGCGGCCAGCAAGCGGCAGCGGCGGTCGATGTCCAGCAGCAGCTCGAAGGCGGTTTGCGACTCGGTCATGGGAACGTGCCGTCAGCCGGCCAGCACCTTGTTCAGGGTGGCGATCAGGGTTTCTTCGTCCACCGGCTTGGTCAGGTAATCCTTGGCGCCCTGGCGCTCGCCCCAGATCTTGTCGGTTTCCTGATCCTTGGTGGTGATGATGATCACCGGGATGTGCCCGGTTTCAGGGTCTTTGGTCAGCTGCCGGGTGGCCTGGAAGCCATTGAGGCCCGGCATGACGATATCCATCAATACCGCGTCAGGCTTTTCCTGGCGGGCCAGCGCGACGCCGTCGCCGCCGTTCTGGGCCTTGAGGACTTCGTGACCATGCTTTTCGAGCATTTCAGTCAGTTTGTACATTTCAGTCGGCGAGTCGTCGACGATCAGAACACGTGCCATGGTTATCCCCACTTCTATAGTAGACGCCAGCCCTCGTGGGGCCCTCGTCAGTGTGCTTGTTCTACTGCGGCGAAGCCCGGTACATAGGCCTTGATCGCGCTCAGCAGTTCTTCCTTGCTGAAAGGCTTGGTCAAAAACTGATCAGAGCCGACGATGCGCCCCTTGGCTTTGTCGAACAGACCATCCTTGGAAGACAACATGATCACCGGGATCGACTTGAACGCCGGGTTGTTCTTCACCAACGCGCAGGTCTGATAGCCATCCAGGCGCGGCATCATGATGTCGACAAAGATAATGTGCGGGTGATGGTCAACAATCTTGGCCAGGGCATCGAAACCGTCGATGGCCGTGATGACGTCGCACCCTACGTTCTTCAACAGTGTTTCGGCCGTGCGGCGAATCGTTTTCGAATCGTCGATCACCATCACTTTCAAGGCGTTGGAATGCTGTTCCATATCTGCTCTACCATCGCCACAGCGAATAGGTTTTCGGTGTGTACTGCCTGATGTTGCACAGGACGAGCGTCAAAAGCCTCGGAATTCAAGGGCTGATGTGCCATGGCAGCCTTTTTAGCACAGTCTCAGAACGCAATCTATCGGCCGACCCGCGCGGTGGTTTTTCCTTGACCCACAACAGCCGCAGCGCCACTCTGACGCCACTTTTATGCGCCCTTATTTGCTAGAGGAAATCCCCCATGAGCGTTCGCGTCGGCATTGTCATGGACCCTATCGCCAGCATCTCCTATAAAAAGGATAGCTCGCTGGCCATGCTGCTGGCCGCCCAGGCCCGCGGCTGGAGCCTGTTCTATATGGAGCAGCCGGACCTTTACCAGGGCGACGGTGAAGCGCGGGCGCGGATGCGCCCGCTGCAGGTGTTTGCCAACCCTGAGAAGTGGTTCGAACTGCAAGACGAAATCGACAGCCCCCTGAGCGACCTCGACGTGATCCTGATGCGCAAGGATCCGCCGTTCGACATGGAGTTCGTCTACTCCACCTACCTGCTGGAGCAGGCCGAGCGCGCGGGCGTGCTGATCGTCAACAAGCCCCAGAGCCTGCGCGACTGCAATGAAAAGCTGTTCGCCACCTTGTTCCCACAGTGCACACCGCCCACCGTGGTCAGCCGCCGCGCCGATGTGCTGCGTGAATTCGCCGCCAAGCACGGTGATGTGATCCTCAAGCCGCTGGACGGCATGGGCGGCACGTCGATCTTCCGCCATCGTGCGGGCGACCCGAACCTGTCGGTGATCCTGGAAACCCTGACCGCGCTGGGCACCCAGCAGATCATGGGCCAGGCCTATATTCCGGCAATCAAGGACGGCGACAAGCGCATCCTGATGATCGATGGCGAGCCGGTGCCTTATTGCCTGGCACGCATTCCGGCAGCCGGCGAGACCCGTGGCAACCTGGCAGCCGGCGGCCGGGGTGAAGCCCGCCCGCTGACGGACAAGGATCGCTGGATTGCCGCCCAAGTCGGCCCAACCCTGCGCGAAAAGGGCCTACTGTTTGTAGGACTGGACGTAATTGGCGAGAACCTCACCGAAATCAACGTCACCAGTCCGACCTGTATTCGCGAGATCGACAATGCATTTGGCACGAACATCGGCGAAATGCTGATGGCGGCCATTGCCTCCAAGCTACAAGCCAAGTGACATAGAACAGCCGGACACAAACCAACATTGCGTTATCATGCGCCACCTGTGAAACGCGCGATGTTGGTTTTCTTGTCATGACGCTCCCGCCCGATCTGCCCCCCGAACTCTCCCACAGCGGCGTGCGCCCGGCTGATCGGCTCGGATTTACCCTGTTTCTCGCGGCGTTGATTCACCTGGCGTTGATCCTCGGCCTGGGCTTCACCTTTGCCGAACCCAAGCAGATCACCAAGACCCTGGAAATCACCCTCGCCACCTTCAAAAGCGAAAAGAAGCCCGAGAAGGCTGATTTTCTCGCCCAGGACAACCAGCAAGGCAGCGGCACCCTCGACAAGAAGGCCGTGCCCAAGACCACCGAAGTGGCGCCGTTCCAGGACAACAAGGTCAATAAGGTCACGCCACCGCCAGCGCCCAAGTCGGAGGTGAAACAGGCTGCACCCAAGGCCGCTGTCACTACCGTCGCGCCCAAACCGCAAAAAGCGCCCACTCAACGGGAAAAGGCCAAGACCGAACCCACGCCTGCCCCGCCGGCCCCGACGTTTGATAGCTCGCAACTCTCCAGTGAAATTTCCAGCCTGGAAGCCGAACTGGCCCACGAACAACAGCTGTACGCCAAGCGCCCGCGGATCTACCGCCTGAATGCTGCCTCCACCATGCGCGACAAAGGCGCCTGGTATAAGGACGAGTGGCGCAAGAAGGTCGAGCGCATCGGCAACCTGAACTACCCGGACGAAGCCCGCCGCCAGCAGATCTACGGCAATTTGCGACTGCTGGTGTCGATCAACCGCGACGGCACCTTGTACGAAGTGCAGGTGCTGGAGTCCTCCGGCCAACCGCTGCTGGACCAGGCGGCGCAACGCATCGTGCGCCTGGCGGCGCCTTTTGCGCCGTTTACCGGGGACTTGAACGACATCGACCGTCTGGAAATCATTCGCACCTGGCGCTTTGCCAAAGGTGATCGGCTGTCGAGCAATTGACGCTGACGGTGATTTCCTGCGCATCCTCAGCTTGTCAGTTCGCCCCTCCAACGCCACACTAGCGGACATGAAAAATGTCAGCCCGACCTACCTCAAGCACCAATTCCTGATCGCCATGCCCCATATGGCCGACCCGAACTTTGCGCAGACCTTGACCTACATCGTCGAGCACACCGCCAATGGTGCGATGGGGTTGGTGGTCAACCGCCCGCAAGACCTGAACCTGGCCGATATCCTTGAGCAATTGCGCCCGGACATCGACCCACCCGCCAGCTGCCAGCACGTACCGATCTACATCGGCGGGCCAGTGCAGACTGACCGGGGTTTTGTGCTGCACCCCACCGGGCCGAAATTCCAGGCGACCGTGGACCTTGAAGGGCTGTCGCTTTCCACTTCCCAGGATGTGTTGTTCGCCATCGCCGATGGCATCGGGCCTGATCAAAGCGTGATCACCCTGGGCTACGCCGGTTGGGAAGCCGGGCAACTGGAGGCCGAGCTGGCGAGCAATGCCTGGCTGACCTGCCCGTTTGATGCCGACATCCTGTTCAACACCCCCAGCGAACTGCGCCTGGAAGCGGCGGCCGCCAAGCTGCGGATCAACCTCAGCCTGCTGACCAGCCAGGCGGGGCACGCCTGATGGCCTTGCGTCTGATCCTCGGTTTTGACTACGGCACCAAACAGATCGGCGTTGCCGTCGGCCAGGTCATTACCGGCCAGGCCCGCGAGCTGTGCACCTTGAAAGCCCAGAACGGCGTGCCGGACTGGAACCAGGTCGAAGCCCTGATCAAGGAGTGGAAGCCCGATGCCGTCGTGGTCGGCCTGCCCTTGAACATGGACGGCACCCCGAGCGAGATGTGCCTGCGAGCCGAAAAATTCGCCCGACGCCTGAATGGCCGCTACAACCTGCCCTTCTATACCCACGACGAACGCCTGACCACGTTCGAAGCCAAGGGCGAGCGCCGCGATCGTGGCGGGCAGAAAGGCAGCTACCGCGACAACCCGGTGGATGCCATCGCCGCGGCCTTGCTGTTGCAGGGCTGGCTGGATGAAAACACCGCTTTATTTGAATCCTGACTGACGCGGCTTGCCGCGTCTTCTTACGTTTGAGCCCGGACCTTGCAGGCAACCCCCGCCGCGCAAGGCCTTGAAGGAGCCACCATGAGCCTGCCCAATCCCGCCGACCTGATCAGCCAGATGGCGATCCGCCTCAAGGCGCACCTGGAACACCGCGCCATCAGCGAGCCGCGTTTTATCGGCATTCGTACCGGTGGCGTGTGGGTGGCCCAGGCGCTCTTGGAAGAACTGGGCAGCGACTCGCCCCTCGGCACCCTGGACGTGTCCTTCTACCGCGACGACTTCAGCCAGAACGGCCTGCACCCGCAAGTGCGTCCTTCGGCCTTGCCGTTCGAGATCGAAGGCCAGCACCTGGTGCTGATCGATGACGTCCTGATGAGCGGTCGCACCATCCGCGCCGCCATGAACGAGCTGTTCGACTACGGCCGCCCGGCCAGCGTGACGCTGGTCTGCCTGCTGGACCTGGATGCCGGTGAATTGCCGATCAGCCCGGACGTGGTCGGTGCCACCCTGTCCCTGGAAGCCCACCAGCGGGTAAAATTGTCCGGTCCCACGCCGCTCGAACTCGAACTGCAAGACCTTGCCCTTTAAACCGCCTTGTAAAGAGTCCCCGCGATGACGCCTCTAGATGCCAAGCGCCCGCTGCAGCTCAATGCTCAGGGCCAGCTGCAACACTTCCTGTCCCTCGACGGCTTGCCCCGCGAACTGCTCACCGAAATCCTCGACACGGCCGACTCGTTCCTCGAAGTCGGCGGTCGGGCGGTGAAAAAAGTCCCGCTGTTACGCGGCAAGACCATCTGCAACGTGTTCTTCGAGAACTCGACCCGCACCCGCACCACCTTTGAGCTGGCGGCCCAGCGCCTGTCGGCCGACGTGATCACCCTGAACGTGTCCACCTCGTCGGCGAGCAAGGGCGAAACCCTGCTCGACACCCTGCGCAACCTGGAAGCCATGGCCGCCGACATGTTCGTGGTGCGCCACGGCGACTCCGGTGCTGCGCACTTCATCGCCGAGCACGTGTGCCCGAACGTGGCGATCATCAACGGCGGCGACGGCCGTCACGCCCACCCGACCCAAGGCATGCTCGACATGCTGACCATCCGCCGGCACAAGGGCAGCTTTGAAAACCTCTCGGTGGCCATCGTCGGCGACATCCTGCACTCGCGGGTAGCGCGCTCGAACATGCTGGCCCTGAAAGCCCTCGGTTGCCCGGACATCCGCGTGATCGCCCCCAAAACCCTGCTGCCGATCGGCATCGAGCAGTACGGCGTGAAGGTCTACACCGACATGACCGAAGGCCTCAAGGATGTGGACGTGGTGATCATGCTGCGCCTGCAGCGCGAGCGCATGGCGGGAGGCCTGTTGCCGAGCGAAGGCGAGTTCTATCGCCTGTTCGGCCTGACCACCGCGCGCCTGGCCGGCGCCAAGCCGGATGCCATCGTGATGCACCCGGGGCCGATCAACCGAGGGGTGGAGATTGAGTCGGCAGTGGCCGACGGCGCGCAGTCGGTGATTCTTAACCAGGTGACCTACGGCATCGCCGTCCGCATGGCCGTGTTGTCCATGGCCATGAGCGGGCAAACCGCACAACGTCAATTCGAGCAGGAGAACGCCCAGTGAAGCTCAGCATTCTCGGCGCCCGAGTCATCGATCCGGCCAGCGGCATGGATCAAGTCACCGATCTGCACCTGGAAGCCGGCAAGATCATTGCCATCGGCACCGCGCCCGCAGGCTTCAGCGCCAGTGAAACCATCGACGCCAAAGGCCTGATCGCCGCGCCCGGCCTGGTGGACCTGAACGTCGCCCTGCGCGAGCCGGGTTACAGCCGCAAGGGCAACATCACCAGCGAAACCCGTGCCGCCGCCGCCGGTGGCGTCACCAGCCTGTGCTGCCCGCCCCACACCAAGCCGGTGCTGGACACCTCGGCCGTGACCGAGCTGATCCTCGACCGCGCCCGCGAAGCCGGTAACTGCAAAGTGTTCCCCATCGGCGCCCTGAGCAAAGGCCTGGACGGCGAACAGCTGGCCGAGCTGATCGCCTTGCGCGATGCCGGCTGTGTAGCCTTTGGCAATGGTCTGGAGAGCTTTCGCAGCACCCGCACCCTGTGCCGCGCCCTGGAATATGCAGCGACCTTCGACCTGACGGTGATTTTCCACTCCCAGGACCGCGACCTGGCCGAAGGCGGCCTGGCCCACGAAGGCGCCACCGCCAGCTTCCTCGGCCTGCCGGGCATCCCGGAAACCGCCGAGACCGTGGCCCTGGCCCGGGACCTGCTGCTGGTGGAGCAAAGCGGCGTGCGTGCGCACTTCAGCCAGTTGACCAGCGCTCGGGGCGTGGCCCTGATCGCTCAGGCCCAAGCCCGCGGTTTGCCGGTGACGGCGGATGTGGCGTTGTATCAGCTGATTTTGACGGACGAGGCGCTGATCGACTTCTCCAGCCTGTATCACGTGCAGCCACCCCTGCGTACTCGCGCTGACCGTGACGGTTTGCGGGCGGCGGTGAAGTCCGGGGTGGTTTCGGCGATTTCCAGCCATCACCAACCCCACGAGCGTGACGCCAAGCTGGCGCCGTTCGGCGCGACGGAACCGGGTATCAGCAGCGTCGAGCTGTTGCTGCCGCTGGCAATGACATTGGTGGAGGATGGCTTGCTGGACCTGCCGACGCTGCTGGCGCGCCTCAGTGCAGGCCCTGCCGAGGCCCTGCGCCTGCCGGCGGGCAAGTTGGCAGTGGGTTCGGCGGCGGACCTGGTGCTGTTTGATCCGGCCAGCTCCACGATTGCCGGGGAGCACTGGCTGTCCAAGGGTGAGAACTGCCCGTTCATCGGCCATAGCCTGCCGGCGACCGTGCGGTACACCTTGGTGGATGGGCGGATCAGCTACCAGGCCTGAAAACCGATCCAGAGTGGGCACAGTCAGTGTGGGAGCTGGCTTGCCTGCGATGCGGGCACCTCGGTGTATCTGATGCACCGAGGCGATGCTATCGCGGGCAAGCCCGGCTCCCACATTGGCCGTGCCCACATGGGATTTGTGTGAGGCTTAACGACCGCCGTTGCGCTCGGCATTGCGGATCGAAATCTGGGTATTCAACGTCCAGAAGTCATACAACACGCCGATCAGGAACAAGCCCCCAGTCAGCAAGTAAATGATCCCGCTGATCCATTTGCCCTGATACATGCGGTGCAACCCGAACACGCCCAGGAACGCCAACAGGATCCAGGCCACGTTGTATTCAATCGGCCCGGCCGTAAATCGCAGGTCCGCTTCCCGGTCCATTGCCGGAATCAGGAACAAGTCGATCAGCCAGCCAATCCCGAACAAACCGAAGGTGAAAAACCAGATCGTCCCGGTCACCGGCTTGCCGTAATAAAAGCGGTGAGCACCGGTAAAACCGAAAATCCAGAGCAGGTAACCGATCACCTTGCTGTGGGTGTCTTGTTGCGAAACATCCTGTCGATAGGTGTTCATGGAGTACCTCTTTTGCCTCGATAGATAAATTTTTTCATTTTCTTTGTGACTTTTTTACGGGCGCCCGACGCACGGCAAATGGTATCTTCCTTCCCGCAAAGCCTTATGCCACCTGACCTGAGTAGGACAATAGCGGCAATTCGTCGCGTTTTTCCTGAATTTGACCCCAGGGTTCAGTCGACAAACGGCCTTAGAACGACACAAAAAGCTGTTATAAAGTTGCGCGCAAACCAAAAAGAGCCACGCCTAATGCGACCATTTTTCAAGACATGGCTAACCATCTGCCTATTAATGCCACTGGCCGCCCACGCCACCAATCGTGAGCAACGACTTCCCAACGTTAACGGTTTCACCCCTAAAGTTCACGCTACCACCAGCTCCGCCAAATCGGTGAAGCTGACCGTGAAACGCCCGACTCAACTGAGCAAGGCCCATGGTAAAACAGCACCAGGGCTGATGGCCGTCAACACCAAGCAAAGCAGCAACGTCCTCAGCCGCGCCGTCAACGTGCTCGGTACCCCTTATCGTTGGGGCGGCAGCAGCCCAAGTAAAGGGTTCGACTGCAGTGGTTTGGTGAAATATGCGTTTAACGACGTAAAAGCCGTGGATTTGCCGCGCACTTCAAACGCCATGGCCGCCGGCCACGGGCTGAAAGTTGAGCGCAAGGACTTGAAACCGGGTGACCTGCTGTTCTTCAAACTGAAGAGCCGCCAGGTCAACCACGTTGCCATTTACCTGGGCAACGACCGTTTCATCCACGCACCGCGTCGTGGCAAGTCCGTGAGCATCGATACGCTGAAGAAGCCGTTCTGGGACAAGAACTACGTGATTGCCAAGCGTGTCCTGCCTAAAGAGCAGAACAATCTGCGGATTGTGCAGCGCTGATACCCGGCCGACTTGGGAGCGGGCTTGTGTGGGAGCGGGCTTGCTCGCGAATGCGGAGTGTCAGTCGATACATGCTTGACTGATACACCGCATTCGCGAGCAAGCCCGCTCCCACATTAGTTTTTCATCGCCCACGCGACCTCAAATATCCCCAGGCACCCTCGCCTTCTCCCGCGCATGTTCCCGGCTGATCAGCCCCTGGCTGACCAACGCCTTCAAGCTCATGTCAAGCGTCGTCATCCCCAGCGCCCCACCGGTCTGGATCGCCGAATACATCTGCGCCACCTTGTCCTCGCGGATCAGGTTACGGATCGCCGGTGTACCCAGCATGATTTCATGCACCGCCACCCGCCCGCCGCCGACTTTCTTCACCAGCACCTGAGACACCACCGCCTGCAATGACTCCGAGAGCATCGAGCGGACCATGGCCTTTTCCCCTGCCGGAAACACATCCACCACCCGATCCACGCTTTTAGCCGCCGACGTGGTGTGTAACGTGCCGAACACCAGGTGCCCGGTTTCCGCCGCCGTCAACGCGAGCCGAATGGTTTCCAGATCCCGCAATTCGCCCACCAGGATCACATCCGGGTCCTCCCGCAATGCCGAACGCAGGGCGGCCGAGAAGCTATGGGTGTCGCGATGCACTTGCCGCTGGTTGACCAGGGCGTTTTTCGGTTGATGGATGAACTCGATCGGGTCTTCGAGGGTGAGGATGTGCTGGCGACGATGGGTGTTGAGGTAATCGATCATCGCCGCCAGGGTGGTGGACTTGCCAGAACCGGTCGGCCCGGTGACCAGTACCAGCCCCCGAGGCAGGTCCGCGATGCGCCGGAACACCTCGCCCAACCCGAGGCTTTCCAAACTCTGCACCGTTGAGGGAATGGTACGAAACACGGCGCCCATGCCCCGGTGCTGCTGGAACACATTCACCCGAAACCGCGCCACCTCGGGTAACTCGAAGGCAAAATCCGTTTCAAGAGATGTTTCGAAATCCTTTTGCTGATGATTGTTCAGCAAGGGGCTGAGTAACTCCGCGATTTGCGTAGGTTCAAGCACCGGCCAGTCCAGAGGCCAGACTTCGCCATCAACTCGCAACATTGGCGCCAACCCGGCCGACAAATGCAGGTCCGAGGCCCGCCGGCGTACGCCGGCAGCCAGCAGTTCAGTGATATCCATAGGGCTTTCCATTTCCAGTAGAATGCCGCGGACTCCATATCCACGGGCGCAACTTGAATGTCGACCATAGCAGACAACATAAGCCTGGTTTCCGAGCGGATCCGAGCCGCGGCCCAAGCCTCGCAACGCGACGCAGACAGCGTGCACCTGTTGGCCGTGAGCAAGACCAAACCCGCACAAGCCGTGCGCGAAGCCTATGCCGCCGGGCTGCGTGATTTTGGCGAGAACTATCTGCAGGAAGCCCTGGGCAAACAGGCCGAATTAACCGACCTGCCCTTGAGTTGGCACTTCATCGGCCCCATTCAATCGAACAAGACTCGTGCGATCGCCGAGAACTTCGCTTGGGTGCATTCCGTGGACCGCCTGAAAATCGCACAACGCCTGTCCGAGCAACGCCCGGCTGACCTGCCACCGCTGAACATCTGCATCCAGGTCAACGTCAGTGGCGAAGCCAGCAAGTCCGGCTGTACACCCGCCGACCTGCCCGCCCTGGCCGAAGCCATCAGCGCCCTGCCGCGCCTGAAGCTGCGTGGCTTGATGGCGATCCCCGAGCCAACCGACGACCGTGCAGAGCAGGACGCAGCCTTCGCCACCGTACGCGACCTGCAAGCGAGCCTGAACCTGGGGCTCGATACACTTTCCATGGGCATGAGCCATGACCTTGAGTCGGCCATCGCCCAAGGGGCCACCTGGGTGCGGATCGGTACTGCCCTGTTTGGTGCCCGCGACTACGGCCAGCCGTGAAATGGCTGACTTCCATTTGAATAAGGACCTGTCATGAGCAACACGCGTATTGCCTTTATCGGCGCCGGCAACATGGCGGCCAGCCTGATCGGCGGCCTGCGGGCCAAGGGCCTGGAAGCACAACAGATTCGCGCCAGCGACCCGGGCGCCGATACTCGCGCCCGCGTCAGCGCCGAGCACGGCATCGACACCTTCGCCGACAACGCAGAAGCGATTGAAGGCGTGGACGTGGTGGTGCTGGCGGTTAAGCCACAAGCCATGAAAGCCGTGTGCGAAAGCCTGCGCCCAAGCCTCAAGCCCCATCAACTGGTGGTGTCCATCGCCGCCGGCATCACCTGCGCCAGCATGACCCACTGGCTCGGCGCCCAGCCGATTGTGCGTTGCATGCCCAACACCCCGGCGCTGCTGCGCAAGGGCGTGAGCGGCTTGTACGCCACGTCCGAAGTCACTGCCCAACAGCGTGATCAGGCACAGGAGCTGCTATCCGCCGTGGGTATCGCCGTGTGGCTGGAACACGAGCAGCAACTGGACGCTGTCACCGCCGTGTCCGGCAGCGGCCCGGCGTATTTCTTTCTGCTGATCGAGGCCATGACCGCTGCTGGCGTGAAACTCGGCCTGCCACAGGAAGTCGCCGAGCAATTGGCCGAGCAAACCGCACTGGGCGCCGCGCAGATGGCCGTGACCAGTGATGTCGACGCCTCCGAGCTGCGCCGTCGCGTGACCTCGCCGGGCGGTACAACCCAAGCGGCAATCGAATCGTTCCAGGCCGGGGGCTTTGAAGCCCTGGTGGAAAAAGCACTGGGTGCCGCAGCACATCGTTCGGCCGAAATGGCCGAGCAGCTGGGCAAATAGTCGTCCCCCACATAGGAATTAAACATGCTCGGAATCAATGACGCTGCCATTTTCATCATCCAGACCCTGGGCAGCCTGTACCTGCTGATCGTGCTGATGCGTTTTATCCTGCAACTGGTGCGGGCGAACTTCTACAACCCGCTGTGCCAGTTCGTGGTGAAGGCCACGCAACCGCTGCTCAAGCCACTGCGCCGGGTAATCCCGAGCATGTTCGGCCTGGACATGTCCTCGCTGGTGCTGGCGCTGCTGCTGCAGATCCTGCTGTTCGCGGTCATCCTGCTGCTCAACGGCTACCAGGCCACCACGCTGCTGTTGCTGCCGTGGGCATTGATCGGGATTTTCTCGCTGTTTTTGAAGATCATTTTCTGGTCAATGATCATCAGCGTGATCCTGTCGTGGGTCGCCCCGGGCAGCCGCAGCCCTGGCGCAGAGTTGGTGGGGCAGATCACTGAACCGGTGCTGGCACCGTTCCGTCGCCTGATACCGAACCTGGGTGGCCTGGATATCTCGCCGATCTTCGCGTTTATCGCCATTCAGCTGCTGCAAAGCTGGGTGATTCCGCGTCTGGCTTTCTATGCATTCATGCCCAAAGAA
>NZ_JAAAFU010000075.1:527345-589641 GCF_019352905.1 Pseudomonas sp. Xaverov 83 | reverse complement strand
TTTCGCCACAAAAAGCCTTAAAAACACCAGCAGCAGGCCTTTGCTTGCCGCTGGGTGCAGCGGTCTTTAGACTTACGCCTCATTTAAACGAGAGCAGGGTCGATGCCAGCTGCCTTCCCCCCCGATTCTGTTGGACTGGTCGTGCCCCAAGTGGCGCACTTCAGCGAACCGCTGGCCCTGGCCTGCGGCCGTTCGCTGCCCGCCTACGACCTGATCTATGAAACCTACGGCCAACTGAACACCACGGGCAGCAATGCCGTGCTGATCTGCCACGCCCTGTCCGGCCATCACCACGCTGCTGGGTTCCACAGCATGGACGAGCGCAAGCCCGGCTGGTGGGACAGCTGCATCGGCCCCGGCAAACCGATCGACACCAACAAGTTCTTCGTGGTCAGCCTGAACAACCTCGGCGGCTGCAACGGTTCCACTGGCCCCAGCAGCCTCAACCCGGAAACCGGCAAGCCGTTTGGCGCCGATTTCCCGGTACTGACCGTGGAAGACTGGGTGCACAGCCAGGCGCGCCTGGCCGACGTACTGGGCATCGCCCAATGGGCCGCCGTGATCGGCGGCAGCCTGGGCGGCATGCAGGCCCTGCAATGGACCATCACCTACCCGGATCGCGTACGCCACTGCCTGGCCATCGCCTCGGCCCCCAAGCTGTCGGCCCAGAACATCGCCTTCAACGAAGTGGCGCGCCAGGCAATCCTCACCGACCCGGAGTTCCACGGCGGTTCGTTCCAGGAAGCGGGGGTGATCCCCAAGCGCGGGCTGATGCTCGCGCGCATGGTCGGGCACATCACCTACCTGTCGGATGATTCCATGGGCGAGAAATTCGGCCGTGGCCTCAAGAGCGAGAAGCTCAACTACGACTTCCACAGCGTCGAGTTCCAGGTCGAGAGCTACCTGCGTTATCAGGGTGAGGAGTTTTCCGGGCGTTTCGACGCCAACACCTACCTGCTGATGACCAAGGCCCTGGACTACTTCGACCCGGCGGCGAACTTCGACGACGACCTGGCGCGCACCTTCGAGGCGGCCACCGCCAAGTTCTGCGTGATGTCGTTCACCACCGACTGGCGCTTCTCCCCGGCCCGCTCGCGAGAACTGGTGGATGCGCTGATGGCCGCGAAGAAAGACGTCTGCTACCTGGAGATCGACGCACCGCAAGGCCACGACGCCTTCCTGATCCCGATCCCGCGCTACCTGCAGGCCTTCAGCAACTACATGAACCGAATCGCACTGTGAGAACGCCATGAGAGCCGACCTGGAAATCATCCAAGACTGGATCCCCGCCGGCAGCCGCGTGCTCGACCTGGGTTGCGGCGATGGCGAACTGCTGAGCTGGCTGCGCGACAACAAGCAAGTCACCGGCTATGGCCTGGAAAACGACCCGGACAACATCGCCCAGTGCGTGGCCAAGGGCATTAACGTGATCGAGCAGGACCTGGACAAGGGCCTCGGCAACTTTGCCAGCAACAGCTTCGACATCGTGGTCATGACCCAGGCCCTGCAAGCCGTGCACTACCCGGACCGGATCCTCGACGAAATGTTGCGGGTCGGCCGCCAGTGCATCATTACTTTCCCCAATTTCGGCCACTGGCGCTGCCGCTGGTACCTGGCCACCAAGGGCCGCATGCCGGTATCGGATTTCCTGCCCTACACCTGGTACAACACGCCCAACATCCACTTCTGCACCTTCGAAGACTTCGAAGCGCTGTGCAGCGAGCGCGAAGCCAAAGTCATCAACCGCCTTGCCGTCGATCAACAGCACCGTCACGGCTGGGCGAGTAAGCTATGGCCCAACCTGCTGGGTGAGATCGGGATCTACCGGGTCAGCAGCCCGGGCCTGACGGACCACCAGATTGCCGTCTAACCATTTTCAAGGAGGACGAACATGAGTCGTTTGGCTACTTTTTTACTCACCGCGTGCCTGAGCGTCAGCGCTATGGCGGCGGATGTTATCGATGGTAATCGCCAGAAAGAATTCGGCGATATCACGGTGCACTACAACACCCTGACCACCAGTTTCCTGACACCGGAAATGGCCCAGGAAGCCGGGATCGTACGCAGCAAAGAGCTGGGCATGATCAATGTGTTCGTGAACAAGGGCGTCGAATCGATAGACGCCACCGTCACCGGCACGATCAAAGACCTGAGCGGCAAGAGCGAGATGCTGACGTTCAAGAAAATCACCCAGAAAGGTTCTACGCTTTACGTCGCCCAGTACCCGGTGCCGCAGCAGGAAACCAAGATTTTCACCATCAACGTTGAAACCGGTGGCAAAGCCCACGGTTTCAGTTTCAACCAGGAACTGTTTCCGGCCGAATGATGAACCTCACACAACTCGTACTGGCCAGCCATAACGCCGGCAAGCTCAAAGAACTCCAGGCCATGCTCGGCGACTCGGTGCAATTGCGCTCGATTGGCGAGTTCAGCCAGGTAGAGCCGGAAGAGACCGGCCTTTCGTTCGTCGAGAACGCCATCCTCAAGGCCCGTAATGCTGCGCGCATTTCCGGCCTGCCGGCACTGGCCGATGATTCGGGCTTGGCCGTGGATTTCCTCGGTGGTGCCCCAGGCATCTACTCGGCGCGTTACGCCGACGGCAAAGGCGATGCGGCCAACAACGCCAAACTGCTCGACGCCCTCAAGGACGTGCCCGACGCGAAGCGCGGCGCACAGTTCGTCTGCGTACTGGCCCTGGTGCGTCACGCCGATGATCCACTGCCGATCCTCTGTGAAGGCCTGTGGCACGGTCGCATCCTGCACGCGGCCAGCGGCGAGCACGGCTTTGGCTACGACCCGCTGTTCTGGGTGCCGGAGCGCAATGTCTCCAGTGCCGAACTGAGCCCGGCCGACAAGAACCAGATCAGCCACCGCGCCCGCGCAATGGATTTGCTGCGCCAGCGTCTGGGCCTGAAATGACCCAGAACACCTCCGCGCAGCCACTGATTCTCGGTGGCGCGCAAACACCTCGGGCGGCCCTGCCTCACCTGCCGCCCCTGGCGCTGTACATCCACATCCCGTGGTGCGTGCGCAAATGCCCCTATTGCGACTTCAACTCCCACACCGCGAGTAAAGTGCTGCCGGAAGAAGAGTACGTCGACGCATTGCTGGCCGACCTCGATCAGGACCTGCACGCGGTGTATGGCCGTGAGCTGAGTTCGATCTTTTTCGGCGGCGGCACCCCGAGCCTGTTCAGCGCCACTGCGCTGGGCCGGTTGCTCAAGGGCGTGGAAGCGCGCGTCCCGTTTGCCAGCGACATCGAGATCACCCTGGAAGCCAACCCTGGCACCTTCGAGCAAGAGAAGTTCGTGGCGTACCGCAAGCTGGGGATCAATCGGCTGTCGATTGGTATCCAGAGTTTCCAGCAGGAAAAACTCGAAGCCCTGGGCCGTATCCACAACGGTGACGAAGCCGTGCGTGCCGCCGGGATGGCGCGCCAGGCCGGGTTCGACAACTTCAACCTGGACCTGATGCACGGCTTGCCCGATCAGTCCCTGGACGACGCCCTGAGCGACCTGCGCCAGGCCATTGCCCTCAAGCCCACGCACCTGTCCTGGTATCAACTGACCCTGGAACCCAACACCGTGTTCTGGAACCAGCCGCCCGTGCTGCCGGAAGACGACACCCTGTGGGACATTCAGGAAGCCGGCCAGGCGTTGCTCGCCGAACACGGTTACGCCCAGTACGAAGTCTCGGCCTACGCCCAACCGGGTCGGCCGGCGCGGCACAACCTGAACTACTGGAGCTTTGGCGATTTTATCGGCATCGGCGCCGGTGCCCACGGCAAGCTCAGCCATCTGGATGGGCGCATCGTGCGCACCTGGAAAACCCGGGCGCCGAAGGACTACCTCAACCCGGCGAAAAACTACCAGGCCGGTGCGAAAGAACTGACCAACGAAGAGTTACCGTTCGAGTTCCTGATGAACGCCCTGCGCCTCACCGACGGCGTCGAAGCCAGGCTTTATGCCGAGCGCACCGGCCTTGAGCTGGCGAGTCTCGATGAGGCCCGTCGCGAAGCAGAACAAAGTGGCTTAATGCAGGTCGAACCGTCACGCCTGGCGGCCACCGACCGCGGGCAACTCTTTCTCAATGACCTGCTGCAGAAGTTTTTGAGCTGATTGCTCTTAAGGAAATCGAATGGATCTGGTACTCGACCTGCTCGCCACCGTATCCCGCTGGAGCCGTAGCAACCTGTCGGAAATCTCCCTGGCGTTAGTAGGCTGCCTGCTGGTGCTGTTTGGCGCCGACATCAAGGGCTGGGTCGAAGCACGACTGGGCAGCATCGCGGGCGCGCTGCGCGTACCGCTGATGGCGCTGGTGTGCATGATCGGCAGCGGCGCGGCACTGATCTATGCCACACCGTGGATTGTTCGCGGGTTGAGCCAGTTCAACAACTACAGCCTGGCACCGGTGTTGTTGGTGGTGCTGGTGTTGATTGGGGTGGTGGCGGATCGCCGCTGACTCAAGCCCCACACAAAACAAAATGTGGGAGCTGGCTTGCCTGCGATGCAGAAACCTCGGTGTATCAGTGATACCGAGGTGATGCTATCGCAGGCAAGCCAGCTCCCACAGTTGATTGCATTTCAGCTTTCGAGCTAATTACGCCAGCTTCTCGAACTTCAAATCCCAAACCCCATGCCCGAGTCGCTCGCCGCGACGTTCGAACTTGGTGATCGGCCGTTCGGCCGGGCGCGGGACGCATTTGCCGTCTTCCGCCAGGTTGCGGTAGCCAGGGGCGACGTTCATCACTTCCAGCATGTATTCGGCATACGGCTCCCAGTCGGTGGCCATGTGCAGGATGCCGCCCACTTTCAGCTTGCTGCGCACCAGTTCCGCGAAGGAAGCCTGGACGATGCGGCGCTTGTGGTGACGGCTCTTGTGCCATGGGTCGGGGAAGAACAGCATCAGGCGGTCGAGGCTGTTGTCGGCGATGCAGCGGTTGAGCACTTCGATCGCGTCGCAGTCGTAGACCCGCAGGTTGGTCAGGCCCTGAGTCAGCACGCCGTTCAGCAGCGCGCCAACACCCGGACGGTGGACTTCAACCCCGATAAAATCCTGCTCCGGCGAAGCTGCAGCCATTTCCAGCAGGGAATGGCCCATGCCGAAGCCGATTTCCAGGGAGCGTGGCGCCGAGCGGCCGAACACCTGGTCGTAATCCACCGGTGCGTCCACCAGCGGCAGGACGAACAGCGGCGTGCCCTGCTCCAGGCCTTTTTGCTGGCCTTCGGTCATGCGACCGGCGCGCATCACAAAACTCTTGATGCGGCGGTGCTTGGACTCGTCGCCTTCTTCCAGGGTGTTCGGCGTTTCGTTTGATTCAGTCATCAATGGCTCTTACTTGATCAGACCATCCAGCGGCGAGGAGGCGCTGGCGTAAAGTTTTTTCGGCATGCGCCCGGCGAGGTACGCCAGGCGGCCGGCGACGATTGCGTGTTTCATGGCTTCGGCCATCATGATCGGCTGCTGGGCATGGGCGATGGCCGAGTTCATCAGCACCGCATCGCAACCCAGTTCCATGGCGATGGTAGCGTCGGAGGCAGTGCCCACGCCCGCATCCACCAGTACCGGGATCTTGGCTTCTTCGAGGATGATCTGCAGGTTGTACGGATTGCAGATACCCAAACCGGAACCGATCAGACCGGCCAGCGGCATTACCGCGATGCAGCCGATTTCGGCCAGTTGGCGGGCAATGATCGGGTCATCGCTGGTGTAAACCATCACGTCGAAGCCTTCCTTGACCAGGGTTTCGGCGGCCTTGAGGGTTTCGATCACGTTGGGGAACAGGGTTTTCTGGTCGGCCAGCACTTCCAGCTTCACCAGGTTGTGGCCGTCGAGCAACTCACGGGCCAGGCGGCAGGTGCGCACGGCTTCGATGGCGTCGTAGCAACCAGCAGTGTTTGGCAAGAAGGTGTAGCGATCCGGCGACAGCACTTCGAGCAGGTTCGGCTCGCCCTCGATCTGACCGAGGTTGGTGCGGCGCACGGCGAAGGTAACGATCTCGGCACCCGAGGCTTCGATGGCCAGGCGGGTTTCTTCCATGTCGCGGTACTTGCCGGTACCGACCAGCAAACGGGACTGGTAGGTACGACCGGCCAGGACAAAAGGCTTGTCGCTACGAACGATGCTCATGGGAAATCCTCGAGTTGGGGTGAGGTTCTACAGAATGCGGGTTGGCGCTCTGGAGCGCCGGGCGGCTAGCCGCCGCCGATGGCATGGACCACTTCGACCTGGTCACCTTCGGTGAGCGCGGTCTCGGCGTGCTGGCTACGCGGGACGATATCCTGGTTGAGCTCCACTGCGACGCGACGCCCGGTCAAATCCAGACGGGTCAGCAGGGCCGAAACGGTTTCACCGTCGGGCAGTTCAAAAGATTCGCCGTTCAACTGAATGCGCATGCCACGGGCCGCCATCGTTTTTAGGGGCCAGCATTCTAGCGTGATTGGCGTTGCTGGCCCAAGCCCCTTGGTCAGGCAGCCTGTAGACGCCACGCCGCCAAACCGAGGAAGAACCAGCCCAGCAGGAACGCCAGGCCACCAAACGGGGTGATGATGCCGAGCTTGCTGATGCCGGTCATGGTCAGCACATACAGGCTGCCGGAGAACAGCAGGATGCCGATGGTGAACGAGATGCCCGCCCAGGTGACCAGTCGACCGGGAATGTGCACCGCCAGCAATGCCACGCCGAACAGCGCCAGGGTGTGCACCAGTTGGTAGGTCACGCCGGTGTGGAAAATCGCCAGGTACTCGGCGCTCAGGCGGTTTTTCAGGCCGTGGGCGGCAAACGCGCCCAGGGCAACGCCGGTGAAACCGAAAAAGGCAGCCAGCATCAGAAAGCCACGCAACATGAGGAACTCCAGTCAGACTCAGTGGGCAGGGTCTGTATAATGGCCCGCTCAACGGGTTCGGCCAAGCCATCTCTATGCTGCGTCTCCTCTTCAAGCGTTTTCTCAAAGTCCTCAAGTGGTTTGCCATCGGCAGCGTGCTGCTGGTGCTGCTGTTCCGTTTCGTGCCGCCACCGGGAACTGCGCTGATGGTTGAGCGCAAGGTCGAATCCTGGGTCGACGGCGAGCCGATTGACGTACAGCGCACCTGGGTGCCGTGGGATCAGATCTCCGACGAGCTTAAAGTGGCGGTGATGGCGGGCGAAGACCAGCGCTTCCCGCAGCATTGGGGTTTTGATTTCGACGCGATCCAGGCGGCATTGCTGCATAACGAGCGCGGCGGCTCGATTCGCGGCGCCAGCACCTTGAGCCAGCAGGTGTCGAAGAACCTGTTTTTGTGGACCGGACGCAGCTATTTCCGCAAGGGCCTGGAAGCCTGGTTTACCGGGCTGATCGAGATTCTCTGGCCCAAGCAGCGAATTCTTGAGGTCTACCTCAACAGCGTGGAATGGGATGAAGGCGTGTTCGGCGCCGAAGCGGCAGCGCGGCATCATTTTGGGGTGAGTGCCAAGGCGCTGACCCGCCAGCAGGCCAGCTACCTGGCGGCGGTGCTGCCTAACCCACGGGTGTGGAGCGCCAGCCATCCAACATCGTATGTGGCGCGACGGGCGGCGTGGATTCGGCAGCAGATGAGTCAGTTGGGTGGCGACAGCTACCTGAATGAGCTGAACAACTCGCGCAAGGCGCCTTGGGCTGACTGACACCCCACAAAACAACTGCAGGAGCTGGCTTGCCTGCGATAGCGGTGTGTCGGCCTGCAGGTGTGTTGGCTGACAGGCCCTCATCGCAGGCAAGCCAGCTCCCACAGTGGACCGAGCTGAATTCGAGTTGTGCGAACACAAACAAAGATGCCCCGATCTCTCGATCGGGGCATTTTTTTGTCACTTCGCTGCCGTTTAGGCGGCGATCGACAGTTTCAGCTTGTTCATCGCACTCTTCTCGAGCTGACGAATCCGCTCAGCCGACACGTTGTACTTCTGCGCCAGGTCGTGCAGCGTGGCTTTTTCTTCTGCCAGCCAGCGCTGGTAGAGGATGTCACGGCTGCGGTCGTCCAGCACTTCCAGCGCTTCGTGCAGGTTGTGATTGGAATTGTCGCTCCAGTCAGCGTCTTCCAGTTGACGCGCCGGGTCGTACCGGTGGTCTTCCAGGTAGTTGGCCGGCGATTGGAAGGCGCTGTCGTCGTCCGCTTCAGCGGCCGGGTCGAAGGCCATGTCATGGCCGGTCAGGCGACTTTCCATCTCGCGCACTTCACGTGGCTCTACGCCAAGGCTTTCGGCCACCCGATGCACTTCTTCGTTGTTCAGCCAGGCCAGGCGTTTCTTCTGGCTGCGCAGGTTGAAGAACAGTTTGCGCTGAGCCTTGGTGGTCGCGACTTTCACGATGCGCCAGTTGCGCAGGATGAATTCGTGAATTTCCGCCTTGATCCAGTGCACAGCAAACGACACCAGGCGCACACCCATTTCCGGGTTGAAGCGCTTTACAGCTTTCATCAGGCCAACGTTGCCTTCCTGAATCAGGTCAGCCTGGGCCAGACCGTAGCCGGAATAGCTACGGGCGATATGTACGACAAAACGCAGGTGGGCGAGCACCATCTGCCGAGCCGCCCCCAAATCCTGCTCATAGTAGAGACTCTCGGCCAGTTCACGCTCCTGCTCGGGCGTCAGCAATGGAATGCTGTTGACCGTGTGCACATAGGCCTCCAGGTTCGCACCCGGGACCAGAGCATAAGCAGGTTGCAAAGAAGTGGTCATACGAAAAAACCTCCGACTCACATAACTCGTGCAGTTCAGCACTGCGAAAATTGACCGGGAACCGTAGGACAAGTTCCCTAAACCACTGATACGGTCAATACAAACGAAACCACATTACCCTGACATTAACTACTTCGGTGCCAGCTCACGTAAATGCCGTGCGACCGCAATCCACGCACCGATATACCCCAAGAGCACTGCCCCAAGCAACAATGACAGACCATCGGCTGCCGGCACGCCGGCCAAGGCAAAATCACTGCCGTACAGGCCAGCAAGCCCCACCACCGCGTCGTTCAGCCAGTTCAGGCCGAAAGCCAGTACGCCCCAGGACAAAATCCCCGCACCGAAGCCATAAAGCGCGCCCATGTACAGAAAAGGCCGACGCACATAGCTGTCCGTGCCGCCGACGAGTTTAATCACTTCTATCTCGGTGCGCCGGTTTTCAATATGAAGACGAATGGTATTACCTATCACCAAAAGTAATGCAGAAACCAGCAACACCGTCAGGCCGAACACAAACCGGTCGCCCAGCTTGAGAATTGCCGCCAACCGCTCCACCCAGACTAGATCAAGTTGGGCCTGCTGCACCTTCGGCAGCTCTGCGAGTTTTTGTCGCAGGGCTTCCAGGGTCGTCTTGTCCACCTCATTCGGCGTTACCAGCACCACGCCCGGCAGCGGGTTTTGCGGCAGCTCCTTGAGCGCCTCACCCAGGCCGGACTGTTGCTGGAACTCTTCCAGGGCCTGATCGCGGCTGATGTATTCAGCCTCGGCCACACCTGGAAGCTCTTTGATCTCGTCGCGCAGGGACTCGCCGTCTTTGGTGCTGGCATCCAGGTTCAGGTACAGCGAAATCTGCGCCGCCCGCTGCCATGAGCCGCCAAGGCGCTCGACGTTATTGAGCAGCAGCGACAACCCCATCGGCAGGCTCAAGGCCACGGCCATGACCAGGCAGGTAAAGAAGCTGCCAATCGGCTGTTTGCCCAGGCGACGCAGGCTGTCTACCAGGCTCGCGCGGTGACTTTCGATCCAGGCGTGCACCAGGGTGCCGAAGTCCGGGCCGTCGTCTTCGTCGCGTTTCTTCTTCTGAGGTTGCGGGTCGGCCGCTTTCGGCGCGACGCGTTCGGAAACCTTAGGGCTGCGTGTAGCACTCATACCCCAGCCTCCCCGTCGCCAATCAGGCGGCCGCGCTGCAGGGTCAACATGCGGTGACGCATGCGGGCGATCAGCGCCAGGTCGTGACTGGCGATCAGCACGCTGGTGCCGAGGCGGTTGATGTCTTCGAACACCCCCATGATTTCGGCGGCCAGGCGCGGGTCGAGATTACCGGTGGGTTCGTCCGCCAGCAGCAAGGCCGGGCGATGGACGATGGCGCGGGCGATGCCGACGCGCTGTTGCTGGCCGGTGGACAGGTCGCCTGGGTACAGGTCGGTCTTGTCCGAGAGCGCGACGCGCTCAAGGGCCGAATCCACGCGCTTGATGATTTCGGCCTTGGACAGCCCGAGAATCTGCAATGGCAAGGCGATGTTGTTGAACACCGTGCGATCGAACAGCAACTGGTGATTCTGGAACACCACGCCGATCTGGCGACGCAGGAATGGAATCTGTGCGTTGCTGATGGTGGCCAGGTCCTGGCCCGCCAGCAGCAATTTGCCGGTGGTTGGGCGTTCCATGGCCAGCAGCAGGCGCAGCAAGGTACTTTTACCGGCACCCGAATGGCCGGTCACAAACAAGAATTCGCCGCGACGCACCCGGAAACTCAGCTCATGCAAGCCGACATGTCCGTTGGCGTAGCGTTTACCGACCTGTTCGAAACGAATCATGAACGCTCCCGCTCGGCAAACAGTGCCTGTACAAAGGGTTCGGCTTCAAAAGTGCGCAGGTCGTCGATGCCTTCACCGACGCCGATATAACGAATCGGCAACCCGAACTGCTTGGCCAGGGCGAAGATCACGCCGCCTTTGGCCGTGCCGTCGAGCTTAGTCAATGCCAGGCCGGTCAGTTGGACCGTCTGGTGGAATTGTTTGGCCTGGCTGATGGCGTTCTGGCCGGTACCGGCGTCCAGCACCAGCAACACCTCGTGGGGCGCGTCGGCATCGAGCTTGCCGATCACGCGGCGAACTTTCTTCAATTCTTCCATCAGGTTGTCTTTGGTGTGCAGGCGACCGGCGGTATCGGCGATCAGCACGTCAATGTTGCGGGCCTTGGCAGCCTGCACCGCATCGAAGATCACCGAGGCCGAGTCGGCGCCGGTGTGCTGGGCGATGACCGGGATCTTGTTGCGCTCGCCCCAGACCTGCAACTGCTCCACGGCAGCAGCACGGAACGTGTCACCGGCGGCCAGCATGACCTTCTTGCCTTCCAGCTGAAGCTTCTTGGCCAGCTTGCCGATGGTGGTGGTCTTGCCGGCGCCGTTGACGCCGACCACCAGAATCACAAACGGTTTTTTCTGCGTATCAATGACCAGCGGTGCTTCCACCGGCTTGAGCATGGCCGCCAGCTCGGCCTGCAGCGACTTGTAGAGTGCATCGGCGTCGGTCAACTGCTTGCGCGCAACCTTCTGGGTCAGGCTCTGGATGATCACGGCGGTGGCTTCGACGCCCACGTCGGCCGTCAGCAGACGGGTTTCGATGTCTTCCAGCAGCTCGTCATCGATGGTCTTTTTGCCGAGGAACAGGCTGGCCATGCCTTCGCCGATGCTGGCGCTGGTCTTGCTCAGGCCTTGCTTGAGGCGGGCAAAGAAGCCGGTCTTGCTGGTTTCGGCAGGAGCAGCAGGCTCTTCGATGATGGCTGGCGCGGCGACTGCGACCGGAGCAGGCTCGGCGACAACCGGTGCAGGCACCTCAATCACTGGCGGCGCTTCGACCACAACCGGCGCAGGCTCCACGAGGGCCGGAATCGGCGGCGTCACATGCCCGGCCTGCTCGTCTTCAACCAGTGCCACGGGCTCTTCCGCCACCGGCAACACCAGCCACGGTTTGTGCTCAGGCTCGGCTTCTGGCTCAGGCTCTGCCTCAACCACCGGCTGCAACACCGGCTCGACCATCGGCAACACCACCGGGGCCGGGGTTTCGGCAACCGGTTCGGCTTCTACTGGGGATTCAGGGATCGGTTCTGCTTGAACCTGTGGCTGTTCGACGACGGTTTCCTGCGGCTTTTTGCGCAGCCATCCGAACAGGCCTTTTTTCTCGCCAGCCGCAGCTGGGGTCTTCTTGTCGTCGTTGGAACCAAACATGGAGACGGCTATCTCAAGGTAGCGACGCGCCGAGGGGCACGTCGGTAAATAAAATTCGATGCGTAACAGACTGTTTTTTAGCCAGCTCGTTCATGCGCAACATTTTGTAAGGCCTAAATAGGGCCTCAACAAGACAGCCGTAGTGGCCGTCCCTAGGTCGGATCAGTATCCTAGCACCTCCTCGCCCGCCGACGCTAAGACCAAGCGGGCAGCTCAACAGGTTTAAAAACGAATGAATGCTCTAGCCCGCCGCGCCGCAGGCCTGCTGCTCAGCACAGTTTGTCTGCCCCTTTCAGCTTTGGCTGCCGACCCACAACCCACCCACGAATTCACCCTCGACAACGGCCTCAAGGTCGTCGTGCGCGAGGACCATCGCGCCCCGGTGGTGGTTTCCCAGGTCTGGTACAAGGTTGGCTCCAGCTATGAAACCCCGGGCCAGACCGGTTTGTCCCACGCCCTGGAGCACATGATGTTCAAGGGCAGCGCCAAGGTCGGCCCCGGCGAAGCCTCGTTGATCCTGCGTGACCTGGGCGCCGAAGAAAACGCCTTCACCAGTGACGACTACACCGCTTACTACCAGGTGCTGGCCCGTGACCGCCTGGGCGTTGCCTTCGAACTGGAAGCCGACCGCATGGCCAGCCTGCGTCTGCCGGCCGACGAGTTCAGCCGCGAGATCGAGGTGATCAAGGAAGAGCGCCGGATGCGCACCGACGACAACCCGATGTCCAAGGCCTACGAGCGCTTCAAGGCCATGGCCTACCCGGCCAGCGGCTACCACACGCCGACCATCGGCTGGATGGCCGACCTGGACCGCATGAAGGTTGAAGAGCTGCGCCACTGGTACCAATCCTGGTACGTGCCGAACAACGCCACCCTGGTAGTGGTGGGCGACGTGACCCCGGATGAGGTCAAGACCCTGGCCCAACGCTACTTCGGCCCGATCCCCAAGCGCGACGTGCCACCGGCGAAAATCCCACTGGAACTGGCCGAGCCCGGCGAACGCCTGCTGACAATGCACGTACAGACCAAACTGCCCAGCGTGATCCTTGGTTTCAACGTGCCCAGCCTCGCCACCGCTGAAGACAAGCGTTCGGTCAACGCCTTGCGCCTGATCTCGGCCCTGCTGGACGGCGGCTACAGCGCGCGCATCTCGACGCAACTGGAGCGCGGCGAAGAGCTGGTGTCCGGCGGTTCGTCGAGCTACGACGCCTACACCCGCGGTGACAGCCTGTTCACCTTGACCGCCACCCCGAACCTGCAGAAGAAAAAGACCGTGGCCCAGGCTGAAGCCGGCCTGTGGCGCCTGCTGGATGAACTGAAGGCCAAGCCACCGAGCGCAGAAGAACTGGAGCGTATCCGCGCCCAGGTCATCGCCGGGGTGGTTTACCAGCGCGACTCGATCACCAGCCAAGCCACTGCCATCGGCTCCCTGGAGACCGTCGGCCTGTCCTGGAAACTCATGGACACCGAGCTTGCCGAGCTGCAAAGCGTAACCGCCGAAGATATCCAGAAAGCTGCACGCACCTATTTCACCCGCGAACGTCTCAGCGTCGCCCATGTCTTGCCTGAGGAGACCGCTCATGAGTGAACGTAAAAACAACCGTCTGGTGCTGCCCGGCCTGATCGTGGTCACGTTGGCTGCCGCGTGCGCGGTGTATTTCCTGCGCCCGAGCGAATCCGTCGCCAGCCAGGCGCTGGAGCAGGCCAAGTCCGCCAACAAACTGCAATCCCTGGCCGAGCTGGACGACAAGGCACCGACCAACCGCAAGCTCGACGTGCAAACCTGGACCACCGCCGAAGGCGCCAAGGTGCTGTTCGTCGAAGCCCATGAACTGCCGATGTTCGACATGCGCATCCTGTTCGCCGCCGGCAGCAGCCAGGACGGCAACACACCGGGCCTGGCGCTGTTGACCAACGCAATGCTCAACGAAGGCGTGCCAGGCAAAGACGTCAGCCAGATTGCCGCCGGTTTCGACGGCTTGGGTGCCGACTTCAGCAATGGTGCCTACCGCGACATGGCGCTGGTTTCCCTGCGCAGCCTGAGCGCCAGCGACAAACGTGACGCTGCCCTGTCGCTGTTTGACGACGTGATCGGCAAGCCGACCTTCCCCGCCGACTCCCTGGCGCGGATCAAGAACCAGCTGCTGGCCGGCTTTGAATACCAGAAGCAGAACCCCGGCAAACTGGCGAGCATCGAGCTGTTCAAGCAGCTCTATGGCGACCACCCTTACGCCCATCCGAGCGAAGGCAACGCCGAAAGCGTGCCGAAGGTGACCCTCGCGCAGTTGAAGGACTTCCACGCCAAGGCCTACGCCGCCGGCAACGCAGTGATTTCTGTAGTCGGCGATCTGACCCGCGCCGAAGCCGAGGCCATGACCGCCAAGGTCTCCGCTTCACTGCCTAAAGGCCCGGCGCTGGCGAAGATCGCCCAACCGGCGGAGCCGAAGGCTGGCACCACGCATATCGAGTTCCCGTCCAAGCAGACAACCCTGCTGCTGGCGCAACTGGGCATCGACCGTGCCGACCCGGATTACGCCGCGCTGTCCCTGGGCAATCAGATCCTCGGCGGCGGTGGCTTCGGCACCCGCTTGATGAGCGAAGTGCGCGAGAAACGTGGCCTGACCTACGGCGTATACTCCGGCTTTTCGCCGATGCAGGTACGCGGCCCGTTCATGATCAACCTGCAAACCCGCGCCGAAATGAGCGCTGGCACCTTGAAACTGGTGCAGGACGTGCTGGCCGACTACCTGAAGACCGGCCCGACACAAAAAGAACTCGACGACGCCAAGCGCGAACTGGCTGGCAGCTTCCCGCTGTCCACCGCGAGCAATGCCGATATCGTCGGGCAGCTGGGCGCCATGGGTTTCTACAACTTGCCGCTGAGCTACCTGGAAGATTTCATGAAACAATCCCAGGCGCTGACCGTTGACCAGGTCAAAGCTGCTTTGAACAAACATTTGAGTGCCGACAAGATGGTCATCGTGACCGCCGGCCCAACGATTGCGCAAAAGCCACTACCGCCCCCCACAGATAAACCCGCCGAGCAGCCGCTCGGGGTTCCGGAGCATTAATGGCCCGTCCATCCCGTCCCAAAAAACCCGTCCACAACGTTCACAACGGTGTGGGCCAACTGCGCATCATCGGTGGAGAATGGGGCAGCCGTAAGCTGAGCTTCCCCGACGTCGTGGGCCTGCGCCCGACGCCCGACCGCGTGCGTGAAACCCTGTTCAACTGGCTCGCGCCGTATATCGCCGGGGCCAAGGTGCTGGATCCGTTTGCGGGCAGCGGCGCGTTGTTCCTCGAAAGCCTGTCCCGTGGCGCTGCACTGGGCCAGGCGCTCGACGCCAGCAACGTGGCGGTTGCCAGCCTCAAGGAACACCTGGGCACCCTGCGTTGCACCACCGGGCAAGTGCAGACGGCTGATGCGCTGCGTTACCTGGAAACCCAGGAAGCCCGTGAGTTTGACGTGGTGTTCCTCGATCCGCCGTTTAACCAGAACCTGCTGCCGACCGTTTGCGCGTTGCTGGAAGAGCGCCAGTGGTTGGCTCCGGATGCCTGGATCTACACTGAAAGCGAAACCGCACCGTCCACGCTCGGCCTGCCGGGCACCTGGCGCCTGCACCGCGAGCAGAAATCCGGGCGGGTGTATTACGCGTTGTGGCAACGCACCGTGTAGGAGCGAGCTTGCTCGCGAAGATCGTTAACGATGACGCGGGAAACCAGGGGAACGCGGTGATCTTGAGTTTTTCGCGAGCAAGCTCGCTCCTACAATGATTGGAGCAAGCCCATTCGGCACCGAGAATTTCATGACTCCGCCCCTCGACCGCTTCACCCCCGCCTTCGGCCTCGGCAACCCGCACCTGCAAACGCTGTGGGGACCGCTGTGGCGCAAAACCACCCACATCGAACGCCAGCGCGAACGGCTGTGGCTCGCAGACGGGGACTTCCTCGACCTCGACTGGCACGGACCCCATGACGCAACCACCCCGTTGGTGCTGGTACTGCACGGGCTGACCGGCTCGTCCAACTCGCCCTATGTAGCCGGCCTGCAAAAAGCCCTGGCGGCTCAAGGCTGGGCCAGCGTGGCGCTCAACTGGCGTGGCTGTTCCGGCGAGCCCAACCTGCTCGCCCGCAGCTACCATTCCGGCGCCAGTGAAGACCTGGCCGAAACCATCGCTCACTTGCGGGCCAAGCGCCCGTTGGCGCCGCTGTATGCGGTGGGTTATTCGTTGGGCGGCAATGTGCTGCTCAAGCACTTGGGTGAAACCGGCGAAGCCTCCGGGCTGCAAGGCGCGGCAGCCGTGTCGGTGCCGTTCCGCCTGGACCAGTGCGCCGATCGCATCGGCCTGGGCTTTTCACGGGTTTATCAGAAGCATTTCATGCGTGAAATGCTGGCCTATATCCGCGTCAAACAAAGCCGTTTTCTAAAGGATGGCCAAGAAGCAGGCCTGAAAACCCTGGCCGACTTGGGCTCGCTGGAGAAGATGCGCACGTTCTGGGACTTTGACGGCCGCGTCACCGCGCCGCTGCACGGGTTCCTCAGCGCCGAGGACTATTACAGCCGGGCCTCAAGCCGCTATTACCTCGGAGCGATTCGCACACCCACCCTGATCATCCAGGCCGCAGACGACCCATTCGTGTTCACCCACAGCCTGCCCGAGGCCAGCGAGCTGTCGGACTGCACCGAGTTCGAACTGCTGACCAAGGGCGGGCATGTCGGGTTTGTCGATGGCTCGCTGAAACAGCCAACTTACTACCTGGAACGACGAATCCCAGAGTGGCTACTGACACAACGCCGATAAAAATGTGGGAGCGGGCTTGCTCGCGAAGGCGGAGTGTCAGCCAATACATCTGCGACTGACACACCGCCTTCGCGAGCAAGCCCGCTCCCACACTTTGGATCAGACCGGGTCAGGCAGACCTCAGTCGCCTGTCGCAACTTCCCGCTTTGGATCAGTGATCCACTCGCTCCACGACCCCGCGTACAACTTGCCCAACGGGTAACCCGCCAGACACAACGCAAACAGGTTGTGGCAGGCAGTCACGCCCGAACCGCAGTAAGCCACCAGGTCATCCGGCGAGCGATCTTGCAGCTTGGCGGCGAAACGTTGCTTGAGCTGGTCCGCCGGCAGGAAACGGCCGTCGCTGCCCAGGTTTTCATTGAACGCCGCACACTGCGCACCGGGAATATGCCCGGCAACCGGATCGATCGGCTCCACTTCACCGCGAAAGCGCGGCTGGGCGCGGGCGTCGATCAGGGTCAGGCCGGGTTGGCCGAGGCGTTTTTGCAGGTGTTCGGCATCCAGTTGCAGGTGGTTGTCCGGCGAGCCGCTGAAGGTACCGGGCTCGATCACCGGGGCATCCAGGCTCAGGGGGAAGCCCGCCGCGTGCCAGGCTTTCAGGCCGCCGTCGAGGATAAACACCCCGTCGCGCTTGCCCAGCCAGGCCAGCAGCCACCAGGCGCGGGCGGCATAGGCACCGGGGCCGTCGTCATACAAAACGATATCGCTGTCAGCGTTGACGCCCCAAGCCCGCAGTTGCCGGATAAACGCATCCGGCGCCGGCAGCGGATGACGGCCGGTCACGCCCTTGGTTACCGGCCCGCTGAGGTGGCGTTCCAGATCGGCATACTGCGCCCCTTCGATATGCCCTTCGGCGTAGCTGCACAGGCCGTAATCCGGGTCTTCCAGGGCAAAGCGGCAATCGAGGATCACCAGCCCGCCGGACTGCTGGCGCTCGGCCAGTTGCTGGGGGCTGATCAGTTGAGCAAGCGGCATGACTGACTCCTGTGGCTAGGTTAGCGTTCGGGAAACATCCTACTTCACTTCTTCCAGCGCCTGATTCAACGGCACGTAAAACTCTTTGAACAAAGCATCCACCGCGTCCTTCGCCTTAGGGGTGATAAACCCGGCTTCCAGCACCAGCACCTGGTACACACCGCGCTTGATGGCCTCAGCGCTCAGGTGCGTGGACTTTTCATTGGTGGTGCACAGGAAGCGCACCCATGAGGTGAGGATGATCCAGGCGTTGAGGGTCAAGGCTTCGGTTTGTACCGGGTCCATGTTCAGGATGCCGGCATCGACAAAACCCTGATAGATGGCCGCACCCTGGATCAGGCAGCGCTGGGAAAACCGCCGGTAGCCGGTAGCCAGCTCCGGGTCGCTTTCCAGCAGGTGTTCGAGGTCACGGTGCAAAAAGCGGTAGCGCCACATGCCGGCGAGCACCGCCTGCAGGTAGAAGCGCTTGTCTTCCACGGTCACCGCGCGGCCCTGGGGAGGGCGCAGGAAACTGTCCACCAACGCTTCGTACTCACGAAACAGCACCGCGATAATCGCCTGCTTGTTGGGGAAGTGGTAGTACAGGTTGCCCGGGGAAATTTCCATATGGGCAGCGATATGGTTGGTGCTGACACTGCGCTCGCCCTGCTGGTTAAACAGCTCCAGGCTGGTTTGCACAATGCGCTCGCTGGTCTTTACTCGTGGTGCCATGGGAAATCAACTTCTAGACCCGTGATGGCGGCATCTTACGGACTATCCTTGCCCGGATAAATCGGCACGTATGTGCAATGTTATTTGACAATTTAGAGCAATGACTCTAATAAATGAAGCATTCCAATAACAATCGGGAACTTCGCCATGTCTGCCAACGTTGCCTACCTGCAAGATTCCCAGGCGCTGGACCAGCTCCAGGACCTGTTCGACGCTCAACGCCGGGCCTACGCGGCCAACCCGATGCCGCCCGCCGCCCAGCGTCAGCAATGGCTCAAGGCCTTGCGCGACCTGCTGAGCGATGAGCGCCAGGCGCTGATCAACGCCATCAGCAGTGATTTCAGCCATCGTAGCGCCGACGAAACCCTGTTCGCCGAATTGATGCCCAGCCTGCATGGCATTCACTACGCCAGCAAACACCTCAAAGGCTGGATGAAACCTTCCCGACGCGCTGTAGGCATCGCCTTCCAGCCCGCGTCGGCCAAGGTTATCTATCAACCGCTGGGCGTGGTCGGGGTGATCGTGCCTTGGAACTACCCGTTGTACCTGGCCATCGGCCCTTTGGTAGGCGCCTTGGCGGCCGGCAACCGGGTGATGCTCAAGCTCAGCGAATCTACTCCCGCCACCGGCCAGTTGCTCAAGGCGCTGCTGGCGAAGATCTTCCCCGAAGACCTTGTGTGCGTAGTGCTCGGCGAAGCGGAAGTCGGCATGGCGTTTTCCAAGTTGCGCTTCGATCACCTGCTGTTCACCGGCGCCACCAGCATCGGCAAGCACGTGATGCGCGCGGCGGCCGAACACCTGACACCGGTCACCCTGGAACTGGGTGGCAAGTCACCGGCGATTGTTTCCGCCGACGTACCGCTCAAGGACGCCGCCGAACGCATCGCCTTCGGCAAGGCGCTGAATGCCGGGCAAACCTGCGTGGCGCCGGACTACGTACTGGTGCCGGAAGACCGTGTAGACGGTTTCGTCGAGGCCTACAGCCAGGCGGTTCGCGGGTTCTATCCGACTCTAGCCGACAACCCGGACTACACCGCGATCATCAACGAACGACAACTGGCCCGGCTCAACGGCTACGTGAAAGACGCCACTGACAAGGGCGCCACCTTGGTCCCACTGTATGACCGAGGCCAGGACCGGCGCATGGCCCACAGCCTGTTGCTGAATGTCAGCGACGACATGACGGTGATGCAGGACGAGATCTTCGGCCCGGTGCTGCCGATCGTGCCGTATCGCGGCCTCGACCAGGCCTTCGCCTACATCAATCAGCGCCCTCGCCCACTGGCGCTGTATTACTTCGGCTACAACAAGGCCGAACAGAACCGCGTGCTGCACGAGACCCATTCCGGCGGCGTGTGCCTGAACGACACTTTGCTGCATGTGGCCCAGGACGACATGCCCTTCGGCGGCATCGGCCCGTCGGGCATGGGCCATTACCACGGCCATGAAGGCTTCCTGACCTTCAGCAAGGCCAAGGGTGTGCTGATCAAGCAACGCCTGAACGCCGCCAAGCTGATTTACCCGCCCTACGGCAAATCCATCCAGAAGTTGATCCAGAAGCTGTTCGTCCGCTAACAAACCCATCACCGGGATAACAATAAGAATGAACCCTAGCCTGACTGAATCACCCGCGCTGTCACGGCGCGGCGTCTTGAAACTCGGCCTGTGCGCCAGCGCCTTCCTGGCCACCGCCGGGCTTGGCGCCAGCCTCAGCGGCTGCTCCAGCAGCACCCCGGCCAGCGGCTTTGCGATGTTGCGCAGCAGTGACCTGCCGTTTTTGCGGGCAGTGATTCCGGTGCTGCTGGAGGGCGTGGCCAGCGCCGAGGTGGTGGTGGCCGGCATCGACGACACCTTGAAAAAACTCGATTTCAGCCTGCAACACCTCTCGCCCGAGATGTTCAAGCTGACCCAGCAACTGTTCGACGTACTGGGCATGGCGGTCACCCGTGGACCGCTGACCGGTGTGTGGGGCAGTTGGGAAAACGCCAGCGCCGAGCAGATCCGCAACTTCCTGCACCGCTGGGAAAACAGCTACCTGAACCTGCTGCGCATGGGCCAGGGTTCGTTGCTCAAACTGGTGATCATGGCCTGGTATTTCCGCCCCGAGTCCTGGGCGCATTGCGGCTACCCCGGCCCACCGAAAATCTGATTCGCATCCCGATAAAAACAAGAGACGACCCTGATGCCCGTACCTGATCTGTTCCGCGATGGCATGGCCCGCGGCTGGAAAACCCATAATGGCGCCGCCCTCGACCAGGACCTGACCCTGGAAGCTGACGTCGCAATCATCGGCAGCGGCGCCGGCGGCGGCACCACCGCCGAAATCCTCAGCGCAGCCGGCTACAAGGTACTGTTGATTGAAGAAGGGCCGCTGAAAACCAGCAACGACTTCAAGCTGCTGGAGGACGAGGCCTACGCCAGCCTGTATCAGGAAGGCATCGGGCGCATGAGCAAGGACGGCGCCATCACCATCCTGCAGGGGCGCGCGGTCGGCGGTACCACGCTGATCAACTGGACCTCCAGTTTCCGCACCCCGGACCCGACCCTCGCCCACTGGGCCAGCGAATACGCGGTCAAGGGCCACAGCAGCGCCGAGATGGCGCCCTGGTTCGAAAAAATGGAGCAGCGCCTGGGCATCGCGCCCTGGGCGATGCCGCCGAACGCCAACAATGACGTGATCCGCAAAGGCTGCGAAAAACTCGGCTACAGCTGGCACGTGATCCCGCGCAACGTGCGCGGCTGTTTCAACCTGGGATATTGCGGCATGGGCTGCCCGGTCAATGCCAAGCAATCGATGCTGGTGACGACCATTCCGTCCACCCTGGAGAAAGGCGGCGAGTTGCTGTACCTGGCCCGCGCCGAACGCCTGAAGTTCAGCGGCGACACCATCACCAGCCTCGAATGCGTGGCCATGGATCAGTATTGCGTGGCTCCCACAGGCCGCAAAATCACGGTCAAAGCCAAGCACTACGTACTGGCCGGCGGCGGCATCAACAGCCCGGCGCTGCTGCTCCGTTCCGATGCGCCCGACCCCCACTCGCGCCTGGGCAAGCGGACCTTTCTGCATCTGGTGAATTTTTCCGCCGGGCTGTTCGACGAGGTGATCAACCCGTTCTACGGGGCGCCGCAGTCGATCTATTCCGACCACTTCCAATGGCAGGACGGCACCACCGGCAAAATGTCCTACAAGCTCGAAGTGCCGCCACTGCATCCGGGACTCGCCAGTACCTTGCTTGGCGGCTACGGCACGCAGAACGCGCTGGATATGGGCCAACTGCCCAAGACCCACGCAATGCTTGCCCTGTTGCGCGACGGTTTCCACCCCGACAGCCCGGGCGGCACAGTCGAATTGCGCGGCGATGGCACCCCGGTGCTCGATTATCAGGTCTCGCCCTACGCCTGGGATGGCCTGCGCCGGGCGTTCCACAGCATGGCGGAGATTCAGTTCGCCGGCGGCGCCAAGTCGGTGATGCCGCTGCACGGGGATGCGCGCTACGTGAACACATTGGCCGAAGCCCGCAGCATGATTGACGGTTTGAACCTTGAATTGCATCGCACGCGGCTCGGCAGCGCGCATGTGATGGGCGGTTGCGCCATGGGTGAAGAACCGAAAAATGCGGTGGCCGACAGTCTTGGGCGCCATCATCAACTGCGCAACTTATCGATCCACGATGGCTCGCTATTCCCCACCAGCATTGGGGCTAACCCGCAGTTATCGGTCTACGGATTGACCGCGCAACTGGCGACAGCATTGGCCGAACGTCTGAAAACGGCCTGAAAAAACCGGGTATTCGCGGTGTCTATAGTGCTTTCTTCTGAATAAGTCGACTTGGCCCACCGGTAATGCTGCGATACCATCCGGTTCCCCAACGGACTCCGCCAGGACGACGCGATGAACCGAGTGTTGTACCCAGGTACCTTCGACCCAATCACCAAGGGCCATGGCGATCTGGTCGAACGCGCCTCGCGCTTGTTCGACCATGTGATTATCGCGGTCGCTGCCAGCCCCAAGAAAAACCCGCTGTTTCCCCTGGAGCAGCGCGTGGAGCTGGCCCGTGAGGTCACCAAACATCTGCCCAACGTTGAAGTGGTCGGCTTCTCGACGCTGCTGGCGCACTTTGCCAAGGAACAGAACGCCAATGTCTTCCTGCGCGGCCTGCGGGCGGTGTCGGACTTCGAATACGAGTTCCAGCTGGCCAACATGAACCGCCAACTGGCGCCGGACGTGGAAAGCCTGTTTCTTACGCCGTCGGAGCGTTATTCGTTCATTTCCTCGACATTGGTTCGAGAAATCGCGGCGTTGGGCGGGGATATCACCAAGTTTGTGCACCCGGCTGTGGCGGATGCGCTGACGCTGCGCTTCAAGAAGTAAGACCGCTCAATCGGCGCCCGCTCGCACTGCGGGCGCCAATGCGGCACAATTGCGCGCATTAGTTTTCAGATGCCTTGGCTGACAGCCCTGGCAGGAGTTTCCATGTCCCTGATCATCACCGACGATTGCATCAACTGCGACGTCTGCGAACCCGAGTGCCCGAACGCTGCCATTTCTCAGGGTGAGGAGATCTACGTGATCGACCCCAACCTGTGCACCCAGTGTGTGGGCCACTACGACGAACCTCAGTGCCAGCAGGTCTGCCCGGTGGATTGCATTCCGCTGGACGAGGCTCATCCGGAGACGGAAGAGCAACTGATGGAGAAGTACCGGTTGATTACCGGCAAGGCCTAAGTCCCTTGGCGATTCGTTAGGCCCCTTCGCGAGCAAGCCCGCTCCCACCTTCGACTGCATTCCAAAGGTGGAACTCGGTCGAATGTGGGAGCGGGCTTGCTCGCGAAGAGGCCATCAGCAGCACCACAAATTGTCAGCTCTGACACTTCGGGCAAAACACACTCGCCCGCTGGCCCAGCATCACGTTGCGCAACTCAGCCCCACAGACCTTGCACGCCTCGCCACCACGGCCATAAACGAACAATTCCTGCTGGAAATACCCCGGCTGTCCGTCGCCGCCGATAAAGTCCCGCAGCGTGGTGCCGCCGCGCTCGATGGCCGCCGCCAGGATGCGTTTGATCTCGATCGCCAGCTTCAGGTAACGCCCACGGGAAATCCCCTTGGCTTCCCGGCGCGGATCAATCCCGGCGGCAAACAGCGCCTCCGTCGCGTAGATATTGCCCACCCCCACCACCACCGCGTTGTCCATGATGAACGGCTTCACCGCCATCGAGCGCCCACGGGACAGTTGGAACAACCGCTCGCCGTCAAACAGATCGGTCAACGGCTCCGGCCCCAGGCGGATCAGCAGTTCATGGTTCAGCGGGTCGAGGCTCCAGAGCATCGCGCCAAAGCGTCGCGGGTCGGTGTAACGCAGGGCCAGGCCCGACTCCAGCTCGATATCCACATGTTCATGCTTGGCCGCCGGGCTGCCGGCTTCCACCAGGCGCAGGTTGCCCGACATGCCCAGATGGCTGATCAAGGTGCCGACTTCGGCATTGATCAACAAATACTTGGCCCGCCGCTCCACCAGCACAATGCGTTGCCCGGACAGCCGCACATCCAGGTCTTCCGGGATCGGCCAGCGCAGGCGCCGCTCACGCACCACCACACGGCTGACCCGCTGGCCTTCCAGATGCGGCGCAATTCCGCGCCGGGTGGTTTCGACTTCGGGTAACTCGGGCATGTTTACCTCATGGAGAAAGGGTTAGTGCGCGCCCAGCTCGCGGATCGACAACTTCAAACTCTCGAAGTCGTAGTCCGACAGGCCGATATGGTCCAGCACCAGCGGGCCGATGGCACTCCACTCATGGTCATCCACCTGGTTGCCCAGCACGCGGTACGACGCACAAATGTGCTCGGCCATTTTCAGGATCGCCAGCAGGTTTTTCAGCTGCGGCTTGTGGTTGGACTCGTCGCTGAAAATCGCCAGGGCATTGTGGTGATTGGCGATGGCGTCGGTCACATGCTCCGGCAGGCGCCAGGATTTGGCGGTGTAGTAGCCCACCACGGCATGGTTGGTGTTGAACGCCTGGTTCTCGGTGTCGACCACACGGCATTCCGGGCCGGCGTTGGCATAGGCCTCCTCCAGCACGCTCATGTAGTTCGGGAAACGCTTGAGCATCAGCGGCACGCCGCAATCGTGGAACAGCCCCAACGCGTAGGCTTCATCGACCGCCTGGCTGCCGGTGCGCTTGGCCAGGGCCAGGCAGGTCATGGCCACATCCTGGGCGGTGTCCCAGAAACGGTTGAGGGTGACGATGGTGTCGTCGCTCATCTCGCCCTTGATCGACTGCGCGTTAATCAGGTTGACGATGGAGCGGCTGCCCAGCAGGTTCACCGCGCGCTGGATCGAGACAATCTTGTTGCTCAGCCCGTAATACGGCGAGTTGACGATCTTCAGCAGCGAGCCGGAAAGGCCCGGGTCCTGGGCGATCAGCCGGGCGATCACTTCCAGATCCGGATCGGGCATGTACTGCTCCATCTGCAAATCCACCATGATTTGCGGTTGAGGCGGCACGCTGATGCCTTGGAGGCTCTGTTGGATCTGTTCGGCGGATAGCTCTTGGGACATAGGGGGCACACTCTGGACTAGGCGGCGATTCTAACCTTTATGGCAACCGGGCTGACACCTCAAAAACCCGAACTGAAACCGGATCGAATGTGGGAGCTGGCTTGCCTGCGAAGCAGACGGCTCGGTCTTTCAGATAACCGAGGTGATGCTATCGCAGGCAAGCCAGCTCCCACAGGGATATCACAACCCACATGCCCGGCGGCGCGGCCAAGTACTGCACAACACGGTATACTCCCGCTCTTTTTTCCGGAGCGACGTCATGTCCCTGCCAAGCCTGCGTCTCAAAGCCAACGCCGATCGTCGTTTGCGCAACGGCCACCTGTGGGTCTACAGCAACGAAATCGATGTGGCCGCCACACCTCTTCACGGCTTCCAGGCAGGCGACCAGGCGATCCTGGAAGCAGCCGGCGGCAAGACCCTCGGCATCGTGGCCATGAGCCCGAACAACCTGATCTGCGCCCGCCTGCTGTCCCGCGACATCAAGCTGCCACTGGACAAGTCGCTGCTGGTGCACCGCATCAACGTGGCCCTGTCCCTGCGTGACCGCCTGTTCGACAAGCCGTTCTACCGCCTGGTGTACGGCGATTCCGACCTGTTGCCAGGCCTGGTGGTCGACCGTTTCGGCGACATCCTGGTGGTGCAGATCGCTTCGGCGACCATGGAAGCCCACAAGGAAGACGTGATCGCCGCACTGACCCAAGTGCTCAAGCCAAGCGGCATCCTGTTCAAGAACGACTCCGCCGCGCGTGATGCCGAAGGCCTCAACCGCTACGTCGAAACCGTATTCGGCCTGGTGCCGGAGTGGGTTGCCCTGGAAGAAAACGGCGTGAAGTTCGAAGCGCCGGTGATCCAGGGTCAGAAGACCGGCTGGTTCTACGACCACCGCATGAACCGCGCTCGCCTGGCTCCGTATGCCAAAGGCAAACGCGTACTCGACCTGTACAGCTACATCGGCGGCTGGGGCGTGCAAGCGGCCGCCTTCGGCGCCAGTGAAGTGTTCTGCGTCGACGCCTCCGCCTTCGCCCTCGACGGCGTGGAGCGCAACGCGGCACTGAACGGCGTTGCCGAGAAGATGACCTGCATCGAAGGCGACGTGTTCGAAGCCCTCAAAGAGCTGAAAGCCAGCGAAGAGCGTTTCGACGTGATCGTGGCCGACCCGCCGGCCTTCATCAAGCGCAAGAAAGACATGAAAAACGGCGAAGGCGCCTACCGCCGCCTGAACGAGCAAGCCATGCGCCTGCTCAGCAAGGACGGCATCCTGGTCAGCGCTTCGTGCTCGATGCACTTGCCGGAAGATGACCTGCAAAACATCCTGCTGACCAGCGCCCGTCACCTGGACCGCAATATCCAGATGCTGGAACGCGGCGGCCAGGGCCCGGATCACCCGGTGCACCCGGCGATTGCCGAGACTCGGTATATCAAGAGCATTACGTGCCGGTTGTTGCCGAATAGCTAAGTTTTTCCCGCGATGCTGCCCGACTGGCTCCGGGCAGCATCAATTCACAAAGCCGCCCCTTCAAATAAAAGCAAACTTTTTCATTTCTTGTACAAAGTCAAAAACAACATATAGCTTCATCGTTACAGCAAAAACATACTACAACGCCAGCAGAATCCTCCTACGCCTCCTGACTAGATAAATCTAAAACCAGCGCCTAGCCTAGTTTTTGTCACAATCATTTTGTGTGACAGCCATTTAACTTAATGAAATGGAGAGCTGATATGAACGCGATCGTTCTTGAGTCAAAAGCACTGGCAGCATTCGCATTGATTGGAATGCCTAAATAAGTCGTTGATGACAAGCTGGGTTGTACGCCAACCCAGCCTTAAGAACGGGAAGAAAACAATGCAAATAAATCCCAACTTATTTTTCTTAACCAAATCACAACATCTGATTATCTGGAACTACAAAACTCATGAGCAATTTGAATTAGATCGCGCGCACTCGCAGCGACTGCTAGAGCTAATATACGACCTTTCGCTTTATAACCCTGAGTTTGAGATCGACTCGACGTTCACTCACCATGCAATTATTCAACAAGGTGCGCCAACGTTAGATAACCAGTGGGGATGGGATGATTTGTCGAGGATATTCCACATCGGTACAAAAGACTTATCAGGCGCTGATCAACCTACAGACGGCGTCAGTTGGGCAGCTCATTATTTGGCCCACTGCCAGGGCGTAATGCGCAAGAGTCCTCCTGATTCGAATCGGTTCGCCCATCTCCAATCAGAAGACTTTATCAGTCTACCGCAACCCTCACCAAACGATTCGCTTAGAACATACCCGTTACTGCAACACACGTTAATTAAGCGAAAAACCTGCCGCACCTATTTAAACAAAAGCATTTCTTTAGAAGACCTAAGTACGCTGCTCTACCTGTCTCTAGGGCACTTGAAAGAACGCCTGCAAGACACCTCACATTTAACGCCCCCCTCTTTCCGCGCTAGACGAAGCAGCCCGTCAGGTGGTGGATTAAGCTCCAGCGAAGGTTATGTGTATGCGCACAACATAAGAGGCGTAAATCCCGGATTTTATTATTACCACCCGGAGTTACACGCACTCAGGCTGATTCGTCGAATACAAGAGCCTCTTGGAAATTACCTTAACGGCCAGCACTTCATCGACAATCTTCCCTTTGGTATTTTCATTACATCACGATTCGACAAACTGTGGTGGAAGTACCCACACTCCAGAGCCTACCGAGTTGCCCTGATAGAAGCCGGACACATCTCACAAACAGCTCAGCTCATTTCAACCGCCATGGGGCTTAACACTTGGATTGCCTCCGCTCTCAACGACACCAAGATCGAGAAAGCCCTTGGCATACAGGACCTTAAAGAGCAGTTGGTACTTTTCGTAGGCGCCGGTTACAGCGACGGTCAGGTTTTCAGCGATGAATTCGAAAAGCTTTTGAGGACTGATTGAGGCCTTGGCGATGCAGCCTTTTACAGCATGCCTTTGGAAGAGAATGACTCCACCTTTATTGATTGAATTCTCGCCACCCAAGGCTAATATCGGTTTTTGGCACCCCACCGGAAATAAAAACAATGTCTGAGTCTTCCTGCTCGCCCTTACTCGGCAGCGAGATAAAACGCCACCAACTCTCACGCTTCATCCTCATCACCTGCATTTCGCTGATCAGCTTTTTCCCGATCAATATCCTGCTGCCCTCATTCCCGGCCCTCGCCGCCCGATTCGACATGCCCAGCGCAGATGTCGCGCTGTCCATCAGCCTGTTCACGTTGGTTTTTTCGATTTCCCAACTGGTCGCCGGCCCGCTGTCGGATAAATGGGGCCGCAAGGAAGTCCTGCTCGGTTGCATCACGCTGTCGATCCTGGGTGCGATAGGTTGCGCATTATCGACGGACTACCTGAGCTTCCTGCTGTTTCGCTCGGTCCAGGCCGTGGGTTGCGGCTTCTTCGTACTGGGCCACGCGTTAGTGGAGGACCTGTTCGAAGAACAGGATCGAGCCCGTGTTCGCCTCTACTACATGACCCTGAGCGGCTCGTTCGTCGCCTTGTCACCGCTGATCGGCTCCTGGTTGCAAACCACCTTCGACTGGCAAGGTAGTTTCTATGGGTTCGCACTGATGGCGTCGGGCATGTTGATCCATGCGTTCTGCATACTGCCCTCCAAGTCCGCCAGCCCGCACCGCACGCAGGTGTCGATCATCGGTACGCTGAAAGATGTCGCAACCAATCGCGACTTCCTGCGTTACTGGTGGATCGCCGCGTTGGTGTTCGCCTGCTACTTCGCCTTGATCAGCGTGACACCGTTGATTTTCATGGACTCGCTGAAACTCTCCGAATACCAGTACGCACTGGTACTCATGGTGTATGGCGTGGCCTATCTGCTCGGTGGCTTGGCGGCGTCGTATCTTCAAAAACGCATCTCGCTGTCCCGGCAAATCAACATCGGCCTTGGATTGCTGCTTGTCGCAGGCGTGCTTCTGATGCTGATCGTCGGTCTTGGAGCTATCACCACCATCACCCTGCTGATCCCGATGCTGATCAGCGCCCTGGCCGTGACCCTGGTACGCCCTGCCGCGATTTCCGCGGCCATGTTGCTGTTCTCCAGCAGCGCCGGCACCGCCGCTTCGGCCGGCAACAGCATCATGTTCATCACCGCCGCCGTCAGCAGCGCCGCCCTCGCCCAAGCGGGAGCCAACCTGCTGCTGACCATCGCCATCAGCTTCATCGTGTTCAGCGTTTGGGGCGTGGTGACGAACGCTCGGGTCGGCCGCTGACAGTGAAATTTGCGCCCCCACACGTCTCGTAAGCGCTATCTACACGCTGGCGGCCATTCCCTCCGGCCGCCAGCGGTGTAGAATCGGACCTATTCATCGCCAGTCATCCCCCGGCGGGTTTATGAGCTCGAGGCCCAAGCAAGCGGCGATCCCGCGACGCGAGTGGCAACTTCCGGACACACGGCCATTTTCTGAGTGTTCCAGACGTCAATAGAAGCTCACTCCCCTTAGTCCCTGATTAGCCGCCCGGAGTGCTCCAATGCCCGATTACCGCTCGAAAACATCCACCCACGGCCGCAACATGGCCGGCGCCCGCGCACTGTGGCGCGCCACGGGGATGAAAGATGACGACTTCAAAAAGCCGATCATCGCGATTGCCAACTCGTTTACCCAGTTCGTACCCGGCCATGTCCACCTCAAGGACCTGGGCCAACTGGTCGCCCGCGAGATCGAACGCGCCGGCGGTGTAGCGAAAGAATTCAACACCATCGCCGTGGATGACGGCATCGCCATGGGCCATGACGGCATGCTGTATTCCCTGCCGAGCCGCGAGATCATCGCCGACTCCGTGGAATACATGGTCAACGCCCACTGCGCCGACGCCATCGTGTGCATCTCCAACTGCGACAAGATCACCCCTGGCATGCTGATGGCCTCCCTGCGCCTGAACATCCCGGTGATCTTCGTCTCCGGCGGCCCGATGGAAGCCGGCAAGACCAAGCTCGCCTCCCACGGCCTTGACCTGGTAGACGCCATGGTCATCGCCGCCGATTCCAGCGCTTCTGACGAGAAGGTTGCGGAATACGAGCGCAGCGCCTGCCCTACCTGCGGTTCGTGCTCCGGCATGTTCACCGCCAACTCGATGAACTGCCTGGTGGAAGCCTTAGGGCTCGCCTTGCCGGGCAACGGCTCGACACTGGCCACCCACAGCGACCGCGAGCAACTGTTCCTGCAGGCAGGCCGCACCATCGTCGAGCTGTGCAAGCGCTACTACACCGAGAACGATGAGTCGGTGTTACCGCGCAACATCGCCAACTTCAAGGCGTTCGAAAACGCCATGACCCTGGACATCGCCATGGGCGGTTCCACCAACACCATCCTGCACTTGCTGGCCGCCGCGCAAGAAGCCGAGATCGACTTCGACCTGCGGGACATCGACCGCCTGTCGCGCCACGTGCCGCAACTGTGCAAAGTCGCGCCAAACATCCAGAAGTACCACATGGAAGACGTGCACCGCGCCGGCGGGATCTTCTCGATCCTCGGTTCGTTGGCCCGTGGCGGCTTGCTGCACACCGACCTGCCGACCGTGCACAGCAAATCCCTGGCCGAAGGCATCGCCAAGTGGGACATCACCCAGACCACCGACGAAGCCGTGCATCACTTCTTCAAGGCAGGCCCGGCCGGCATCCCTACGCAAACCGCGTTCAGCCAGTCGACCCGTTGGGAAACCCTCGACGACGACCGTGAAAACGGCTGCATCCGCAGTGTTGAGCATGCCTATTCGAAAGAAGGCGGCCTGGCCGTGCTGTACGGCAACATCGCGCTGGATGGCTGCGTGGTGAAAACCGCCGGTGTGGACGAGTCGATCCACGTGTTCGAAGGCCGCGCCAAGATCTACGAAAGCCAGGACAGCTCGGTACGCGGCATCCTCGCTGACGAAGTGAAGGAAGGCGACATCGTCATCATCCGTTACGAAGGCCCGAAAGGCGGCCCGGGCATGCAAGAGATGCTCTACCCGACGTCGTACCTGAAATCCAAAGGCCTGGGCAAAGCCTGCGCCTTGCTCACCGACGGCCGCTTCTCCGGCGGTACTTCGGGCCTGTCCATCGGCCATGCTTCTCCGGAAGCCGCTGCGGGCGGCGCCATCGGTCTGGTGCAGGATGGCGACAAGGTGCTGATCGACATTCCGAACCGCTCGATCAACCTGTTGATCAGCGACGAAGAACTGGCGGCACGCCGCATCGAGCAGGACAAGAAAGGCTGGAAGCCGGTAGAGAAGCGTCCGCGCAAAGTCACTACCGCGTTGAAGGCTTACGCCCTGCTGGCTACCAGTGCCGACAAGGGTGCTGTGCGTAACAAGGCGATGCTCGACGGGCTGTAAGCCTCGCCCATAAAAATGCCCCGCCAGGTGCGGGGCATTTTTTTGTCTGGAGAAAATCCCCAGAACGCAGGAGATCAAAAAATGTGGGAGCTGGCTTGCCTGCGATAGCAATCTGTCAGTTGATACATCTGCCGACAGACACACCGCCATCGCAGGCAAGCCAGCTCCCACACTGATCGCGGGTTTACTGGATCTCGTCCGGCTTGACGATCACCCAGTTTTTATCCGCCGTCACCGGCAACCCTTCCTTGGCCTGGGCCGCTGCGTGCTTGGCCATCATGCCATTCAACTGTGTCATGTACTTGTCCTTGCGGTTGACCCACAGGTGGATGCCGCCCTTGGCCACGTCCACGTCATGAAACAGCATGTAGCCGTCACTGGTTGGCGTGTCGCCACCGACGATCACCGGTTTTTTCCACTCGTCGATGTAGGTCAGGATCGCCGCGTGCTTGCCGGCCATCCAAGTGGCAGGGGTCCACAGGTACGGGGTCAGTTCCAGGCCAAGGTTGGCCTTCTCGTCATACTTGCCGGCGGCGATCTGTTTGCGTGCGGTGGTCAACTCGCCGGTCTTGCGGTCCTTGAGCAGGGTGCTCACGCCGATGACGTTCTCGGGTTTGACGTTGTAGCCGTACTTCGGATCGGCCGCGACCATGCGTACCAGTTCCTCGGACGCGGCGGTCATCACGTAGACCTCAATGCCATTTTCCATCAGCTTGTTGAACAGCTCAGCCTGGCCGGTGAAGACTTTCGGCGGCTGCACTTCCATATTCTTGACCACGTCACCTTCGTAGTAGGTGACCGGCACCGGCTTGCCCGACGCCATCATCTCGTCGACGTAGCCCTTGAGTTCCTTGAGGGTGAAGCCGGAGAAAATCTGCGCGACCCACGGGTAGCAGACCATGTCGTCGACTTCGCAGAGGCGGTAGTAGTAACTGAACAGGCTTTCCTTGTGGTCAGCGGTGTCTTTGAACGGGATCAGCTTCAGGGAGGGGTCCATGGTGTCGCGGGTGATCAGGCCCTGGTTTTCCAGGTACGGCAGCAACGACTCTTCAAGGTCGTAGCGGTAACTGGTGTTGTCCATATCGAACACCGCGAAGTTGCCCTTGTTGGCATTGGCGGCAATCATCGTGTCCAGTTGCTTGGCGGCAGCCGCCGGCCAGTGTTTCAACTCGGTGGCGGCAAAGGCCTGGCTCGCGAGGCCCAGGCACAGCGCGGCGGCAAACAGTTTCGGCGCTAGCTTCATGTGCGTTTTCTCCCTGAGTGAAAGACATCGACGCTAACAAATCTGTGTGACAGTTATCGCCCGAGCGCGACCGCTTTCGTCGTGATCGCGCCAATGCCATACGCCTGGGCGCCATCCGCTTATTCCAAAAACGACAGTCACCATGCGATAACGTTATTAAATCAATATATTTCAAGCTGTTAGGCTTGCCGGTTCGCAATCGCAGGCTCCTGCGATTGGCTGCCTTCTCAACGGAGCTTCAATGAATCTGCCCCTGATTCTCAACTTACTAGTGTTCGTGGTCCTGTTGCTGGGCCTGGCACAAACCCGCCGAACCAACTGGAGCCTCGCCAAGAAGGTGTTGTTTGCGTTGGTCCTCGGCGTGATCTTCGGTGTGGTGCTGCACGCGATCTACGGTGCCGGCAACCCGGTGCTCAAGGCCTCGATCGGCTGGTTCGACCTGGTCGGCAACGGTTACGTGCAGTTGCTGCAAATGATCGTGATCCCGCTGGTGTTTGCCTCGATCCTCAGCGCCGTGGCCCGCCTGCATAACGCCTCGTCCCTGGGCAAGATCAGCTTCCTGACCATCGGCACGCTGCTGTTCACCACGGCGATTGCGGCGCTGATCGGTATCGGCCTGACTAACCTGTTCGGACTCACTGCCGAAGGCCTGGTGGCCGGCACCCAGGAAATGGCACGCCTGCAAGTGATCCAGAGTGACTACGCAGGCAAGGTCGCCGACCTGAATATCCCGCAACTGCTGCTGTCGTTCATCCCGCAGAACCCGTTCGCCGACCTGGCCCGGGCCAAGCCGACGTCGATTATCAGCGTGGTGATCTTCGCTGCATTCCTTGGAGTTGCCGCGCTGCAATTGCTCAAGGATGACGTGGAAAAGGGCCAGAAAGTCCTCAACGCCATCGACACCCTGCAAGCCTGGGTGATGCGCCTGGTGCGCCTGGTGATGAAGCTGACCCCGTACGGCGTATTGGCGTTGATGACCAAAGTGGTCGCCAGCTCCAACCTGCAAGACATCATCAAGCTCGGCAGTTTTGTGGTGGTGTCGTACCTGGCCCTGGGCCTGATGTTTGTGGTGCATGGCCTGCTGCTGTCCCTGGCCGGGATCAACCCGCTGCGGTTCTTCCGCAAGGTCTGGCCGGTGCTGACGTTTGCCTTCACCAGCCGCTCCAGCGCCGCCAGCATCCCGCTGAGCATTGAAGCGCAGACCCGTCGCCTGGGGATTCCGCAGTCCATCGCCGGCTTTGCCGCCTCGTTTGGCGCAACGATTGGCCAGAACGGTTGTGCGGGACTTTACCCGGCGATGCTGGCGGTGATGGTTGCACCGACAGTGGGCATCAACCCACTGGACCCGCTGTGGATCGCAACACTGGTGGCGATTGTGACCTTGAGTTCGGCCGGCGTGGCGGGCGTGGGCGGCGGTGCGACATTTGCCGCGCTGATCGTGCTACCGGCGATGGGCTTGCCGGTGTCACTGGTGGCGCTGCTGATTTCGGTTGAGCCGCTGATCGACATGGGCCGTACGGCGTTGAACGTGAACGGTTCGATGACGGCGGGGGCGATTACCAGCCAGATCATGCAGCAGACGGATAAAGAGCTGTTGAATGCGGATGAGCATGCGGAACTGGCGCAGGCCTGACAGACCGCTATCGCAGGCAAGCCAGCTCTCACATTGAACCGGTTTTTTCAGTAATACTCGGTCAACTGTGGGAGCTGGCTTGCCTGCGATGCTCTTAGACTTTTTCCCAGACTTCGAAGTTATACGCCGGCTTGTCCCCCTCAGCCGCATTCTCGACATTCGACACCAGCTTCCACTGGTTCAAATCAAACTCGGGAAACCACGCATCCCCTTCCGGGCTCAGTGCCACCCGCGTCAAATACAGGCGATCCGCCTGCGCCAGCCCCTGGGCATACAACTGCGCGCCGCCGATCAGCATCAGCTCATCCACGCCCTGCGCCTTGGCCCACTCCTCAGCCCGCTCCACTGCTGCGTCCAGGGACGGAAAAACTTCCGCACCTTCCAGCGCCAGATCGGTCTGACGGCTGACCACAATGTTCAAGCGGCCCGGCAACGGTCGACCCAGGGAATCCCAGGTCTTGCGTCCCATGATGATCGGCTTGCCCAAGGTGGTGGCCTTGAAATATTTGAAATCCCCCGGCAAATGCCAGGGCATGCTGTTGTCGACGCCGATCACACGGTTTTCACCGAGGGCTGCGATCAGGCTTAAAGGGAGAGTTTTTTTCATGGCGACGAGAATACCAGAGGCGCGCGCGGCATACCCCAACCGGCGTTCCAGCGGTTATGCTCCAACCTCACTGGCTCAACAGGACGGCGCGTGACAGCTCTGAATCCCCTGCAAACACTCTGGCTGACCGAAACCGTGCGCTTGCGCGAGGAACACGCCGGCGCCCTGGAAGACCAGGAAGCCAATCGCCTGGCCCGCAGCAGCGGCGGTGACTTGCCGACGCGCATTCAAAACCGCGCGCTGTGGCTGGCTGAACGCGATGGCCTGACCGCCGCCCTGACCCGCTGGCTGCAAGGTGCACGCCTGGCGCTGATCCTGCTGGCGGTGGTTGCCATCATCAGCGGTGCCGGCCTGGCCTTTGCCGCGCTGGGCAACGGGCTGGCGCCGGTCAATGTGTTCTGGGCCCTGGGCAGCCTGCTGGGCTTGAACCTGATCCTGTTGTTGAGCTGGGCCCTGGGCCTGCTGTTTGCCGGTGAACACGGCGCCAGCCTTGGCCGCCTGTGGTTATGGCTCAGCGAAAAACTCGCCCGCGACGCCAAGGCCGCGCAACTGGCGCCCGCCCTGCTGCTGTTGCTGCAACGGCGCAAACTCAATCGCTGGGCGGTCGGTGTGCTGGTCAACAGCTTGTGGCTGCTGGCACTGCTCAGCGCCATGGTGATCCTGCTGACGCTGTTGGCCACCCGGCGCTACGGCTTCGTGTGGGAAACCACCATCCTGCGGGCCGACACCTTTGTCGCCGTGACCCAAACCCTCGGCGCCCTGCCCGCCTTGCTCGGCTTCAACGTACCCACGGTCGAGATGATCCGCGCCAGCGGCGATGCCGCCCTGAATATCGAAAGTGCCCGCCAGGCCTGGGCCGCCTGGCTGGTGGGCGTGCTGCTGGTGTACGGCATCCTGCCGCGGCTGATCCTCGCGTTGATGTGCCTGTGGCGCTGGAAACGCGGGCGCGCCGCCCTGTGCCTCGACCTTAACCTGCCCGGCTACAGCCAACTGCGTGAGCGGCTGATGCCCAGCAGCGAACGGCTTGGGGTCAACGATGCGGCGCCCGAACAGTTGCACCACGTGACCGGCGGCGTCAGCGAACTGGAAAGCGACGGCGCTCTGCTGGTGGCCATTGAACTCGATGACCAACGCACCTGGCCTCCGAAGCTCCCGGCCAGCGTCAAGGACGCCGGCATCCTCGACAGCCGTGAATCCCGCAACAAGCTGCTGGAGCAACTCACCCGCTTCCCGCCCGCACGCCTGGCCATCGCCTGCGACCCACGGCGCTCGCCGGATCGTGGCAGCCTCGCGCTGATTGCCGAACTGGCCCGCAGCGCCACCGCCACCCGCGTCTGGCTGCTGCAAGCGCCGGCGGGTCAGGCGCTGGACGCGGAACGCTTGGGTGACTGGCATACAGCGTTGCAGCAGTTGCAGATCCCGTTCGCTGATTGCGCGCCGCTCACTTGGCTGGAGACCGGTCATGACTAAGCCCCTGAAACTCGCCGTGGTCGGCCACACCAACGTCGGCAAGACCTCGTTGCTGCGCACCCTCACGCGAGACGTCGGCTTCGGAGAAGTCTCCCATCGGCCCAGCACCACCCGGCATGTCGAAGGTGCTCGGCTGTCGGTAGACGGCGAAGCCTTGCTGGAGCTGTACGACACGCCCGGACTGGAAGATGCCATCGCCCTGCTCGATTACCTCGAGCGCCTGGACCGCCCCGGCGAACGCCTCGACGGCCCGGCACGGCTGGCGCGTTTTCTGGAAGGCAGCGAGGCCCGGCAACGCTTCGAACAGGAAGCCAAGGTGCTGCGCCAACTGCTGGCCTCGGATGCCGGTCTGTATGTGATAGATGCCCGGGAGCCGGTGCTGGCCAAGTACCGCGATGAGCTGCAAGTGCTGGCCAGCTGTGGCAAGCCGCTGCTGCCGGTGCTCAATTTTGTCAGCAGCGCCGACCACCGCGAGCCGGACTGGCGCGAAGCCCTCGCCCGCCTCGGCCTGCACGCGCTGGTACGTTTCGACAGCGTCGCACCACCCGAAGACGGCGAGCGCCGCCTCTATGAAAGCCTCGCCCTGCTGCTGGAAAATTCCCGTGGGCAACTGGAGCGGCTGATCCTCGATCAGGAAGCCCAGCGCCAGGCTCGCCAGCAAAGTGCTGCGCGGCTGATCGCCGAACTGCTGGTCGACTGCGCCGCCTGCCGCCGCAGCGTGGTCAGCGAAGCCGAGGTAGAACAGCAAGCCATCAGCGAACTGCGCAAAGCCGTGCGCCAGCGCGAACAGCGTTGCGTGGAAGCCTTGCTCAAGCTATTCGGCTTCCGCCCGCAAGACGCCGCCGCCAGCGATTTACCGCTGCTGGACGGGCGCTGGGGCGATGACCTGTTCAACCCCGAAACCCTCAAGCAACTGGGCGTGCGGGTCGGTGGCGGCATCGCGGCCGGCGCGGCCGCCGGTGCGGGTGTGGATCTACTCGTAGGCGGCCTGACCCTCGGCGCCGCCGCCCTCGCCGGCGCCATCGCGGGAGGCGCGCTGCAAACTGCCCGCAGTTATGGCAGCCGCCTGCTGGGCAAGATCAAGGGCCAGCGCGAGCTGACCGTCGACGACAGCGTGCTGCGCCTCTTGGCCCTGCGCCAGCGGCAACTGCTCAAGGCCCTGAACTTGCGGGGCCACGCGGCGATCCACAGCATCAAGGTCGACACGCCCCAGGACAAGACCTGGCGCGAAGGCAAATTGCCCGAAGCCCTGAACAAGGCCCGGGCTCATCCGCAATGGTCGTCCCTCAACCCGCATCCCAAGTTGAGCCAGGCCGAACGCCAGGAACAGATCGAAGCCCTGGCCCAGCGCCTGGACGAAACCTAAGCCGCCAACAACTGCCGGGCCTTGGATTTCAACACTTCAAGGTCCATCACCGGCACGTGCATTTCCTTGGCCTGTTCATCCCAGTGACGCATGCGCAGGCTGACGGCGCACAGCGGGTCCTGCTCAAACGCCCGTGCCTCCTCGGCAGTCATCACGCCGCCCTGGTAACCCAAGGTACGACGGCTGGCTTCGCTCAAGCGCGCGTAGTAATCCGGCTGGCTGAAGGTCAGGTAACGCTTGGCCTGCACGTGGTATTCCACCAGTTTTGCCATGCGCTCGCTGAAGCCCGCCTGGCGCAGATAATCGGCCCCCAGCCGTTCATGGCTGACCACACCATAACCGCCCATGTTCTCGCCACCTTGGCCGCAGATGTGCCCGATATCGTGGAAGAACGCCGCCAGCACCACTTCATCATCGAAGCCTTCGGCCATGGCCAGTTGCGCGGCCTGGGACATGTGCTCAATCTGCGAGACCGGTTCGCCAATGTAGTCGGCCGTACCGTGCTGTTCGTACAGGCCGAAGACTTCGGCGATTGCCTGTTCAGTATTCATCACGCACTCCCCCACAGCTCAGTGATATTGCGCTCGGCCATCGCCGGCCCGACGCTCATGCCCACGCCGGTGTGCATCAACGCCGCATTCACCCCCGGCGCCGCCCGCAAGAACGAAAACGGCCCTGGGCCACGGGAACCATAGACGCCCTGCCAGCGCTCCACGACCTGGATCTTGCAGCCCAGAGTCTCTTCGGCCAACTCGATCATCCAGGTGTCCACCTGCTCGGCATTGAACGGTGAAGGGTCGCTGCCGTAATGGTGGGAGTCACCGATGATCAGCTCACCATAAGGCGTTGGGCTGATCAGTAGGTGAATGCCGTTTTCGTGCAGATGCGGTACATCCCGCAGGATTTCGGCCTGCACCGGCGCGGCTTCCGGCAAATCGGCGAAGGCGCCGTAGTGGACGCAACTGAGACCGGTCAGCAGCGCGTGTTGCAGGTCCAACGCCACCGTAGGCCGGGCCCGCAGCATTTGCAGGCGGCAGATTTGCGGATGGAGTTCGGCGATCTGCTCGGCCAGCAGCGTCTGGTAGTCGTGACCGGAGCAGACAATGATCTGCTCACCGCGAAAGGTGCCGGCGGTGGTGTGCACCTGGCCGGGTTCGATGTCGCGGACCAGGGTGGAGAAATGAAACTCCACCTTCAGTTCGCGGCTCAGGTAGTTGATCAGTGCCGGGATGGCTTCGCGGGAATACAGTTGTTGATCGTCCAGCCCGTGAAGCGCGGCGCGGTGATGGGCGAACTGGCCGCCATACAGGTCAGCCAGGGCGGTGCCTTGCAGCAACTCGACGCGATAACCATGCTCCTTGGCGCGCCCCGCGCAGAAGGCTTCAAGCAAGTGCTCTTCGGCTTCGGTCCGGGCGAACAGGTAGGAGCCGTTGCGTTTGAGTTGGATACCGGCGAGCTGTGCCCACTGGCCCCAGATCTCGCGGCTGTCCCGCGCCAGGTCAAGCATCGGCCCCGGCGGTTGGCCGGTGACCAGTGCCTGGCCGAAGTTGCGTACGGAAGCACCCAATGGGGTGGCGCTGCGCTCGAAGACCTTGACCTTGAGGCCGCGTTTGGCGGCCGCGTAGGCGTGGGACAGGCCGAGGATGCCGGCGCCGATGATCAGCAGTTGTGTCATGAAGACCTCTCGTTCCCACGCTCCGTGTGGGAATGCATCCTGTGACGCTCCGCGTCACGACTACAAAAGCGGACGCAGAGCGTCCAGAGCCGCGTTCCCACGCAGAGCGTGGGAGCGATCGGTGGTTATTGTTTTTCCGACTTGCCGTCATAGCGCTTGCGCCATTCGGTCAGGATGCTGTCGCGATTTTTCGACGCCCAGGCAAAGTCGTTCTTGATCAGCCGCTGCTCATAGTCAGCCGGCAATTCGGTCTGCGGCTTGGCAATACCCGGCTGGGCCAGTACCGCGAAGTTTTCCTTGTACAGCTCCATCGCCGCAGGGCTTGCGGAGAAGTCGGCGAGTTTCTGTGCCGCGTCCGCGTGGGCAGTGCCTTTGATCACGGCAGTCGCTTCGATGTCCCAGCCCAGGCCTTCTTTCGGCAGGATGATGTCCAGCGGTGCACCCTGGCGCTTCAGTTGAACGGCCGGGTATTCAAACGAGATACCGATCGGAAACTCACCTGACGCCGCCAGCTTGCACGGCTTGGAGCCGGAGTGAACATACTGGCCGATGTTCTGGTGCAGATCGTCCATGTACTGCCAGCCCTGCTTCTCGCCGAAGGTCTGCAGCCAGGCGCTGACATCCAGGAAGCCGGTGCCGGACGAGGCCGGATTGGGCATCACGATCTTGCCTTTGTACTCAGGCTTGGTCAGGTCTTGCCAGCTCACCGGCTTGCTCAGGCCCTGCTTTTCGGCTTCGACGGTGTTGAAGCAGATGGTCGCAGCCCACACGTCCATGCCGACCCAGGCCGGTGGGTTGGCGGCGTCGCGGTAGTTCGCGCCGATCTTGCCCAGGTCCTTGGGTGCGTAGTTTTGCAGCATGCCCTGCTGGTCGAGGATCGCCAGGCTGGAAGCCGCCAGGCCCCAGACCACGTCAGCCTGCGGGCGGGCTTTTTCGGCCAGCAGCTTGGCGGTGATGATGCCGGTGGAGTCGCGCACCCATTTGATATCGATGTCCGGGTTAGCCTTTTCGAAGGCTTGTTTGTAAGTCTTCAATTGCTCGGCTTCGAGGGCCGTGTACACGGTCAACTCGGTCTTGGCGGCAAAGGCATTCAGGCTGAACGCAGTGAGCACAGCAGCGGCTAACGCCAGGGGCTTGAACATGGTGCAGTTCCTTTATGGATGATTTATTGACCGGGCGCGGTTTGGCGCCAGGCCTGGGAGCGGCGCAACAAGCCGCGTGAGGCCCACGCCAGCAGCAAGGACACGCCCGCCGAGGTGAACAGAATCAGGGTCGACATGGCCGCCGCGCCGCCGACGTTGCCGGCGTCGTCCATGTTCAGCACGGCAACTGCCGCGAGGATGGTGTCGGGGCTGTAGAGGAAGATCGCGGCGGAGACGGTGGTCATCGCCGAGACGAACAGGTAGCGCACGATGTCCAGCAGCGCCGGCAAGCAGATCGGCACGGTGACCCGCAGGTAATGCCGGTACAGCGGCGCCTTGAGGGACAATGCGGCGGCTTCGAACTCGGCGTCCAACTGACGCAGGGCCGTGGTGGCGGTCATTTGTGCGGTGGTCAAATAGTGAGCAATGGTGCACACCACCAGCAGCGTCATGGTGCCGTAGAGCACATGCAGCGGGTTGCCGTTGAGGTTGAAAAAGAACACGTAGCCCAGGCCCAGCACCAACCCTGGCACCGCCATCGGCACGAAGCTGAGCATGCGCAGCGCCAGGTTCAGGCCCTTCTGGCCCTTGGTCTTTTCCATCAGGTAGGCGCCGGTAAAGATCAGCACACTGCCGATCAATGCAGTGCACAGAGCCATGGTGATGCTGTTGCGATAGGCCAGCCAACCGCCGCCGGCCGTGTCCTCGAACTGGTAGTGGGCCAGCGACAGCGACAGGTTGTAGGGCCAGAACTTCACCAGCGACGAGTAGACCGCCATGCCAAACACCAGCAACAGGATCGCGCAGATCAGCAGGACGATGGCCAGGTAGCAGCCATCTCGCAGTTTCGACGGCGCGGGCTGGAACACTTGAGCGCGGCCGCTCATGGAGTCGCCGTGGCGACGGCGTAGCCAGGCGTCGACACCAAAACTGAACAGTGCCGGCAGCAGCAGGACCATGCCGATCAAGGCGCCGCGGCCGAATTGTTGCTGCCCGACCACAGCTTTGTAGGCTTCCAGCGCCAGCACTTGATAATCGCCGCCGACTACCACGGGCACGCCGAAGTCAGTGATGGTCAAGGTGAACACCAGGCAAAATGCGGCGAAGACAGCCTGGCGCGTCGCCGGCCAGGTGATGCTGCGAAACGCTCGGGACGGGCTGGCGCCCATGCTCGATGCGGCGTCAAACAGTCGTGCATCCGCCAGGGAAAGCGCCGACAACAAAATCATCAACGCATGGGGAAAGGTGTAGATCACTTCACCGAGGACGATGCCCCAGAAGCCATAGATGTTGTCCGACAGCAGCCCGCGCAGCATACCCTGGTTACCGAACAGGTAGACCAGCGCAATCCCGGGCAGCATCGACGGTGCCATCAACGGCAGCAGCGACATGCCACGCCAGATCGCCTTGCCCGGAATCAACGTGCGTTGCAGGGCGTAGGCAAACAGGTAGGCCAACGGTACGACGATGGCCGCCACGCTGCCGGAAACCTTCAGGCTGTTACCCAGCAACCAGTGGAAGTTGTCGCTGGTGACCAGTTCCCGCGCCGCCACCAGGCCACCGCCCTGCCCGGCTTCACTGCTGAAGCCGCGCCAGAAGATGGCCAGCAGCGGCAGCAGTACCGCGACGCCCAGCAAACACAGCCAGAGCAGCTTGCCGCCGACCACAAAAATACGGTCGCCGACTTCGGCACGGGAAACCTGACGAGCCACGTTATCGGGTATCGGCAGAGTCATATCGCGGGCCATCTCAGGCAAACACCTGCAGGCTGCGCGGGGGCAGCGCGACCCAAATGTCCTGGGCGCCGAGGCGCGGCATGGCTTCCGGGGCCAGTTCGGCCAGCAGCGGATGGCCGGGCAGTTGGTCCAGCTCAAAGCTCATGCGGCAGCGGTTGCCGAGGAAGGTGATCTCGCGGACCTTGGCCGGGAACAGGTTTTCTTCATGCACCGGCGGGTTGACGCTGATGGCTTCCGGGCGGCAGAACAGACGGCCCGATTTTGCGGCACCGGAGTTTTCCGCCAGGCGCATATTCATCCCGCCGACCTGGGCGTGGCTGGCGCTGTTGCGGCTGAACGGCAGCCAGTTGCCCTGGCCGACGAACTCAGCCACGAACGGCGTGGCCGGGCGGTCGTAGATTTCCTGGGGCGTGGCGTATTGCTCGACCTTGCCGTTGTTCATCACGGCAATGCGGTCGGCCATCAGCATGGCCTCGTCCTGGTTGTGGGTGACCATCAGGGTGGTAATGCCCAGGCGGCGTTGCAGTTGGCGCAGCTCGGTGCACAGATGCTCGCGAACCCGGGCGTCGAGGGCCGACATGGGTTCGTCCAGCAACAACAAGGACGGCGCCGGCGCCAGGGCGCGGGCCAGGGCAACGCGCTGCTGTTGGCCGCCGGAGAGTTGGCCGGGGAATTTCTTTTCGCTGCCCACCAGGCCTACGAGTTCCAGCATCTGCCCGACGCGCTTGCGCACTTCATCGCGGCCACTGCCGGTGAGGCCGTAGCCGATGTTCGCTTCGACGGTGAGATTGGGAAACAGCGCGTAGGACTGGAACAGAATGCCGTAGTCCCGGGCCTGGGGTGCCAGCAGGGAAACGTCGCGGTCGCCGAGGTACAACTCGCCGCTGTCCTGGCGTTCCAGGCCGGCGATGCAGCGCAGCAAGGTGGTCTTGCCGCAGCCCGACGGGCCCAGCAGGCACACCAGTTCGCCGGCGGCGACATCCAGGGACACGTTATCCAGCGCGGTAAAGGCGCCGAAGCGTTTCTGCACACCGCGCACCTTCATTGGCGCGCCGGGGTTGGTCATGGCTGTGTTCATGGAGGCACCTCATCAAACTGATGAAGGTCATCCTAGGCAGGCAATGCGTCCCTCTTGTGGCAGAAAGGCAAAACGTGGCGATAGTGGTATTGGTGGATTTGGGTTGTGCCAACAGATTGTTCCTACGCTCTGCGTGGGAATACATCCTGTGACGCTCCGCGTCACGACCTTAAGAGCGGACGCGGAGCGTCCAGGCCGGCGTTCCCACGCAGAGCGTGGGAACGATCAGAGAGGGGACATTTCCTGCGCCAACCCCAGGAAAGCCGCCGGCAACCGGGCGCCCTTTCGCTCTTTGAGGCAGTACAAATACTCGGGAATCTGCGGCGCATTCTCGATGGTCAGCACGCGCAATTGCGGGTCATGGGGCACTTCCTGGCGGGCAATGATGCTGATGCCGATATTGCGCAACACCGCCTCACGGATCGATTCCCGACTGCCGATCTCCAGCAACGGCCCGTAACTCACACCGGCGCCCTGCAACATCTCCTCGGTTAACCGACGGGTGGTCGACCCCGGCTCGCGCATCAGCAAAGTGTGCCCGGCCAGCGCGGTCAGCGGTACATGTTCAAGCACCGCGAGCGGATGATTGCGATGCACCGCCAACACCAGCGGGTCCATGCCCAGCACCCGGCGGATCAGGCGTGGGTCTTCAAGCAGTTGGGACGAGGCGGCAACGTCGACGCGGTAGTCATCCAGCGCTTCCAGCACCTGTTGGGAATTGCCGATCTCCACTGAGACCTCGACCTGTGGCAGCCGCTCGCGGAAGGTTTTGACCAGGTCGAGGATGTAATAAGGTGCCGTCGCGGCAATCCTCAAGGCCCCTTGTACCTGGCCACTGTTGCGCAGGAAAAACTCGATGTCCGCTTCCTGCTGCAGCAGCGCCTTGACCATCGGCAACAGCCGCGCGCCTTCGTCACTGACGGTCAGGCGGCGCCCGCCGCGGTAGAACAACTCCACCGAGTACTGGCTTTCCAGGTGACGAATCTGGGTGGTCACCGTGGGCTGGCTCAGCCCGAGCTTTTTCGCCGCCTGGGTAATACTGCCCAGGCGGGCGACCATGTAAAACGCCTTCAGCTCGGCACTCAGCACACCACCCTCTCTCGACTATTTGCGCAGCAGGCGCAGACCATTGAATACCACCAGCAGGCTCACGCCCATGTCGGCGAACACCGCCATCCACATGGTGGCCATCCCAAGGAAGGTCACCGCGAGGAAGATCGCCTTGATCACCAAGGCCAGAGCGATGTTCTGCTTGAGGATACTCGACGTTTGCCGCGACAGCCGAATGAATGCCGGAATCTTGCGCAGGTCATCATCCATCAGGGCCACGTCGGCGGTCTCGATGGCGGTGTCGGTACCGGCCGCAGCCATGGCAAACCCGATCTCGGAACGGGCCAGGGCCGGGGCGTCATTGATACCGTCGCCGACCATGCCCACCCGGTGGCCCTTGGCGTAGAGCGCTTCGATGGCCTGCAGCTTGTCGGTAGGCAACAGGTCGCCCTGAGCCTGGTCGATGCCGACCTGATCAGCAATCGCCTTGGCCGTATGAGTGTTGTCGCCGGTCAGCATCAGGGTCTTGATGCCCAGGTCGTGCAGCTGCTGGATGGCTTCGCGGCTGGTGTCTTTCACGGTGTCGGCCACGGCGAACAGCGCCAGCGGGCCGGATTTGTCCAGCAACAGGACCACGGACTTGCCTTGTTTTTCCAGGGCGAAGAGCTTCTTCTCCAGGGCCGGCGAGCACAGGTTCAGCTCTTCCACCAGGCGGTGGTTGCCCAGGTAGTAGACCTCGCCATTGATTTCACCCTTCACACCGCGACCGGTCAGGGCCTCGAAGTTATCCACCGTGTGAACGGCGAGATTCTTATCCACAGCCGCGTTGGCGATGGCCAGGGACACCGGGTGATCGGAACGCCCGGCCAGACTGGCGGCCAGGGCCGGCGCGCTGCCTTCCATGTTCGGGAACAGCGCCAGGTAATCGGTTTGCACCGGTTTGCCGTGGGTGATGGTGCCGGTCTTGTCGAGGGTCAGGTAGTCGAGCTTGTAACCGCCCTCCAGGTACACGCCGCCCTTGATCAGGATCCCTTTGCGCGCCGCGGCGGCCAGGCCGCTGACGATGGTCACCGGAGTGGAAATCACCAGTGCACATGGGCACGCGACCACCAGCAGCACCAGCGCGCGGTAAACCCATTCAAACCACACGCCGCCCATGAACAGCGGCGGGATCAACGCCACGCCCAAGGCAAAGATGAACACCGCCGGGGTGTAGACCTTGGCGAAGGTGTCGACAAACCGCTGGGTAGGCGCGCGGGCGCCCTGGGCCTGTTCCACGGCGTGGATGATCCGCGCCAGGGTGGAGTTGTTGGCGGCTGCAGTGACTTTGTATTCCAGAGAACCGGCCTGATTGATGGTGCCGGCGAAGACTTTATCGCCCACAGTCTTTTCAATCGGCAGGCTTTCACCGGTAATCGGCGCCTGGTCGATGGTGGACTGGCCAGAGGTGACTTCACCGTCCAGGCCAATACGCTCGCCGGGACGAACCCGCACGATAGAGCCCAATTCGATAACTTTAACGTCCTGTTCAACCCAACTGCCGTCCGCTTGACGGACCGTGGCCTGTTCCGGCGTCATCTGCATCAGGCCGCTGATAGCGTTACGTGCACGGTCCAGAGACTTGGCTTCGATCAACTCGGCCACGGTGAACAGGAACATCACCATCGCGGCTTCCGGCCACTGGCCGATCAGGATCGCGCCGGTGACGGCGATGCTCATCAGGGCGTTGATGTTCAGGTTGAGGTTCTTCAGGGCGATCCAGCCCTTTTTGTAGGTGGTGAGGCCGCCGCTGAAGATCGAGATCAGCGCGACCAGGGCAATCACCCACGTCGGGGCTGCGTTGGTGAAGTGCAGCACTTCTGCACCCAACGCGCCCACACCGGACACGGCCAGTGGCCACCAGTGCTTCTTCGCCGGCGGTTCCGCCGGGGCAACGCCTTCCTCGATGGGATCCGCCTGCATGCCCAAGGACTTGATGGCGTCGATGATCGGCGCGGTCGTCGGCAAGTCGTGAGTCACGCCGAGGATACGGTTGATCAGGTTGAATTCCAGTTGCTGCACACCGGCGAGCTTGCCCAGTTTGTTCTGGATCAGCGTCTGCTCGGTGGGACAGTCCATGGCTTCGATGCGGAAAGTGCTCAGCCGCGAACCCGCCGTGGGGGCGTCCGTCAGCTTCACCAGCGCCGGCGCGGCCTTGCTGGAACAGCAGGAATCGCCATGGCTGCCATGGTCGTGCTTCTGCACAGGTTTCAGCTTGGGGCCGTGATCGTGCGCGTGGTCATGATCATGGTCGTGCTTGTGCTGGGTGTGGATGGAATCGCTCATTCTGTCGCGTCCGTAAAGGTGCCTGTTGCCAAGTAAAGACCCTGTAGCCACTATAGGGTCAAGCACCCTTTTGGAGATTGCTGCGATGAAGATCGGCGAATTGGCAAAATTGACGGATTGCCAGGTGGAAACCATCCGTTATTACGAGAAAGAAGGCCTGCTGCCGCCGCCTGCGCGCAGTGACGGTAATTACCGGCTTTACACCCAGGCGCACACCGAACGGCTGGTGTTTATCCGCAACTGCCGCAGTCTGGACATGACTCTTGAGGAAATTCGCAGCCTGCTGGGCCTGCGGGACAGTCCTCAGGACCAGTGCGAAAGCGTGAATGCATTGATTGATGAGCACATCCACCACGTGAAGGCGAGGATCGACGGGCTGCTGGCGTTGCAGGAACAGTTGCTTGACCTGCGCCAACGCTGCGGCGGCGGGCCGGATCTGGATCAGTGCGGGATTTTGCAGCGGCTGGAGGTCAGCGGGAGTGTCGCGGCCAGCGAGGCTGAACCCTCACATGTAGGCAGAAGCCACGGTCATTGATGTGTACACAAAACAAATGTGGGAGCGGGCTTGCTCGCGAAAGCGGAGTGTCAGCCACTGAATGTGTTTCTGATACACCGTATTCGCGAGCAAGCCCGCTCCCACATTGGGACCGAGATCGCTTTTAGATAGCCACGTCGGCCTTGATGCTCGGATCAGCGTCATAGCCCACGATTTCAAAGTCTTCGAATTTGTAATCGTAGATCGACGCTGGTTTGCGCTTGATCACCAGTTCCGGCAGCTTCTTCGGCGTGCGCGCCAGCTGGGTCTGGATCTGTTCCATATGGTTGCTGTAGGCATGGGTGTCGCCCGTGGTGACGATGATCTCGTGAGGGATCAGGTCGCACTGCTGGGCCAGCATATGGGTCAGCAGCGCCAGGGCCGCAGTGTTGTACGGCAGGCCGAGGAACACGTCGGAGCTGCGGATGTACAACTGCATCGACAGATGTCCGTCATGCACAAAGGCCTGGTACAGCAGGTGGCAAGGCGGCAGCGCTTGCTTGCCGTCCCGGGCGTTTTGCTGGGGGCTCTTGGTCTCGTCCGGCAGGTACTCGACGTTCCAGCCGTGGAACAGGATGCGGCGGCTGTTGGGGTTGGTCTTCAGGGTCTCGACCATGTAGTCGATCTGGTTGATCTTGCCGCCGTCCTTGGTTGGCCACGCGGTCCACTGCTCGCCGTACACCGGGCCCAGGTCACCGTCTTCGGTGGCCCATTCGTCCCAGATCTTTACGCCATTCTCGTTCAGCCACTTGATGTTGGTGTTGCCACTCAACATCCAGATCAATTCGTTGGCGATGCTTTTGAAGTGAAGCTTCTTGGTGGTCAGCAGCGGGAAGCCGTCGGCCAAGCTATGCCGAAACTGACGGGCAAACACGGCCTTGGTGCCGGTGCCGGTGCGGTCGCCCTTGGTCAGGCCATTGGTCACGACATCGTTCAGTAGTTCGAGATATTGCTTCATGTCTATACCTGTATCGTTGAAGCCGGGCCCCTCGGGCCCCGGCGTTCGAATTTAAAGCGCGGTGTTCTTGATGCCTTGCGGGCGATTGTAAGCCCACCACAGCAGGCCCAGGCCGGCGATGATCATCGGCAGGCTGAGAATCTGACCCATGGTCAACCAGCCCCACGCCAGGTAGCCCAGCTGCGCATCCGGCACCCGCACGAACTCGACGATAAAGCGGAAGATCCCGTAGAACAGCGCGAACATGCCCGACACGGCCATGGTTGGGCGTGGCTTGCGCGAAAAGATATAGAGGATCAGGAACAGCGCCACACCTTCCAGGGCGAACTGGTACAGCTGCGACGGGTGACGCGGCAATTGCGCCGGGTCGCTGAACGGCGGGAACACCATGGCCCACGGCACGTCGGTCGGCTTGCCCCACAATTCGGCATTGATGAAGTTACCGATGCGCCCGGCGCCCAGGCCAATCGGCACGAACGGTGCGACGAAGTCCATCAGCTGGAAGAACGACTTGCCGTTACGCCGGCCAAACCACCAGGCGGCGATCATCACCCCCACAAACCCGCCGTGGAACGCCATGCCGCCCTTCCACACCTCGAAGATCAGTGTCGGGTTGGCGATGTAGGCTGGCAGGTCGTAGAACAGCACATACCCCAGGCGTCCGCCGACGATGACCCCCATCGACATCCAGAACACCATGTCGGAGAGCTTCTCCTTGGTCCAGGTCGGGTCGAAACGGTTCAGGCGCCGGGAAGCCAGCAACCAGGCACCGCCGATGCCGATCAGGTACATCAACCCGTACCAGTGGATTTGCAGCGGACCGATGGCCACGGCCACCGGGTTGATCTGCGGGTAAGGCAGCATTGCGACTCCTCGTTAAATCAATAGTCATGGCGCATCGGACCATGCCGGTGCGCGATTAAGCCTGCGTTACAGCAAAAAATTCAGCCCTACACAAAACAGCAGCCCGGCGAACAGCCGCTTGAGCAAGCGCGGCGACAACCGATGCGCCAGGCGCGCGCCAAAGCGGGCTGCCACCATGCTGGTCAGGGCGATGCCCAGCAGCGCCGGCAAGTACACAAAGCCGAGACTATGCTCGGGCAGCAGCGGATCATGCCAGCCCAGAATCATGAAACTTAACGCACTGGCCAGGGCGATCGGCAAGCCGCAGGCCGACGAGGTGGCCACTGCCTGCTGCATCGGCACGCTGCGCCAGGTCAGGAACGGCACGGTCAACGAACCGCCGCCGGTGCCGAAAATCGCCGACGACCAGCCGATCACGCCGCCCGCCAAGGTCAGGCCGAGCTTTCCCGGCACCTGACGGCTGGCCTTGGGCTTGAGCTCCAGGGTCATCTGCAAGGCGATCACCAGGGCAAACACACCGATGATCTTCTGTAGATGAGGCCCGGAGATCGCCTCGGCGGTCAGCGCGCCAACGCCTGCGCCCAGCAGGATACCCACGGCCATCCACACAAAGATCGGCCAGCGCACGGCACCGCGCCGGTGATGCTCACGCACCGCATTGACCGACGTGAAGATAATAGACGCCAGGGATGTGCCGACAGCGAGGTGGGTCAACACCGAGGGATCGAAGCCCTGCAAGGTGAAGCTGAACACCAGCACGGGCACGATAATGATCCCGCCGCCCACGCCGAACAGCCCGGCGAGCATGCCCGCACAGGAACCCAGCAGCAAATACAGCAGAAATTCCATGGGAGCCCCCGAAAACAGACCGGCATGTTAACGGATGCAAAGCACAGGGTTCTATGGGTAGAGTGGGCAAAACACAAAGGGATTGCCTTATGTGCCTGATTGTTTTTGCCTGGCGGCCGGGCCACGCCCTGCCGCTGATCGTCGCGGCCAACCGTGATGAGTTTTATGCCCGGCCCAGTCTGCCGTTGGCCCAGTGGCTGGATGCGCCCCATGTTTACGCCGGGCGCGACCAGGAAGCCGGCGGGACCTGGCTGGGAGTTGGCGCAGATGGGCGCTTTGCGGCGCTGACCAATATTCGTGACCCGCACCAGCCGCCGGCGCGCAAGTCGCGGGGCGAATTGGTGGCGCGGTTTCTCGGTGGTTCGCTGTCGATTGACGACTATTTGGCCGACGTTAATGGCAGATCCATTGAATATGCCGGGTTTAACCTGTTGGTCGGCACACGGGACGAGCTTTGGCATTACAACGCCAAGGAGTCTGCGCCAACGCGCCTGGAAACAGGGGTTTATGGGTTATCCAATGCGGGACTGGATACGCCGTGGCCGAAGTTGTTGAAGGCCAAGGCGGCGCTGGCGCAAGTGCTGGAAGATCCGCAGCCCGAGGCCTTGTTGGAGATTTTGAGCGACCCGCAGACTGCGCCGTTTGCCGACTTGCCGGACACCGGCGTGGGACTGGCGACGGAGAGCCTGTTGTCGAGTGTGTTTATTGCCAGCCCCAGTTACGGGACGCGGGCGAGCACGGCGCTGATTGTGAATGCCGACGGGACACGGCATATCGTGGAGCGCAGTTTCGGGCCCCATGGCGGCAGGCTGGGCGAGGTGGAACTGAAAATTTAGCAGTGACTGGACTCGCCTCATCGCGGGCAAGCCCGGCTCCCACAGGGAAATGCATTCCAAATGTGGGATCTGGCTTGCCTGCGATGAAGGCGCCTCGGTTTAGAGGCTTTTTGCAGACGCCGGATTGATCATCCGCGCCAACCCAAGGTTCTTCAGCGCCAATTGCAGCGAGCTGTGGATAACTTGCGGGTTGTCGATGGTCATCAACTCCGCCAGCAATTCCTTGGCCCGGCTCAGGTTGATCTGGCGCAGCATCCATTTCACCTTCGGCAAGTTGGTGGCGTTCATCGACAGGCTGTCAAAGCCCATCGCCATCAACAGCACGGCCGCCGCCGGGTCACCGGCCATTTCACCGCAGATACTCACTTGCTTGCCTTCGGCATGGGCGTCGCGCACCACGTTCTGCAAGGCTTGCAGCACCGCCGGGTGCAGGTAGTCGTAAAGGTCGGCCACCCGTGGGTTGTTGCGGTCCACGGCCAGCAGGTACTGGGTCAGGTCGTTGGAGCCCACCGACAGGAAGTCCACCTGCCGCGCCAGCTCCTTGGCCTGATACACCGCTGCCGGAATCTCGATCATCACGCCAATCGGCGGCATCGGCACGTCGGCGCCTTCGTCGCGCACTTCGCCCCACGCCCGGTGGATCAGGTGCAGCGCCTCTTCCAGCTCGTGGGTGCCGGAGATCATCGGGAGCAGAATGCGCAGGTTGTTCAGGCCTTCGCTGGCCTTGAGCATGGCGCGGGTCTGGACGAGGAAGATTTCAGGATGGTCGAGGGTAACGCGAATACCTCGCCAGCCAAGGAAGGGGTTGTCTTCCTTGATGGGGAAATACGACAGTGACTTGTCGCCGCCAATGTCCAGGCTGCGCATGGTCACCGGTAACGGATGGAAGGCGGACAGTTGCTCGCGATAAATCGCCAGCTGCTCCTTCTCACTCGGAAAACGTTGGTTGATCATGAACGGCACTTCGGTGCGGTACAGCCCGACACCTTCAGCGCCGCGCTGTTGTGCACGTGCCACGTCCGCCAGCAGGCCGGTGTTGACCAGCAGCGGTACACGGTGGCCGTCGAGGGTCACGCACGGCAGTTCCCGCAGGGCGTCGAGGCCCTGGGACAGCTGGCGTTCTTCTTCCACCACTTCAGCGTATTGCTTGCGCAGCACTTCGCTGGGGTTGGTGTAGACCTCGCCGTGGTAGCCGTCGACGATCATTTCGATGCCGTCGACCTTGGAATACGGCAGGTCCACCAGGCCCATCACCGTCGGAATGCCCATGGCCCGGGCCAGGATCGCGACGTGGGAGTTACCCGAACCCAATACCGAGACCAGGCCCACCAGTTTGCCTTCCGGCACTTCGCCGAGCATGGTGGCGGTCAGTTCTTCACTGATCAGGATGGTGTTATCGGGGTACACCAGGGTGGTCGAGCGTTCTTCCTGCAGGTAGGCCAGCAGGCGGCGACCGAGGTCTTTCACGTCCGAGGCGCGTTCGCGCAGGTAGGCGTCGTCCATCAGTTCAAAACGGTTGACGTGATCGGTGACCACTTGGCGCAGCGCGCCCTGGGCCCACTGGCCGGTCTTGATCACGTCCTTGACTTCGCTGCCCAGGGACGCGTCGTCAAGCATCATCAGGTACACATCGAACAACGCCCGCTCTTCAGGCCGCAGCTGGGTGGCCAGCTTGGTCGACAGGGTGCGCATGTCATTGCGTACGCCTTCGAGGGCGGTCTTGAACAGGATGATTTCAGCGTCGATGTCGGTGACGGTCTTGTCCGGCACCACGTCCAGGTCGGCCGGCGGCAGCATGACCACCGCTGTACCGACGGCAGCGCCCGGCGAACCCGGTACGCCGACGAACTTGGCTTCCTGGATACCCTTGCCCTGGCGCCCCAGGCCGCGAATCGAACCGGTGGCCTCGGCGTGGGCGATAACCCCGGCGAGCTGCGCGCTCATGGTCACGAGGAAGGCTTCTTCACCCTCGTCGAACTGGCGGCGTTCTTTCTGCTGGATAACCAACACGCCGACAACGCGGCGGTGGTGAATGATCGGTGCACCGAGGAACGAGGCATAGCGCTCTTCGCCGGTTTCGGCAAAGTAGCGATAACGCGGGTGATCGGCAGCGTTTTCGAGGTTCAGGGGTTCTTCACGCGTCCCCACCAGCCCCACCAGACCCTCATTGGGCGCCATGCTGACCTTGCCGATGGAGCGCTTGTTCAAGCCCTCGGTGGCCATCAGGACAAAACGGTTGGTCTCGGGGTCCAGCAGGTAAACCGAGCAGACCTGGCTGCCCATGGCTTCCTTGACGCGCAACACAATAATCCCCAACGCCGCCTTGAGATCCTTGGCGGAGTTAACTTCCTGGACGATCTTGCGCAGCGTATTGAGCATGGCTCGGGGTCGAACTCCGTCGTCAGTCGCGCGCTAAAAGGCGCGGGGCAAGCTCTTTAAGAGCGCGACGATAAACCTCGCGCTTGAATGTCACCACCTGGCCCAACGGATACCAATAACTGACCCAGCGCCAGCCATCGAACTCCGGTTTACCGGTCAAATCCATCCGCACCCGCTGCTCGTTGGAGATCAGGCGCAGGAGAAACCATTTCTGTTTCTGGCCGATGCACAGCGGTTGGCTGTGGGTACGCACCAGACGTTGCGGCAAACGATAGCGCAACCAGCCTCGTGTGCAGGCCAGAATTTGCACATCTTCACGTTCAAGGCCTACTTCTTCGTTCAACTCACGGTACAAGGCGTCTTCAGGGGTTTCGTCGGGGTTGATTCCGCCTTGAGGAAACTGCCAGGCATCTTGGTTGATACGGCGAGCCCATAGCACCTGTCCGGCATCATTCGTAAGAATAATCCCGACATTAGGACGGAAACCATCGGGGTCGATCACGGCAACAACCTCGCAAACGCATGTCACCGCATTGTTCCACAAAGATTGATACAGCGGCAACGAGGCTGCTTACCTTATGTGCACTCTTGTGAAAAGACCGTATTCTGGACGCCTTTTTACAGACTTTTCAGCGAGTAACTGCAATGCGCCTGGCTTTATTCGACTTGGACAACACGCTTTTGGGGGGTGACAGCGATCACGCCTGGGGCGATTACCTCTGTGAACGCGGAATTCTCGACGCCGTGGCCTACAAGGCCCGCAACGATGAGTTTTACCAGGATTACCTGGCCGGCACGCTGGATAACGCCGAGTACCTGAACTTCTGCCTGGAAATCCTCGGCCGCACCGAGATGGCCCAGTTGGATGAGTGGCACCGTGACTACATGCGCGACTGCATCGAGCCGATCATGCTGCCCCAGGCGGTTGAATTGCTGGCCAAGCACCGGGCAGCGGGCGACAAGCTGGTGATCATCACCGCCACCAACCGTTTCGTCACCGCGCCAATTGCCGCACGCCTGGGCGTGGAAACCCTGATCGCCACCGAATGCGAGATGGAAAACGGCCGCTACACCGGACGCAGCACCGATGTACCGTGCTTCCGGGAGGGCAAGGTGACGCGCTTGAATCGTTGGTTGGAAGAGACCGGGTTTAGCCTGGAGGACAGTTACTTCTATAGCGATTCGATGAATGACCTGCCGCTGTTGGAGCAGGTGACGCATGCAGTGGCAGTGGATCCGGATCCTAATCTGCGGGCTGAGGCTGAGAAGCGTGGTTGGCCGGTAATTACTCTGCGCAGCTGATAACGCTTTCGCGAGCAAGCCCGCTCCCACATTTGATCGAGTTCCATCTTTGGAATGCAGTCGAATGTGGGAGCGGGCTTGCTCGCGAATGAAGGCGACCCGGTTTCAAGTCTTAAACGGGTTTGGCACCCATCAACCCGGCAATCGCCACAAACCCCACCAGGCTCACAACCGCCAGCGCCACGGTGAAGTTCACACTCCCCGCCCCGCCCAACCGCAGTCGATTAAGCCGCGCCACCAGCCAGAACCAGCTCAGCGCCGCCACGGTGTAGATCACGCTTGAACCCAGAATCCAGGTTTGCCCCAGCGGCCAGCCGATCAGGTGCGCCAGCCACCAGCCAGTGAACGGCATGCTCACCACGCAAATTCCCATCAACAGCCACACAAACACCCAAGGCCGCTGCACGGTATAGGCCGGCCCCGCACTGCGCTTGCGCCAGGCCAGCACCGCCAGCGCGACACCGCTGAGCAGCAGCAACACCGTGGCCGCGATGTGGATAACTTTAAGGGTGGTCAGCGTTTCCATGTTCTCGATTCCTTGTAGGCCGCTCAGTCAGCGTAGTCGCTCAACCGAGGAACAGTTGGTAGGCCGGGTTATCACTTTCATCCCAGTACGGGTAGCCAATGGCTTCCAGCGCCGCCGGCACCAGGTGGCGCTCGTCCGCCGGCACTTGCAGGCCCGCCACCACGCGCCCATCGGCAGCACCGTGGTTGCGATAGTGGAACATCGAGATATTCCAGCGCCCGCCCAATTTGTTGAGGAAGTTGAACAGCGCCCCCGGACGTTCCGGGAATTCGAAGCGGAACACCACTTCGTCGCTGACGTGTGCCGCATGGCCGCCGACCATATGGCGGATGTGCAGCTTGGCCAGTTCGTTTTCCGTCAGGTCCAGCACCGGGAAACCCTGGCTGGTGAGGCTGGCGATCAGTGCGCTGCGCGGGTCGTTTTCCGGGTGGGTCTGCACGCCGACAAAAATGTGCGCCTCGCGGCCGGAGTGGTAGCGGTAGTTGAATTCGGTGATCTGGCGCTTGCCCACGGCCTCGCAGAAGGCCTTGAAGCTGCCCGGCTTCTCGGGGATGGTCACGGCGATGATGGCTTCGCGGCCTTCACCCAGCTCGGCGCGCTCGGCCACATGGCGCAGGCGGTCGAAGTTGACGTTGGCCCCGGAATCGATGGCCACCAGGGTTTGCCCGGTGATGCCACGGGTCTCGACGTACTTCTTGATGCCCGCCACGCCCAGGGCGCCAGCCGGCTCCGTGATGGAGCGGGTGTCGTCGTAGATGTCCTTGATCGCCGCGCAGATTTCATCGGTGCTGACGGTGATCACTTCATCCACGTAGTCCTTGCAGATGTCGAAGGTGTGCTGGCCGATCTGCGCCACCGCCACGCCGTCGGCGAAGATGCCCACGGTCGGCAGGACCACGCGCTCGCCCGCCGCCATGGCGGCTTGCAGGCAGTTGGAGTCGTCCGGCTCGACGCCAATGATCTTGATTTCAGGCCGCAGGTATTTCACGTAGGCCGCGATACCCGCGATCAGGCCACCGCCGCCCACCGGGACGAAAATCGCGTCCAGCGGCCCCGGGTGCTGGCGCAGGATCTCCATTGCCACGGTGCCCTGCCCGGCAATGGTGTGCGGATCATCGTAGGGGTGAATGTAGACATAGCCCTTTTCGTCGACCAGCTTCAGCGAATACGCCAGCGCTTCCGGGAACGAATCCCCGTGCAACACCACTTTGCCGCCACGGGAGCGCACGCCTTCGACCTTGATTTCGGGGGTGGTCTTGGGCATCACGATGGTGGCCTTGACCCCCAGCACCTTGGCCGCCAGGGCCAGGCCCTGGGCGTGGTTGCCCGCTGAAGCGGTGACCACACCGCGCGCCCGTTCTTCGGCACTCAATTGGGTCAGCTTGTTGTAGGCACCGCGAATCTTGAACGAGAACACCGGCTGCAAGTCTTCGCGCTTGAGCCAGACCTTGTTGCCCAGGCGCTCGGAGAGCTGGCGGGCGGTCTGCAGCGGGGTTTCTACGGCAACGTCGTAAACGCGCGAGGTGAGGATCTTTTTGACGTACTGTTCAAGCATCGGAAAGCATCACTGGGCGGGTTGGGCAGGGCCAAGGAGTCTAACCCAGCGTTTGGCCGGGCGACCACACGAAAACCGAGGTTTTGTTGGGTTATACTCGCGCCCCTCTTTACTCCCCGCCCGTTCCGGAGCCCGCATGACCCAGGATCAACTCAAACAGGCAGTGGCCCAGGCCGCCGTCGATTTAATCCTTCCTAAACTCGACGATAAAAGCATCGTCGGTGTCGGCACCGGCTCCACCGCCAACTGCTTTATCGATGCGCTGGCCCTGCACAAGGGCGCGTTCGACGGCGCGGTTGCCAGTTCCGAAGCCACCGCTGCGCGGCTCAAGGGCCACGGTATCCCGGTATATGAGCTGAACACCGTCAGCGACCTGGAGTTCTACGTCGACGGCGCCGATGAAAGCGACGCGCACCTGAACCTGATCAAGGGCGGCGGCGCAGCCCTGACCCGCGAGAAGATCGTCGCGGCCGTGGCCAAAACCTTCATCTGCATCGCCGACGCCAGCAAACTGGTGCCCGTCCTCGGCGCGTTCCCGCTGCCGGTGGAAGTGATCCCGATGGCCCGCAGCCACGTGGCCCGCGAGCTGGTGAAGCTGGGCGGCGACCCGGTGTACCGCGAAGGCGTGCTGACCGACAACGGCAACATCATCATCGACGTGTTCAACATGCAGATCACCAACCCGGTGGAACTGGAGCGTCAGATCAATGCCATCGTCGGCGTCGTCACCAACGGCCTGTTCGCGGCCCGTCCGGCTGACGTACTGCTGCTGGGCACCCCGGAAGGCGTGAAAACCCTTAAGGCATAAAAGCACCACAGACCCAGTGTGGGAGCTGGCTTGCCTGCGATGGCATCGCCCCGGCACTACTGAAAGACCGCGTCGCCTGCATCGCAGGCAAGCCAGCTCCCACCTTCGATCTTCGCCATGGCTGGGATCGGGTTCATTTCTTGAACACATAGAACAAGTTCGGCTCACTGACCATGTACAACGTGCCGTCGTTGTCCATGGCAATCCCCTCGGCCTGAGGCACGCGCTGCTTCAGGCCATGACGCCCCTTGAGCAGTGACAAACTGCTCAGGGGACGACCGTCGATATCCAGCTCCAACACCAGGAATGACTCATCCGACAGCGCCAGCAAATGGCCGCTGCGCTCATCGTATTGCAGGCTCGACAGGTCACGCACAAACAATCCGGCATCGCGCTTGGGGTTGTTGATCACGTGCACCGAGTAGGTTTTTTCCGGTTTGAAATGGGGAAAGCCGTGGACCTCGTAGATCAGCATCGGGTCGCGTTCCTTGGCCACAAACAAACGCTTGCCCACCGAGTCATAGGCCAGGCCTTCGAAGCCCTTGTTGCCGCCCAGGTGCACGCCGAGGGTCATTTGCTCGGCGTCGGCGGCATCAAGGAATTTGGTGTCGTCATCCACGTGGACCTTGATCAGCCGCTGCTGGCGCTCGTCGCTGATGACGTAGGTGTTGTCGCTGATGTACTCCACAGCCTCGGCGTCGCCAAAACCCACCAGCGCAATGCGTCGCAGGATTCTGCCGTCCAGGGACAGCTCCACCAGCTCGGCATTCTTGTTGGTCACGGTAAACAGGCTGTTGCGCACCGGATCGAAGGTCAGGGCCGAGACATCATCGTTGAGACCGTCGATCACCTGCGCCTCCAAAGCCACCTGGTAATTCCCCAGGCCAATGGAGTGCTCACCGGCGGGATTACGCCACGACTGCCAGTTGAACCAGGCACGCTCGAACAGGCGCAATTGCTGCGCGACCACGCCGACAGCCACCAGGGCGATCAGGATCAGGATGAAAAAGGCAGGCTTTGGACGGGCAAGTCGACGCATCGGGCGGGGCTCAAAGTGAAAACTGGCGAATGAATATCACGGTCGCCTGAATTTAAACTTAAACGCCCCGGGTGTCTGGCGGATGCCGCAGATAGAGAGAAATCTGACGTAATCGAACTACTGTTTCTGCTTCTCGAAGCGATAGAACAGGTTCGGCTCGCTGACCATGTACAGCGTGCCGCTCTCGTCCATGGTCACGCCTTCGGCACGAGGAATGGTGTTCTTCAAGCCATTGAAGCCGCCGAGCAACGTCATGAAGCTGACTTGCTCGCCCTTCTCGTCCAGTTCCAGCAACAGATGGGAATCCGCCGACAACGCCAGCAGGTGGCCGGTACGCGGATCAACGGTCAGCGCTGAGAGGTTGCGCATGTCCAGCTCGGTGCTGGCGAGCTTTTGCTTGTCGCCGGTGAGGGTCTGGCTGCCGTCGCTTTTCCAGGTGAACAGCGCCGGTGGGCGCTCTTCGCCGAGGATCAGTTGCTGGTTGCGCTTGTCCCAGGTCACGGCTTCAAAGGCTTTGTTTTGGTCCTTCGACGGGCCAAGGTCGTAAGACGGGAAATCGGCTTTGTTCAACTGCTGGGTCTGCGGGTCGACCTTGATGATGGTCAGGCTGTGCTGACGCTCATCGACCACGGCCATCAAGCCGTTTTCCATCATGGTCACGCCTTCCGGGTTGTTCCAGCCGTTGAGCGGCATCTTGCGCAGTACGTCGCCTTGCAGGGTCAATTCAACCAGGAACGGGTTTTTGCCCATGACCGAGAACAGGGTCTTGGTCAGCGGGTTGTAGGTGAGGTCCGAGGCTTCGTCCTTCTCCATGCCGGGCAACAACTTGGCATCGATCACCGCGCGGTAGTCCGGGAGCCAGACGCTTTCCAGGCGCTCGGTCGGGGTTTCGAAGCCCTCCGCCACCCACAGCACGCCACGGTCATCCCAATGCATCGCCCAGACCACGCCGTAAATGATCGCGCCGGCCAGGAACAGCCAGGAATACCAGCGCATGGCAAGGCGTGAACGCAACGAGGGTTTTACGGATGGGAGAGGCACGGCCATTACGCTTTCCAGAAAGTCAGCTTTAGGGGATAGCACAGGATCACAAGGTCCGCGCGCAGGAGGCTGAGGATTATCCGGATGGGGTGTGAAAAAAATGCAAAAACCGGTGCTTCCAGGCAAACACAAAACAATGTGGGAGCCGGGCTTGCCCGCGATGGCGGCGGGCCAGTCAACATTTAAGGCGACTGACACACCGTTATCGCGGGCAAGCCCGGCTCCCACATTTTGAACCGCGTTTCGCCAGGTATTTAGCGAACGCTGCTTTCGAAACGGCTCACACCCGGCAATTCCAGCACCAGCTCGTCACCCACATTCAGCGGGCCCACGCCGGCCGGTGTGCCGGTGAGGATCACATCCCCGGCCTGCAGGGAGAAGCAGCCGGCCATGTACTGGATCATCGGGATGATCGGGTTGAGCATGATCGCGCTGTTGCCGTCCTGGCGCACTTCGCCATTGATGGTCAGGCGGATGCCGATGTCGGTCACGTCCGGGAACGTGCTGCCGACCACGAACGGGGCAATCACTGCCGCGCCATCAAACGACTTGGCGATTTCCCACGGCAGGCCCTTGGCTTTCAGCTCGGCCTGTTTATCCCGCAGGGTCAGGTCGAGGGCCGGGGCGAAGCCGGAGATGGCGTCCAGCACTTCCTCGCGGCTCGGCTTGGCCGACAGAGGCTTGCCGATCAACACGGCGATTTCCGCTTCGTAGTGCACCGAACCGCGCTCGGTAGGGATGGCGAAACCACCTTCCAGCGCCACCACGCAGCTACCTGGCTTGATAAACAGCAGCGGCTCGGTAGGCACCGGGTTATCCAGTTCCTTGGCGTGTTCGGCGTAGTTACGCCCGATGCACACCACTTTCCCCAGGGGAAAGTGAATATTGGTGCCGTCGACATACTTGTGCTGGTAGCTCATGGACCGACTCCTTCAGGGACTGTTAAACAGCGAAAATCTTGCCCGGGTTCATGATCCCGTTCGGGTCGAACACCGCTTTCACTGCTTTCATGTATTCGATTTCAACCGGCGAGCGGCTGTAGGTCAGGTAGTCGCGCTTGGTCATGCCCACGCCGTGTTCGGCGGAGATCGAGCCGTTGTACTTCTGCACGGTCTCGAACACCCACCTGTTGACGGTGGCGCACTTGGCGAAGAACTCGTCCTTGCTCAGATTTTCCGGCTTGAGGATGTTCAGGTGCAGGTTGCCGTCGCCGATGTGGCCGAACCAGACGATTTCGAAGTCCGGGTAGTGTTCGCCGACGATCGCGTCAATTTCCTTCAGGAAGGCCGGCACTTTCGACACAGTCACCGAAATGTCGTTCTTGTACGGCGTCCAGTGGGAGATGGTCTCGGAGATGTACTCGCGCAGCTTCCACAGGTTGTGCAGTTGGGTTTCGCTCTGGCTCATCACGCCGTCGAGCACCCAGCCCTGCTCCACGCAGTGTTCGAACGTGGCCAGGGCGTCGTTGGCTACTTCTTCGGTGGTCGCCTCGAATTCCAGCAGCGCGTAGAACGGGCAGTCGGACTCGAACGGCGCCGGAACATCGCCGCGACCGAGGACTTTGGCCAGGGCTTTGTCGGAGAAGAACTCGAACGCGGTCAGGTCCAGCTTGCTCTGGAAGGCGTGCAACACCGGCATGATCGAGTCGAAATCGGTGGTGCCGAGCACCATGGCGGTGAGGTTTTTCGGCGCACGGTCCAGGCGCATGGTCGCTTCGACCACAAACCCCAGGGTGCCTTCCGCGCCGATAAACAGCTGGCGCATGTCGTAGCCGGTGGCGTTCTTGATCAGGTCTTTGTTCAGTTCCAGCAGGTCGCCCTTACCAGTGACGACTTTCATGCCGGCGACCCAGTTACGGGTCATGCCGTAGCGAATCACCTTGATCCCGCCGGCATTGGTGCCGATATTGCCGCCAATCTGGCTGGAACCGGACGAGGCGAAATCCACCGGGTAGTACAGGCCTTTTTCTTCGGCGACGTTCTGCAATTGCTTGGTGACCACGCCCGGCTGACACACGGCGGTGCGGTCGGTGAGGTTCACGTCGAGGATCTGGTTCATATAGTCGAAGGACACAACCACTTCGCCATTCGCTGCCACCGCAGCAGCCGACAGGCCGGTACGACCACCGGACGGCACCAGCGCCACCTTGTGTTCATTGGCCCAACGGACGATGGCCTGCACCTGTTCGGTGGTCTTCGGGAAGACGATGGCGACCGGGGCCGGGGCGAAATGCTTGGTCCAGTCCTTGCCATAAGCCTCAAGGGAGTCAGCATCGGTCAGGACCTTGCCAGGCTCAACCAGGGTCTTCAGCTCATCAATCAGGGCAGGATGGGTCATCGACAGAACTCTCGAACAATTCATGGTCATCCTGAGAACGCTTCACGTCGCAGGAATGGGTGTTTAGCGGGGCACGTATGCTAGCATACCGCCCCCGCAGGATAGTGCCCAAGGGCGTTCTGCGGTGACGGCTTTCCTGCCGTCCGGGTCAGCTTACGTGATCCGATTCCCTGCCATTTTTCTCCGGGATACAGGTTTACGCAGATGAGCAAGACTTCTCTCGATAAGAGCAAGATCAAGTTCCTTCTTCTGGAAGGCGTCCACCCATCGGCCGTCGACGTTCTGAAGGCTGCTGGGTACTCCAGCATTGAGTACATCACCAGTTCTCTGCCGGAAGCCCAGCTCAAGGAAAAGATCGCCGACGCGCACTTCATCGGCATTCGCTCCCGCACTCAGCTGACCGAAGAGATCTTCGATCACGCCAAGAAGCTTGTCGCTGTAGGTTGTTTCTGCATCGGCACCAACCAGGTCGACCTCAACGCAGCGCGCGAGCGCGGCATCGCGGTGTTCAACGCACCGTACTCCAACACCCGCTCTGTGGCTGAGCTGGTATTGGCCGAGGCCATCCTGCTGTTGCGCGGTATCCCTGAGAAGAACGCTTCCTGCCACCGTGGCGGCTGGA